>DASVQJ010000224.1:0-3915 GCA_036389235.1 Pyrinomonadaceae bacterium | reverse complement strand
GCGACCGTCGTGGACATCCAGCGGCGTCTGTTGAAGCGCGACGGGTCGGACCGCTTCTACCTCGTCTCCTCGAAGCTCGCGACAGTCTTCTGGGGCCTCTTCGCCATCGCGTTCGCGCAGTACGCGGGCCAGCTCGGCTCGCTGGTCGAGGCCGTCAACCGGCTCGGCTCGCTCTTCTACGGGACGCTGCTCGGCATCTTCCTCCTCGGCTTCTACTTCAAGCGCGTGACGGGCACGGCGGCCTTCGTCGGCGCGCTCGCGGGCGAGGCGGCCGTCCTCTTCTGCTTCTTCCGCACGTCTATCGCCTTCCTCTGGTACAACGTCGTCGGCGCCGTCGTCGTCGTGCTGGCCGCGCTCCTCGTCAACGCGCTCTACGGCGAACCGAAGGAGGGTTAACCGCGGAGACACGGAGGCCCGGCCGGAAGAATCCGGCCGGGCCTCCGTGATTGACCTGCGCCGAGCCTCGCGGCCCGGCCTGACGGGTCGCTAGTCGCGGCGCAGGAAGATCGTGTCGTAGTGGCATTCGAAGCGGAACCCCGCCCTGCGGTAGAAGGCGTGCGCCGGCTCGTTGCGCTCGTTGACGAGGAGGCAGACGGAGTCCGCGCGGCCGAGCAGCTCGCGCGTCAGGTGCGACAGGCAGCGCAGCCCCTCCCCCCGGCCCCGCTCCTCCGGCGCGACGTACACGCCTTCGAGGTAGACGACCCCTTCGGCCTCGGCCATCACCTCGGCCTTGAAGACGAGCCGCCCGCCCTCGACCAGCACCCACGTCCGGCCGCGGTCTATCCGCCGCTCGCAGCGGCGCCGGAAGCCTTCGGGGTCGCTCGAACGCGGGTCGATGCCGCTCTCCTCCTCGACCATGCGCGCCTGCACCGGCATGATTAGAGCGAGGTCTTCGCGCGCGGCGGGGCGCAGCCCCTCGACCGCTTCGCCGCCGGCGCCGCGCCCCTTGCCGTCCATCCGGAACAGAAGCTCGCGGCAGGCGAGCCGCATCGGCCGGCCTTCGGCGCGGTAGTGGCGCCAGAACTCCGCGACCGGCGCCGACTCGCCCAGGACGAGGTGCAGGTTCGGGCGCGTCTGCGCCGCGCGCGCGAAGGCGCGCAGGGCGCGCGGCGTGCGCGCGTCGAAGAGGGTCGCGTGGCCGATGAGCGCCACGCCTTCGAGGCGCCCGCGCTCGTCGCGGCAGGCGTAGAACGTGCCGCGGTTGTGCGGGCTCACCAACCCGTTGTCGGCGATCAGCCCCAGAAGGTTGACGGCGTGGACGGGTCGTTCCGAGAGGAACTCGACGACCTCCGCCTCCGCGCCGCGCGCGAGCGGCTCGGCCCGCACCGCGCCCGCCACCCGGAGGGGGGCGAAGGCGGCGAAGAGGCTGGGCGCGCGCGCCGCGTCTGTCTGTGAAAACGACCGGAACATTGGCTCTATTCGGGCTGCGTTGGGGAAGACTTCTGGGGTGACTTCGGGCCGCTACGGCGCGGGGGCCATGAAGGCCGTGTTGTCGCCGCCGACGAGCACGGAGACGCCCGCGATGGTGTCGCTCAGGAGCGAGCCGTCGGACAGGAGCGACCCGTCGCTCATGATGACGCCGTCGCTCAGCAGCGACCCGTCGCCCATGATCGAGCCGTCGCTCAAAAGCGAGCCGTCGCTCATGATGACGCCGCTGCCGCGCAGGCTTAAGGGGATGGCCGTGCCCGTCCCGAGCAGGCCGCCCGCGCTCGTCATGATGTTCTTGCCGAGCACGACGCCCGCCGTCAGCTTCGCGGGGTCTTTGACGATGACGCCGTTCGCCTGGACGAGGCAGTCGTTGTTGATGTGGTTGGCGAGGCGGTAGCCCTCCTGAAACTTCGTCACCAGCTCGGCGCCGGTGCCGTAGGTGAAGTCGAAGGTGACGCCCTGCGCCCAGACGTAGTTGCGGTCGACGATGTAGCTCTGCGCCGCGGGGGGCGCGGCCGTTAAGAGCGGCGCGCCCACGGCCGCGGTCGCCTGGTCGAGGTCGCGGCGGACGAGGTCGGCGAGGCGCGCGGCGCCGGCGACGTTCAGCTCGCCCGCCCCCTGCTCCAGCGTGTTGAAGTTCCTCAGGGGCGTGGCCGTGTACTGCAAGAGCGACCTGACCATCCCGGCCGTGAGCTTCGGGTTGGCCTCGAACATCAGCGCGGCCGCGCCCGCCACGAGCGGCGCCGCCATCGACGTGCCCGACAGGTACATGAAATCCCTCTCCTGCGTCGCGTCGTCGTAGGCCGCGGCCGCGCCGCCCGTCCGAAGGCTGTTCGGGTAGGACTCGGCCGAGACGAGCTTGTTGCCGGGGGCGACGAGGTCGGGCTTCAGGAGGTTGTCGTAGTGCTTCGCGCCGGCCGCGTCCACCCAGTAGCCGCGGGTGGGGCCGCGCGAGCTGTAGGTGGCGACCGCGTCGTCTGCGCGCGAGTCGGTGCCGAAGGTGTTCGAGGCGCCGACCGTGATGGCGTGCGGGCTGATGCCGGGCGTGTGAACCTGGCCGTAGACCTTCTGCCCCAGCGCGTTCTTCCCGTTGTTGCCCGCGGCGGCCACGACCACGATGCCGAGGTGGTAGAGCCTGCGGACGGCGTCGCAGACGGGGTCGTCGGCCCACGAATCGACGGCCGGGGCGCCCAGGCTGATGTTGACGACGCGGATGTTGTAGGCCGCGTAGTTGGCCGCGACCCAGTCGAGCGCGCCGAGCAGCCAGGAGGTCTGCCCCTTGCCCTTCGAGTCGAGCACGCGCAGGTCGATGATCCTGGCGTCGGTGGCGACGCCGCTGTAGGCGCCGCCCTTGATGCGGTCGAGCCCCGCGGCCAGGCCGGCGACGTGCGTGCCGTGGCCGTAGGGGTCGTCGGTGCGCGCCTCGGTCGTGACGAAGTTCTTGTTGAAGACGACGCGGCCGGCCGCGCCCGCGGCGTCGAGGAAGTCGGCGTGCTGGTCGTAGACGCCCGAGTCGATGACGGCGATGCCGACGCCCGTGCCGTTGAGCTGCGTGACCGTGCTGTAGGTCTGCGCGGCGGCCGCGTCGGCGCCCGTCGTCTTCGAGACGTGCCCGAGCACTTCGGTCTCCGCGTCGGCCGAGACGAACGAGACCTCCGCGAACGAGGCCAGCTCGTCGAGGGCCGAGAGGGGCAGCTCGGCGATGGCCATGCCGAGGCTCTTCAGCTCCTGCTTGACGTGCGCGCCGTTGCGGCTGAGCAGGGAGGTGAGGCCGCCGCTCATCTTGCCGTCGAGGCGGAGGACGACCTGCGCCGTCTCGCCGCCCTTGCCGCTGTTGCCGCCGCCCTTGCCGCGGCTGCCCTGCCGCGCGCGGTCGCGCAGCGCGGAGGAGACCTTGTCGCGGTTGAAGGGGTCGCGCGCGTCCGGCTCGTCCCCGCCCCTGCCCTTGCCGCCGGCCAGCGCCCGGCCGGAGCCGAGGGGCGCGAGCAGCAGCGCGGAGCAGAAGAGCAGGGTTAAGAGTTTCGATTTCACGTTCATCATTCGGTCTCTTAAAGCGAGGTGGGCATCCGGCGCTCTGGGGCGAACGAGCACGGCGGCGGGCTGCCGCGGACTGCCGGTGCAGCCCGCGTGCCGCGGCGGTCAGGGCTCGGGGAGGGCGAAATTAGCGGGTTTCGCCGGGATAAAGAGTGAGTTTGTCGAAAGGGATGGCGGTCGGGTTGACCGGCCCGGTCAGTGTGAGAGACGGGACTTGGTCAGTTTGATTAAGTCAGTAGACGACCGTGAGCGTGGGCCTATTGCAGTCCGCGGTCGAGTGAAACCGGGAGAGTTCGAACACGGAGACATGGAGACACGGAGACACAGCTTGATGCGATATAACTCAACAAGCCGTGCCTCTGTGCCTCTGTGTTTATAGCTCACTTCATACCCACCCGGATGAAAACGGCTTCAGGGAAGTGGGAACGCGGGACGATGAACTGGAACCCGAAG
>DASVQJ010000223.1:0-83823 GCA_036389235.1 Pyrinomonadaceae bacterium | reverse complement strand
GGGTTGGCCTGGAGCATCAGCGCGGCCGCGCCCGCGACGAGCGGCGTCGCCATCGACGTGCCCGACAGGTACATCAGCCGCTTGTTGTCGGAATCGACGAGCCCCGTGTCGAGCTGCGGGTTCAGCCTGACGAGCGTGTTCGGCTTGCCGCCGTCGTCGGCCTCGGCGTAGATCAGCCGGTTGCCGGGCGCGGAGAGGTCGGGCTTGACGAGGTTGTCGAAGTGGCGCGCGCCGGCCTCGTCCAGCCACGAGCCGCGGGTCGGCCCGCGCGAGCTGAAAGAGGCGACGCCGTCGTCCGAGCGCGCGTCGGTGCCGAAGGTGTTGGTCGCGCCGACCGTGATGGCCGAGGGCTCGATCCCGGGCGAGTGGACGGCGCCGTAGAGCTTCTGCCCCGAGTTGTCTTTCCCGTTGTTGCCCGCGGCGGCGACGACCACAATCCCTGCGTCCACCAGCCTGCGCACCGCCCTGCACAGAGGGTCTACGCGGTACGAGTCGGCCGCCGGCGCGCCCAGGCTGAGGTTGACGACGCGGACGTTGTACTTCGTCGCGTTCGAAGGGTTGGAGAGGCTGAGCGGCTTGTTCGGGTCGGCGGGGCTGAGCACCCAGTTGAGCGCGCTCAGCAGGTCGGAGACGCGGCCGCGCCCCTCCGCGTCGAGCACGCGCAGGTTGAGGAGGTCGGCGCCCCTGGCGACGCCCTCGTAGACGCCGCCCGGCACCGTGCTCATCCCCGCGGCCGAGGAGGCGACGTGCGTGCCGTGCCCGTAGAAGTCCTTGTCGGCCTTGCCCTCGCCCGTGAAGTCCTTCTTGAACTTGACGCGACTCCCCGACAGGTCGGCCTTCGCGCCGAAAGACTTGTGCGTCACGTCCATGCCGGAGTCGATGATGGCGATGCCGACGCCCGCGCCGTCGAAGGGCGGGCCGGCGAGCCCCGCGACGAGCCCGGAGGTGCGCGCCGCCTCCGTGCCCGTCGTCGTCACGACGTGACCCGTCGAGACCACGTCCGCGTCCGGCGAGACGAAACGCACCTCGCCGAAGGAGGCCAGCTCCTCGACGAGCCCGAGCGGCAGTTCGAGCGCGAGCGCGTCGAGGCTGTTGAGCCGCGCGCCGACGTGGACGCCCGCGCGGTTGAGCATCGCGTTGAGCCGCCCCGAAGGTTTGCCGCCCAGTTGCAGGATGACCGCGGCCGCCTGCGCCGGGTCGCCCGAGAGCCGCAGGCGGTCGCGCAGCGCGTGCGAGACTTTCGCGCCCGTGGAGTCGGGGCGCGGCGCCGCCCCCGCGATTGTGCCCGCGCACATTTGCGCGAGCATGGAGAAGAGTGCCAGCAGAGTCGCGACCCGCGAGGGCGTACGGTATTTCATGGGCTCTCCGTCGAGCGAGGGTTACGCGGCGCCTCCTAACTCAAGCGCTTGCGCGTCGGGGACCGCAGTCAGTCGGGTTAACTGCTCCCTTTGAGTGCCGCGGCCGAACACTGTCAATCCGTCGGGAGGCGGCAGTGATAGAGAGAGAGCCGCCCTCCCGGACGTTGGCAAAGGCCGTGCCCGGGCGCCCGCCCGCTCAGACCTCCTTTTTTCAGGGGAATTGCCCTTCGCGCGTAAGTGTTCGGTCAGCCGGACTGCCGGGCGAAGACCGGCCGCCCGTCAGTTTGAGAGGATTTCAGTCTCGCGGTTCGAGGGCGCCGCCCGTACTTACTTTGGGTCGAGACAGAGTATAAGATGTCGGCATGGACTCAGCCCTCCCCCTTCTCGGCTTCGGCTTCGCGCTCGGGCTCAAGCACGCGACCGAGGCCGACCACCTGGTCGCCGTCTCGACCATCGTCAGCGAACACCGCTCGGTGTGGCGCTCGGCCGCCGTGGGGGCGCTGTGGGGCCTGGGCCACACCGCGTCGCTCTTCGTCGCGGGCGCGTTGCTGATTGCGCTGCGCGTCCGCGTGCCGGAGGGCGTGGCGACGGCGCTCGAACTCCTGGTCGCGCTGATGATCGTGCTGCTCGGGACGCGCATCCTCTACCTGGTGCTGCGCGGGCGGCGCGACGTGCACGTCCACGCGCACACGCACGGCGGGCGGACGCACACGCACCTACACTTCCACGGCCGCCGCGACGCGCACGCCGCCGCCGACAGGCAGGCGGTCTCGCACGCGTGGCACCGCGGCCTGTGGGGCTGGCGCCCCTTCGCGGTCGGCGCGGTGCACGGGCTGGCGGGGTCGGCCGCGCTGACCCTCGTCCTGCTCGCGGAGATTCTGCGCGGCGGGTCGAGGCTCGTCGGCTTCGCCTACCTCCTCGTCTTCGGCGCGGGCTCGGTCGGCGGGATGCTCCTGATGAGCACGCTCATCGGCCTGCCCTTCGTCATCACCGCCCGGCGCTTCCGCCGCGTGGACACCCCCGTCCGCCTGCTCGCAGGCACGGCCAGCGTTCTGTTCGGCCTCTACTACGCCTGGCTGACGACGGGCGGGCGTTGAGCGCCCGCCCGCCCGCCGCCGGAAAAAGCTTGACACGGGCGGCGCCCTGTAGATAGGCTGCGCCTGTTTCTCACGACTCGCTTTCGGCGTCCGTCGGACCGCACGTACCGGAGAGCTTACAAATGAAGAAGGCCGCGCGTTGGCTCCTCGCTATCATCTGCGCGGGCGTGTTCCTGGTGGTCGCGTCCCGCACCGTCAAAAGGTATCTCGGCACGTCCACCTTCATGGGCCAGTACGTCACACAGCCCGAGAGGGTCATGATCCCCGGCAAGCCTTACAACGACCTGACGGACGGGAGCATACAGGCCCGGCTCACGCTCTCGACCAACCTGTTTCAGGTCACGCTGCTGGTCACGGCGGCCGTGGCCGGGCTCCTCATCGCCAAGGACGGCGAGGCCGGGTTCGTGCTGTCGGCGGCCCCGGAGTTCATCATGTTCTTCTGCACGGGGCTGCTGCTGCTGATGTCGTTCGTCTCCCACGGCCTGTACCTGAACGAAATCTCCTACCTCTACGCGCTCGCGGGCGAGCACCCGGAGCTGGGGCGCATCCCCGACGTGGCCGACGAGGACATCAGCTTCCTCTTCTCCTACCAGCTCCTCTACTTCATCTCGGGCGGGGCGCTCGCCCTCATCACGTTCTTCAGCGCGCACAAGCTCAAGGGGGGCAAGCGATGAAGAAAGGACTGGCCGCCGTCTTCGCCCTCTTCCTGCTCGTGGCCGCGCCGCGGCCGGCCGACGCGCAAGGCAGCTCATCCCGGGGGGTTCCCGCGACGCAGCCTCGCGCCAGAAGTATTCCGCGCCGCACCGTCCCGGCGCGCGTGAGGTCGCTCCTGGAGCGGTCGGCAGACGAGATCATGGAGGAGCGCCCCGAGGTCTCGGACGAGATTCTTTACGACGACATGGAGGTGGTGCAGGACGCGATGCCGGACATCAGGCGCGTCTTCAAGCGGAGGGGGCAGAGTGACGGCGCGGCCGAGGCGTTCACGCTGACGGGCTGGAAGAGGCTGCGCGTCGAGAGGCTGGCCCCGGCGGAGAGGATGCCCGTCAAACTCCTGATCGAATACGTCGTCCGGCTCGGCACGCTCGTCATCAAGTCCACGCCCGCGGGGGCCAGGATAGAGGTTGACGGTAAGGCTTCCGGCGTCACGGAGAATGTCATCTACCCCTCGGCGGGCTCGTACCGCGTGCGCCTCACGATGGACGGCTACGAGCCCGCCGAGGAGATGTGCTCGGTGGCCGAGGGGCAGGTGACGCAGGTTAATAAAAGGCTGAAGCCCCTCCCGCGGAGAAAGATTCGCCCCTGAGCGCGCCGCGCGTCGGCGCCGCGCACGCCCTCCGATTCTGACCCGCCCCGTGCCGCCGCGGGGTGTCCGAAAAAAACTCTCCTCAAACCCTCGGCCCGTGTGCTAGGATGATTTTCGGGCGTTCCGCGCCCCCGCGGGTTCTCCGCAGCCACTTGCCGCCGACTCACGCCACGTCAGCCGCCCGAACCGCAGCCGAAGAGGAAGCCGTCAGATTGCACGCCCCGCGCCCGTCACGCTGACCGAAGGGTGACCCGCCGCACAAAGTCGCTTCAGACTAAAACGGCTTTTTGCCTACTAATTTAACGAGAGCGGGCCGGCCACCTTTCTGGCACCGCATTTGACTCCCGAACGCGGCAACCGCGCCGCCCCCGCCCGGCCGCAGACAAAGACGCCCCCTCTAAGAACAGACGGGAACCCCTCTTTACAGACATGAGCATAGAGATCAACGAAGGGCAGCGTTTCCCTCAGCAGTTCGTCAACGCGGTCGTCGCCGTGGGCGGCGTCGCGCTGCTCGCGGCCGCCTTCTGGCTGCCGTTCGGGCAGCTCGGCTTCCCCGTCGTGCTGCTGGCGCTGCTGGCCGTGCAGGTCTCGGCGCGCTACGACCGGCGCCCGGCGGGCGGCTGGCACTTCCCCTTCGCCGAGGGGTTCGTCTTCCTCTCGATGCTGCTCTTCGAGGGCGAGGTGGCGGTCTTCATGGCGGCGCTCGTCGCGTTCTGCTGCGCGCTCCCCGAAGGGCGCGGGTGGTGGGCGGTAGGCTTCCGCGCGACCTCGGCGGCGGCGGCGGCCACGCTCGCCGTCTGGACGCTCAGGCTGGCGGCCGGCCCGCTCGACGCGCTGACGCAGGGGTGGCCCGCGGCGGGCACGCTCAACGGGGCGTGCGCGGCGGTGCTCGTGCTCTCCTTCTGCAACGCGGGGGTCGCGGCCTTCGGCGGGTCGTACCGCATGAACCTCTCGGCGTGGCAGGACGGCGCGCGCCTCTTCTTCTGGCAGGTCATCGGGAACGCCGCGGCGCTGGCGGCCGCGTTCGCCGCCGCCCTCGGCGTGCGCTTCGCGGGGGTGGAGATTTCGGTCGCGGCCGGCGCGGTCGCGTGCCTGCTGGCGACGGCGCTGCGCGCGAAGCTCTACGGCGGCGAGCGCGAGGCCGCCGTCGCCGAGGCCCCGCAGCACAAGGTCTCGGAGGGCGACCGCTTCCGCTCGGCCTTCGACTACGCGGCCATCGGCATGGCGCTCGTCTCGACCGAGGGGCGCTGGCTCCAGGTCAACCGCTCCCTGTGCCACATCCTCGGCTACACCGAAGAAGAGCTGCTGCTGACCGACTTCCTCTCCGTCACGCACCCGGACGACCTGCCGACGGCGCTCTCCAACATCGGCCAGCTGCTCAAGGGCAAGGTGGCGGCGTCGCAGATGGAGAAGCGCTACATACACAAGTCCGGGCACGAGGTCTGGGTGCACTGGAGCGTCTCGCTCGTGCGCGACCAGTACTCGAAGTCCGTCCACCTCATCTTCCAGATTCAGGACATCACCGACCGCAAGCTGGCCGAGCAGCAGCTCCACCACGACGCCTTCCACGACGCGCTGACGGGGCTGCCCAACCGCGCGCTCTTCATGGATCACCTCAAGCTCGCCATCGCCCGCTCGCGCCGCAACGCGCAGACGAAGTTCGCCGTCCTCTACCTCGACCTCGACCGCTTCAAGGTCATCAACGACTCGCTCGGCCACACCATCGGCGACCAGCTCCTCGTCGGCATCGCCGACCGCCTGAAGAAGAACCTGCGGCCCGGCGACACGGTCGCCCGCCTCGGCGGCGACGAGTTCACGGTGCTCATCGAAGACATCGCCGACGAGACCGAGTCCATCCAGGTCGCCGAGCGCATCCAGAAGGAGCTCTCGGTCCCCTTCACCCTGAGCGGGCGCGAGGTCTTCACGACCGTGAGCATGGGCATCGCGCCCAGCGCCACCGGCTACGAGCGCGCCGAGGACATCCTGCGCGACGCCGACACCGCGATGTACCGCGCCAAGTCGGCGGGCAAGGCGCGCTACGAAATCTTCGACAAGGCGATGCACGCGCGCGCCATCAACCTCCTCCAGATGGAGACCGACATGCGGCGGGCGCTGGAGCGCGAGGAGTTCGTCCTCCACTACCAGCCCATCGTCGCGCTCGAAAACTTCCGCCTGCGCGGCTTCGAGGCGCTGGTGCGCTGGCAGCACCCGGAGCGCGGCTTCATCTCGCCGATGGACTTCATCCCCGTGGCCGAGGAGACGGGCATGATCGTCCCGCTCGGCGAGTGGGTCATGCGCGAGGCGTGCCGGCAGATGAACGGCTGGCAGAAGATGTTCCCGCTCGACCACCCGCTCTTCATCACGGTCAACCTGTCGAGCAAGCAGTTCAGCCAGACGCAGCTCATCAGCACCTTCGCCATGATCCTCCAGGAGACGGGCGTCAAGCCGCAGTCGGTCAAGCTGGAGATCACCGAGTCGGTCGTCATGGAGAACATCGACACGGCGACCGACATGCTGCGGCAGCTCCGGAGCCTGGGCGTCAAGCTCGCCATCGACGACTTCGGGACGGGCTACTCTTCGCTCTCCTACCTGCACCGCTTCCCCATCGACACGCTGAAGATCGACCGCTCCTTCGTCACGCGCATGTCGGAGAACAACGAGAACACGGAGATCGTCCGCACCATCGTCGTGCTCGCGCAGAACCTCGGCATGGACGTGGTGGCCGAGGGCGTCGAGACCAACGAGCAGCTCGTGCTGTTGCAGAAGCTCGGGTGCGAGAACGGGCAGGGCTACTTCTTCTCGAAGCCGGTCAACGCCGACGGCGCCGAGAAGATCATCGCCGAGACCTACAGCGCGCTCACCTCGCCCGCCCGCACCCTCAACCCGCAGCAGAACGGCAAGCGCGTCTTCGTCGCCTAGACCTCGCGGCTTGAGGTTTGCGTAGCGCTTTTTCACCACAGAGGCGCAGAGGGCTCGGAGGGGGCACAGAGTATTAAATCTCTGTGCCCCCTCCGTGTCCTCTGCGCCTCTGTGGTTAATCGCCCTTCCCGCCAGCCCTCAAGCCGCGCGTCTAAACACGCGCCGCATCACTTCCTCCCCGGATCGATGATGACCGTCTCGCCCGCGACGCCGCGCGCGCGTAAATCAGACGCGAGCCGCGCGGCCTCCTCCCGCGTCGCGTAGAGCCCGCTGCGCACCTGGAAGCGGAACCGCGTCGCCCCGCCCGGCTCGACCACGCGCGCCTCGAACCCCGCCGCCCTCAGACGCGACACCAGCTCGTTCGCCTGCGACAGCTCCGCGAACGCCCCGACCTGCACCGAGTACGAACCGGACTCGTCCGGCGCGGCCGTCCCGCCCTGCACCTCGGCCGTCGCCGCGGGGGTCGCGTCCGCCGCCGCCGGCCTCGAAGGCGAGGCGGCCGCGTGCGCCCCCGACGGCGTCGCCGCCGGCTGGTTCGTCGCCTCGTTCCTGAAAGGCTCGTCTTCGGCGCCGCCGCGGCGGCCCAGCCAACTGAAGAGGAGCAGCGCGAGCGCGAAGGCCACGACTATCAGGAGCAGCCACGCGGGCGCGAGCCTCAGCACGCGCCTCCCGACCGCGTACCCGTCGTAGGCGCGCGCGCGCCGCGCCGACTTGCCGCCGCGCAGGCCCGCGCCGCACGCGGGGCACGCGGCCGCGGTCCCGTTCACCTTTTTCTCTCCGCAGTGAGGACAGGTCAGCTCCATAAAGTTCACACGTCGGGGTGCGCGGCCGGAAGCCCTTCTGTGAGGGAGGGCTTCGCCGCTGTCGCGGGGCGCGTTCCTGGAAGACGTAGGCCCGAACGCGAGGGGGCTCACGCCTGCTAGTTTACGGGATCAGAACTATCTTGCCGAAAGCGCCGGGCTTCAAGACCTCTTCGTGCGCGCGCGCGGCCTCCGCGAGCGGCAGCTCGCGCCCGACCACGGGGCGCAGCGTCCCCGCTTCGAGCCCCGCGCCGAGGGCCGCGTGGATGCTCTGAAGCTCCTGCGGCGAAGCGTTGAAGAGCGTCATGCCTAAGATCGTCGCGTCGCGCGTCATCGCCTGGCGCGGGTTAATCTCGACCGTCCCGCGCGAGCCGATGACGACCACGCGCCCCCCCTTCGCCAGCACGCCGAGGTCGCGGTCTAAGTTCACGTTCGCCAGCATCTCAAGAATCACGTCCGCGCCGCGCCCGCCCGTCAGCCCGACGAGTTGTTCGAGGTAGTCCGGCGCGCGGTGGTCGAGCACCTCGTGCGCGCCCTGCTCGGACGCGAGCCGCCGCCCCTCCTCCGTCCCCGCCGTGCCCACGACGCGCAGCCCCGCGGCGCGCGCGAGCTGCACGGCCGCAGTCCCCACGCCGCCGCTCGCCCCGTGCACGAAGACCGTCTCGCCCGGCCTGGCATTCGCGCGGTGGAAGAGCGCACGGTAGGCGGTCACGTAAGGCGTGAAGACGCCCGCGCCCTGCGCGAACGTGACGCGCTCGGGGAGTGCGTGACACTGCGACTCTTCACAGAGGGTCAGCTCGGCGTAAGTGCCGGTCAGGCTCCCCGCCGTGTAGACCCTCTGCCCGGGACGGAAGCGCGCGACGCCCACGCCCACGGCCTCGACCTCGCCCGCCGCGTCGAGCCCCGGCGTGTAGGGCGGCGTCGGCTTGACGGCGTGCACGCCGCTCCTGATGTAAGTGTCCACCGGGTTGACGCCCGCCGCGCGCACGCGCACGAGCACCCGCCCCGCCGAAGGCGACGGCTCCGGCACGTCCTCCAGCTTCAACACCTCAGGCCCGCCGAACTCGTTAACCCTTATCGCCCTCATCAAACCTCCTTCGGACGGGCGAGCGGTGAGCGGTGAGCAGTAGTTGAGTCATTACCGACATTACTGAATCTCCTTCAACTGCTCACCGCTCACCGCTCACCGCTCACTCTTGAACGCTTCGGCGTGGTCGCGCGCGAACCGGTCGAAGGTGTTGGGCTCTTTGCGGCCGACGCGGCGGACGGCGTCCGTCACCTCGGCGGCGTCGCCGGAGACGAAGAGTTCGTTGAGCCGTTCGAGCGCCGAGACGAGCCACTCGGGCAGGCCCGCGCCGAGCGCGCCCGCGCGGAACTGTTCGGGCGAGACGGGCACGTAGTCGATGGTTCGGCCCGCGGCCTCCGAGAGCTTCGCCGCGACGTCGTGGTACGACAAAGCCTCGGGGCCGGTCAGGAGGTAGGTCTGCCCCTCGTGCCCCTCTTCGGTGAGCGCGCGCGCGGCGACGGCCGCGATGTCGCGCGCGTCGATGAAGCTGGCGCGCGCGTCGCCCACCGGCTGGTAGATGCCGCCCGTCGCGGCGATCTGTTGCGCCTGCCCGAGCAGGTTCTGCATGAAGAAGTTCGGCCTCAGCATCGTCCACCTGAGGCCGGAGGTCTTGAGTAGATTCTCCGACTGGCCGTGCCACCTGCCGAAGCCTTCGGGCGCGTCGGCGTCGGCGCCGACGGCCGAGAGCTTGACGACGTGCCGGACGCCTGCGCCGGCCGCGGCCTTGATGAACTCGTGCTGCTGGCCGACCGTGTCGGGCGTGGGCGGCGTGAGCAGCAGCGCGCGCTCGACGCCTTCGAGCGCGGCGCCCAGGGTCTCGGGCCTTTCGAAGTCGCCCGCGACCGGTTCGAAGCCCGCCTCGCGTATGAAGTCCGCGCGCGCCGGGTCGCGCACGAGCGCGCGCACGCCCCCGGCGCCGAGCCTGCGCAACTCCGCCACGACCTCGCGGCCGGTCGTCCCCGTCGCCCCCGTAATGAGAATCATCGAAACCCTCCCGAGCTGATAGAAAAAGCAAGAGGCCAGTCAGGAGGCGCACTCCTAACCGGCCTCAAGCCTCAAACGTCTCGCCCCTAACCGATGAGCGGCGCGCCGTCGTAGACGACCGCCCAGCCGTTCTTGCGGCTGGTGGCGAGGCTGCGCGCGTACCACCTGCGCGCCTCCTCCTCCGTCTCGTAGCGGCGCAGGCTGGGCAAACTCTGGCGCGGGTCGTAGCGGACGAGCTGGCCGCCGTCGGGCGCGGCCTTCAGGGAGAGCAGCGCCAGCATGTCGTTCTTCTGGAGGACGGCCGTGCGGACGACCGTCGAGCCGTCGTCTTCGTCCTCGTCGTCCTCGTCCTCCCCTTCGAGCTCGTACTCCTCGTCCTCTTCGAGGAACTCGGCCGGCTCGCCCTCCGACTCGTCGTCAACGTCGATCATCTCGTCAAAAAAGTCGTTGTGGTTTTTCATGTTGGAATCTCGCTTCTCCGATACTGTATTTCCCGTGACGGATGAGGTTACTCGTGCAGCCCTGTCCGAAAACGCGTGGGCGTATATTACACTCTCGCGGGACGGCGCACAAAGTTCCGGCGGAGGAGAAGAATGGACGGTTTCGTGCTCGCGATAGACCAGGGGACGACGGGGACGACGGCGCTCGTCTTCGACCGAGACTGCCGCGTGCGCGGGCGCGGCTACTCGGAGTTCACGCAGCACTACCCGCGCCCCGGCTGGGTCGAGCACGACGCGGAAGAGATATGGCGCGTGAGCCTCAAGGCTACGGCCGACGCGCTGAAAGCGTCCGGCGTCGGGGCGCGTGACCTGCGCGCCGTCGGCATCACGAACCAGCGCGAGACGGTCGTCGCGTGGGAGCGCGCCACCTCCGCGCCGGTCGCGCGCGCCGTCGTCTGGCAGGACAGGCGCACGGCCGCCATGTGCGACGAGCTGAAGTCGCGCGGGCTGGAAGACTCGATCCGCGCGAAGACCGGACTCGTGCTCGACCCTTACTTCTCGGGCACGAAGCTGCGCTGGCTGCTCGACAACACGCCGGGCCTGCGCGCGCGGGCCGCGAACGGCGAAGTCGCCTTCGGCACCGTCGACTCGTGGCTCGTCTGGAAGCTGACGGGCGGGCGGGCGCACGTCACAGACCCTTCGAACGCGTCGCGCACGCTACTCTTCGACATCGGGCGGCTCGCTTGGGACGACGAGCTGCTCGCGCTCTTCGGAGTGCCGCGCGCCGCGCTCCCCGAAGTCATGCCTTCGTCTTTCGTCTACGGCCACACCGAGCCGTCGGCCTTCTTCGGCGCGCGCGTGCCCGTCGCGGGGCTCGCGGGCGACCAGCAGGCCGCGCTCTTCGGGCAGGGCTGCTACGAGCCGGGCGCGGCGAAGAACACGTACGGCACGGGCTCCTTCCTCCTGATGAACACGGGGCCGGCGCCGGTCGCCAGCCGCGCGGGGCTTCTGACGACGGTCGCGTGGCAGTTGGCCGACGAACCCGCCGAGTACGCGCTCGAAGGCTCCATCTTCGTCACGGGCGCGGCCGTGCAGTGGCTCCGCGACGGGCTCGGCATCATCGCACGCGCGGACGAGACGGAGGCGCTCGCGCGCTCGCTCGACTCGAACGAGGGCGTCTACTTCGTCCCAGCCCTGGCGGGCCTCGGGGCGCCGCACTGGGACGCGTACGCGCGCGGCGCCGTCGTCGGACTCACACGCGGCACGACGCGCGCGCACCTCGCGCGCGCCGCGCTGGAGGCCATGTGCTACCAGACGCGCGACGTGGCCGCCGCGATGGAGCGCGACTCCGGCGTGCGTCTCAAAGACCTGCGCGTGGACGGCGGGGCCGTCTGCAACGGGTTCCTCATGCAGTTTCAGGCGGACATCCTCGGCGTCGCGGTCGAGGTGCCCGAAGTCACCGAGACGACGGCCGCGGGCGCGGCCTACCTCGCCGGCCTCGCCGTCGGCTTCTGGCAAGACCGCCGCGAGATCGCCGCGCGCTGGCGCGTCGCGCGCCGCTACGAGCCGCGGATGCCCGGGGACGAGCGCGAACGACTCCACCGCCGCTGGCTCCGCGCCGTCGAGCGCGCGCGGGATTGGGAGCGCGATGACGTAAGCGAGAATTCACAGGGACGGACGGGATAAGAGAATGTTTGATTGAAGATTTCAAATTTGGGTGATAATATACTTGACGAATCAAGCCCGTCATGCTAGTATCACTGCATGATGACGAAGCAAGCCACCCCGAAGACACTGCAAGAGGCCATCGTATTCTTCGCTAACCCCGACAACTGCCGCGAGTACATGGCCGCCCGCCGCTGGCCGAACGGCGTCATCTGCCCGACGTGCGGCCGCACGGACGTTTCGTTTCTGGCGAAGCAGAACAAGTGGCAGTGTAAGAGCGCGCACGCCAAGCGTCAGTTCAGCGTCAAGGTCGGAACCATCTTTGAAGACTCGCCGCTCGGCCTCGACAAGTGGCTCATGGCCGTCTGGATGATTACCAACTGCAAGAACGGCGTCTCGTCTTACGAGATTCACCGCGCTATCGGCGTCACTCAGAAGACCGCTTGGTTCATGATACACCGCATTCGCCTTGCGATGCAGACCGGCTCTTTCGAGAAGAAGATGGGCGGCGAAGGCGCCCCGGTTGAAGCCGACGAGACGTTCATCGGCGGGCTGTCGAAGAACATGCACCGGGACGTGCGCGAGCGCAAGATTACGGGGCCGGGCGGATGCGGCAAGGCCATCGTGTTCGGCCTTCTTGAGCGCCACGGCGACGGCAGCAAGGTCAGGGCTAAAGTCATCCTTAACAGGGCGCAGGAAACGCTCCACAACGAGATTAAGAGCAACGTCGAACCCGGTTGCGAAGTGATGACGGACGCGCACCGCTCTTACCTCGGTCTTAACCCTGCATACGTTCACCAGTTCGTTGACCACGCGGAGAAGTACGTTGACGGCCAGATTCACACCAACGGCATAGAGAACTTTTGGAGCCTTCTGAAGCGCAGCATCAAGGGCACGTATGTCAGCGTCGAACCCTATCACCTGTTCCGCTACCTTGACGAGCAGACGTTCCGTTTCAACGAGCGCCACGGTAAAGACGGCGACCGCTTTCATAAAGTGACCGGACAGGTGGCGGGCAAGCGTCTCACCTATGACGAACTGACGGGCAAGCTGCCGGGCGACGGTAAATTACCGTGCTAGTCGGTTCGCTTCTTTGAACCTGAAGAAGCGCGGGAGGCGGGCGAAGAAGTAGCCCGCCTCTTATTCTTTAGGCGTTTTAATAATGCTCTTGAGGCGCGGGACTGGCGGCGTGCGCTTGCCCATCAACTTCTTGTGCCGCGCCTGAAGCATACTCGCCAGTGCTTGGCGCTTTAACCCTAGCCTCTCGGCGGCGCGCGTGATGCTGCCCCCTTCCGATTCCAAAGCCTGCTCTATCAGCCTCTCCTCTAGCTCATGCACCGCGCCGTAAAAGCTAAAGTTCTTGTCGTGGAACTGCATCCCCGACAGACGCCTTATCACCACCCGCGCGCCCGCCAGAAGTCTGTCCTTATCCTCTATGTCTTGCGAGCCTTTTAAGAAGTCACTGGCGCGGCGGTATACCTTCATAACGTCCGACGCCGACAGCCGCCACGCCGCGCCGTGTTCCTCTATCAGTGTCACGGCCGCGTGCCCGGCCTGAGTTAAAGCGCCGGAGTCCTGCGCGACCTTCATAGCTTCGCGCAGCATGTTGATCGAAGCTTCATGCAGCCCGAGCCTCGCCCATACGACGCCTTGAATGGAGAGAGCGTCCGCGAGCAGAGCGGACTCGCCGCCCTGTTCAAAGGTCTTAATGACTCCGGCAATGATGCGGTCGGCGTCGCGGTACTTCTTCTCCGCGACTAGAACACGGGCGCGCGTCTCATCCACCTGCGCCAGACTTCCCGTGTCCTTAAGCTTCGTGAATATCAGTTGCGCGCGGTCAAGATGTTCGTGCGCTTCGCGGAATCGCCCCACCTTATAAAGCAGCATGGCGAGGTTATTAAGGTTCGTCGCGCAGTACCTTTCGTGTCCCGCCTGCTCGTAATGATAAATCGCCGCCGTGAACTCTATGACCGCCCTGTCCGCATAGTCGCTCCGCCCTTCCGCCGTGGCGAGCCTTCTGAGGACTAGCCCCTTCTGCCCGTGCCACCTGCCTTTGAGCGCGTCGTTTGCCGACTCGAAAACCGGCTCCGCGTCTCTCAGAATGTTCAAGGCGTCGTAATACCTGTTGTCCCATACTTCAACAATCGTTCGCCTGATAAGAATCTTCGCCTTCAGTTCTACGTCAGCATCCGTCAAAGGCATTAGTGCCTCTTCAAGCACCACCCGCGCCTCATCATGCTCGCCTAACCACCAATAACACATGGCAAGTTCATACTGAGCCTCCGACACCTTAACGGGCATCCCTTCGGCGCGGAACGTCCGCGCCGCTTCGGAGAGCATGTCCTTAGCCTGCTCTTGTGCCCCCGCGACATTACGGACGTTGCCCAGTAGTCGCGTCAGCGTGCCACACCTAAGCAGGACTTCGGCGTCCAGGGCGGGCGGTAGGTTCCGAACGGGCGGCCTCTGCCCGACGCCTAGCCACAACTCGCCTAGCGCCTCGCGTGCGGCTTCGTACTGGCCTTTGTGGATGAGGTCTGCCGCCACTTGGCAGCGCAGCGTGACGCGCTCGCTCTCAGTCAGTGAAGGGTTATCTAGTTCCTTAAGGCGGTCGTCTGCTAAATTCATGTGAGGCCAGCCTTTCTCTGCTATGACACTTTTGTGTCATACGCAGCAAAGCCGCCGTATATCACGAAGATACGGCGGCGACGGTGGTTAGCTCCCATTACCACGAAAGGGAAAGTGATGCGTAAAACTCTAGGAACTTGTCTGCTTGTTCTACTCCTGACCGGCCCGGCCGTCGCGGGCGATATGCCGAACGACAAGCCCGCGCCGCCGCCGCAGACTAGCGCCACGACGGACGGCGAGATGTCGAACGACGCGCCGAACGCCCTGACACAGATCGCGCTGGAACTGCTCGCGGTTCTGCTCTAAGTCACGCGCAATTACACACGGGGCAACGCTGCCTAGTGGCGGCTAGGTAGTAGTGTGCTTGTGTGAGGGTCGGAAAGCAGAGGCGACACCCACGCGCCGAAGAGTAAACCCGCGCGGCGTAGAATGCAATAGTTTTTGCGGCGCGAGAAATCTACCGCCGCCGTTGGCGGGTTGTCGGGCTTGGCGCCCGCTTCCCCTTCTCTTTCTCCTTCGCCTTCTTTTCTTCTTCCAACTTCTTTTGAAGTTCCGAGTAAGGGACGGATAAGAGTCCGCCCATTACCTTGTCGAACTCCTCAAACTCATCCGGCTTTTTAGGTTCACTCATGGCTTAGTTCTTCACCGTCGAATCGCAATACGGGTGCGCCAGTTGCGAGTTGTCCAGCGTCCCTATTCCGCCGTCCGCTTTCCTCACGATATGGTCAAGAGAGATGGAATTGACATGGAGCCTGGCGTGACATATCCCGCACCGCTCGCGGGGCGCTTCCAGGGCAGCCTTCAAGAACGCCCCCGACTTAACCGATGTCTTGAAGTCTTGCTGTTCGGTTTCTTCTTCGTATGCCGGTAAGGCTTTGACGAACGCGAAGACTTCATGCTTTTCGAGTTCGCTGAGTATCTGTGCGTCATCCTTCCCCGCCTTAATGGCCTCGTAGACGAAGTGATAAAAGTTTTTAAGCCTATAGAACGGCTTTAAGCCGCCACCGAAGCGCCTCACAATCTGGTTCACCATGTCTTTCTGCGCCAGTAGAAAGTCCTCAAACCTCTCCCGGTGTCCGGTGAAGACCTTTAGCTGCTCGCGCTTTTCAAGTTCCATGATGAAACCGACCACGGCTAGAAACGCCGTCGGCTGATGGCGTCCCATCGTGCTGTAAAAGTAAATGGCCGGGTGAAGCCCGAGCGACGAAGAATGTGTGCCCGAGATTCTTTGGACGGTAGTCCGCACCCTGGATAGATACCGGATGGTTTTTTGCCCGTCGGGGTCTGTCAAGTCAGGCTTTGGAATCTCCTTGACCTTCTCCCCTTTCTTGGGGGTCTTGGCTTTTTCGGCCGGTGTGAGCGGCGTTTCGCCGTTAGCTAGGTTTACCAAGTCATAGATGAGCGGCAGCGTTAGGGCCGAATAAGAACGCCCGGCAACGGGCAAGTCCAGCGTCTTAATGGGCGTCACCAGCGGCGGCGAGAACAGAATCCGGTGAATCTCCGCCGCCATAGTTTCAATCCCTTTCTGATACTCTTCGGTGAATTGCTCCCAATACCGATGCCCCGTCCCGGCTCGCATGATTGCGCGCGCGGCCAAAGCGTTAGCGTGTTTGCGGGCGCGCAGGATGCGAAGTTCGGTCGGGTCAATCGGCGTCGCCTCTTGGTTGATTTTGAAAAACGACTGCTCGGCCTTGTCCGCGTTGCCGTTCACCCATTGAACTATGACGGCCAGCGTCCCCAAGCGTCTGGCCCGCGCCCTGACTTCCGGCCTGGATTGTTCGGGGTACTGCGTAGCCGCAAGATGCTCCGCGAATGAGCCCACAGTCCCTTTTACCAGCTTCCGAGTTCTCTCGGCCGCCGCGACTTGCTCCGGAGGGAGTTGGTTTTTGAAAAACGAGCGCGACACATCGCCGTCGCCATAATCATCTCGCACCCAAGCGATTAAGGCGCTCAGGCGATGGGCTCCGTCTATGACAAAAATGCTGCCGCCGTTTTCCGGCTGCCATAGGATGACGGCCGGGATTAGGTCGCCGCTCAGATAGCTAGTAACCAAGTCGGCTATCTTGGGGGCATTCCAGCCCGACGTTTCGCGCTGAAAGTCGGGCTTCCTTAGCGCGTTGTAGAAGAAGCCGGGATTCAAGTCATTAATCGCAATCCTGTCGCGTTGCTCAAAGCGCACGGCATCTTCCCGAATCTCAAAGTCTTCACGCGGAATCAGCGCGTCAAGGTTTACGAGGTTAGTGGGCACGGCATTCCCCCAGTGGCCGATTCTGGTCTTTCGGCATGGTATAGTGACAGCCTTTGCCGGGAGCATAAGCCCCCCGACGCGCCCATTGTCTATCTTTGGGTGATGATTCGTCAAGTATATTATCACCCAAATTTGAAATCTCAAATCTTCAATTCTTAACCCTGTTCATCCTGACCATCCCTGTGAATTTTTCTTTCGCCGGTGCGGATGAAGATGAGGAAAGTCGGGCGGGACATTTCTTGTACGACCTTCGACGTGGTCGTCATCGGCGCGGGGGTGAACGGGTGCGGGGTGGCGCGCGACGCGGCGATGAGGGGGTTGCGCGTGCTGCTGCTCGACAAGGGCGACATCGCGGCGGGGACGACGGCGGCCTCGACGCGTTTGATTCACGGCGGGCTGCGTTACCTCGAACACGGCGAGGTCGGGCTCGTGCGCGAGTCGCTGCGCGAGCGCGAGACGCTGCTGCGCAGGGTCGCCCCGCACCTCGTCCGCCCGCTCCCGATGCTCGTCCCCGTCTACGCTGGGCGGCGCCGCGGCCCTCTCACCGTGCGCGCCGGGATGCTCGCCTACGACGTGCTGTCTTCGTCCGGGTCGCTCCCGCGCCACCGGATGCTCGACGGGACGGAAGCGCTCCGGCACGCGCCCGGCCTCGAACCCGAGGGCCTGCGCGGCGCGGCGCTCTTCTACGACGCGCAGGTCGAGTACGCCGAGCGGCTCGCGGTCGAGAACGCCCTGGACGCTCGGGCGCACGGTGCGACCGTCCTGACGTACGCGCGCGTCGAGCGTCTGCTCGTCGAAGGCGGCGCGGCCCGCGGCGTCGTCTTCAAAGACCTTCTCGGCGGGGCCACGCACGAGGCGCGCGCGGCGTTCGTCCTCAACGCCGCAGGCCCGTGGGTGGACGAGGTGCTCGAAGGCTCGGCCGCCGAGGGAGGCAAACTGATAGGCGGGACGAAGGGCAGCCACGTCGTCGTCCGCGCCTTCGAGGGCGCGCCGCGCGCGGCCGTCTACGCCGAGGCGGTCGAAGACGGCCGCCCCTTCTTCGTCGTGCCCTGGGACGACAAGTTCCTGATAGGGACGACCGACGAGCGCTACGCGGGAGACCTCGACCGCGTCGAGGCGGACGGGCGCGAGGTCGAATACCTTCTGCGCGAGACGAACCGCGTCCTGCCCTCGGCGCGGCTCACGCGCGGCGACGTGCTCTACACTTACTCGGGCGTGCGGCCGCTCCCGCGCGTCGCCGAAGGGCAGGAGAGTGGCATCACCCGCCGCCACTTCATCAGGCCCGCAGACGTGCGCGGCCTCTTCTCAATCGTCGGCGGCAAGCTCACGACCTACCGCGCGCTCGCCGAAGGCGCGGTCGATTTAATCTTCCGCACGCTCGGCAAGACTCCCCCGCCCTGTCAGACCGCGGACGTGCCGCTGCCCGGCGCCGCCGTCGAAGACTTCGACGCGTTCCGCCGCGACTTCGAAGCGCGGCGCGCGCTCCCGCCGAAGAGTATCGCGCGGCTTCTGAAGGTCTACGGCGTGCGCGCGACGGAAGTCCTGCGGCTCGCGCGGGGCGACGCCGAACTGTCTGAGGTCGTCAGCGAAGAGACCGGCACGGTCGGCGCGGAGGTCGTCTACGCCTTCCGCGAGGAGATGGCCGAGACGCTCGCGGACTGCCTGCTGCGGCGCACGATGGTCGGGCTCAACAGCGGCGTCGGGCTCGACGCTCTGGAGCGCGCCGTAAACATCGCGCAGAGGTTCCTCGGCTGGGATGACGGGCGCGCGGCGCGTGAGGTCGAGCATTACCGCCGGTGCATCACGAGGCTCATTCCCCCAACCGGGGCCGCGGTAATGAAGCAGCCCTGAATTAACACGGCTGGACAGGACGTACGGGATAGGAATTATTGCAGTATGCAGTTGGGTGAAAGCGAGAGCGATTTAACACAGAGACACAGAGACACAGAGACACGGCTGGTTGAATACTAAAGACGAAGCTGTGTCTCCGTGTCTCCGTGTTGAAAGCCCACTTCATACCCGTCCGGATGAGAACCGCTTTGAGAGATTGAAGATTTCAAATTTGAAATCTCAAATCTTAAACCCCTTATCCTGCTCATCCCGTCCAGCCGTGTTAATGATTCCCTTCTTCTCCTGCGCCCGCGCGGGGATTACGCTGACAGCCTTTGCTCCCGTGTGGCGCGGCGGAGGCGCGAAGCTACGGGTTTGTACGACGTGCGCGTGTGGCGCGGGAGGCGGACGTTCTCGAAGTAGTCGAGCGCGGCGACGCGCAGGCCCACGTCCCGCCCCACGCGCTCGCTGACGAACCACTTGTGTTCGAGCACGCGCGGCCACTCGGCGCGCGCCTCGGCCGGCCTCAAACGCACGCCGGCCAGCTCCCTCAGAACCTTCTGCTCCTCACACGCGCCCTCGCCGATGGCCTTCTCAATCACGTAGTCGAGTCTGAACGGAATCATCTTAAAGCTCCTTCCTCAAATGCGGCCCCGCGGCCGCGACCTTGTATGAACCCGGTGTTTGTTCGCGTAGGTTCGACGCCGATGTTAGGCGCGGCTTTGCCCCGCGTCTAACGCATTGTGTTCATCGGGCGGATTAACTATATTCATCCACATTTCCCGAAAGGCGTAAGGCATGGAGCTGTCGCAGTTAAGAACTTTCCGCGAGGTCGCCGAGGCGCTCTCGTTCACACGCGCGGCACAGAAACTTAACATGACGCAGTCGGCCGTCAGCCACCAGATCAAGGCTCTGGAGCGCGAGTTGGGCGAGCCGCTCTTCATCCGCGCCAAGGGGGGCGTGCGCCTCACCGACTCCGGCCAGCTCGCGCTCTCCTACGCCGAGCGCATCCTCGAAGAGGCGGACGCCCTGCGCGAGCGCATCCGCGGCGACGAGCACGAGCCGCGGGGGCGCGTCCGGGCCGCCGCCGCCACGCAAGCCTTCGTCCACCTCTTCGCGCGCCTCTTCGAGTCGTTCATGCGCGACCACGAAGGCGTCGAACTCTCCTTCCGCACGACCGTCAGCACCGAGCAGACCGTGGCCGACATCCTCAACGGCGCCGCCGACGTGGGCTTCGCCTCGCTCCCCGTCTACTCGCCCGCGCTCCAGGTGACGGAGCTGTTCGAGGACGAGCTGGGCGTCGTCACCGCGGCGCGCCACAGGCTCGCCGCGGCGCGCGAGGTCGGCGTGACGGAGATGCGCCGCGAGCGCTTCATCCTCTTCGAGCAGGGCGCCTCGATCCGCCGCGCCACCGACGCCTTCTTCAAGCGCGTGGACTTGAGCCCCGACCTCGCGCTCGAATCGAACGACACCTACTTCATCAAGCTCATGGTCGAGCACGGCCTCGGCGTCTCGGTCATGCCCTCGTGGGCCGTGCGCGAGGAGGTCGAGGCCAAACGGCTCTCCTGGCTGCGCGTCTCGGGCCACCGCCTCACGCGCGCCGTCGCCGTCATCGCCCTCGGCCGCTTCCAGCCCTCGCCGACGCGCGCCTTCATCGAATACATCCTCGAACACCGCGAGCGACTACAGGAAGCCGCCCGTCCATTCTGACGAGCGTCACCTTGACCTCGTAGCTTGCGTGTAGAGTGGGGGCGGTTAACCACAGAGGCACAGAGTACGCAGAGGGGGCACAGAGACATCCCTCCGTGCAACCTCCGTGTCCTCTGTGCCTCTGTGGTTAACGAATGTCACGCCGCATTCAAGTAAGAGAGGATAAGGCCGTTGAAGTCTTAACCCCTCACCCGAAAATTTTCCGCCGAGCCTCTCCAACCGTCGGGCGACGCGTCCGCATCACACGGGCACAACTTGAGGAGGGAAACGTTAATGGTACGGAGGTCTGCCCCCGCCCTTCTGGGCCTCTTCGTGTGCCTGCTGGCCGCCCACCTTTCGAGCGCGGCGCCCGCCTTCCGCTTAGACGAGTCACGCATCAGGCTCTCGCTCGACTCCGGCTCGGCGCGCGTCCGCGTCGAGGTCGAGAACGGCACCGGCCGCGACTTCGACGCACGCCTGCGCGTCGAACTGCTCGACCCGCACGACCGCGTGCGCGCCGCGGCCGCTTCGGACGTGCGCCTGCGCCGCGGCCCCAACGCCCTGGACGTCGCGCTCGAACTCCCCTACGCGCAACTGCTCGACGCGGAGCGCAAGGAGTTCCCCTGGTATCGACTGCGCTACAGCGTCGCGCCGACTTCGGCGGCCGAAGCCCCGCCCGCGCTCGGAGGCGTCGTCTCCGTCTCCGAGGTCACGCCCGACCTCTTCGAGCTGAGCGTCATCTCGGCCCCCGCCGCGCGCCCCGGCTCGCACTACGGCGCGCGGGCGCGCGCGGCCCACCCCGTCAACGGGCGCCCCCTCAAGGGCGTCGCCGTCGAGGCCACGCTCACCTTCGAGGAGGCGGACGACAAGAAGAACGTCCTCAAGGCGTCGGGCGCGACCGACGGCGAAGGCTTCGTCACGCTCGACTTCGACGTGCCGCGCGCTCTCCGACTCGACGACGACGAGGCGGAGCTTGAGGTCACGGCGCGGCGCGGCGTGCTCGTCGAGCGGGCCGAGACGGACGTGTCCGTCGGGGAGACGCCGCGCGTCCTCCTCACCACCGACAAGCCGCTCTACCAGCCGGGGCAGACCGTGCACATGCGCGCGCTCGTCTTCGACCAGGGCGGCCGCGCGCTCTCGGGCGAGGAGGTCGCCTTCCGTGTCGAGGACGAGGAGGACTCCACGGCCTTCAGCGCGGAACTCAAGACCTCGCGCTTCGGCGTCGCCGCGGCCGACTGGCGCGTGCCCGAGGGCACGAAGCTCGGCACCTACGCGCTCAAGCTCTTGATGGACGAGGACAAGTACGACGTCGACTACGGGGCGCGCACGGACTTCCGCATCAGCCGCTACGACCTGCCGAACTTCTCCGTCACGGCGAAGCCCGACCGCACGTACTACCTCGACGGCCAGAACCCTTCGGTCGAGGTGCGCGCCGACTACCTCTTCGGCCAGCCGGTCAGGCGCGGCCGCGTGCGCGTCGTGCGCCAGACCGAGCGGCGCTGGAACTACAAGGAGCAGAAGTACGAGACCGAGGAGCAGCCGGCCGTCGAGGGCGAGCTGAGAGAGGGGCTCTACCTCGCGCGTCTGGACGCGAAGGAGGAGTACGGGGAGCTGTCTGAGTCCGGCTACGAGCGCTTCCGCGACCTCGACTTCGTCGCCTACGTCACGGACGCGACGACCAACCGCACCGAGCAGCGCCGCTTCGCCGTGCGCCTGACGAAAGACCCCGTCCACCTCTACGTCAGCGAGGGGCGCTACCGGCAGGCGAAGGGGCTGCCGCTCGCCTTCTACCTCGCGACCTTCTACGCCGACGGCACGCCGGCCGAGTGCGACGTGACCGTCTACGAGGAGGGCACGACGGAGACGAAGCGGGGCGACGACGGCCGCGTCCACGAGTTGAAGGAGGCCGACCGCGTGCTCGTCAACGTGCACACGAACCGCTACGGCGTGGCGAAGGTCTCTGGCCCGGCCTTGAGCCGCGACGAGACGCGCAGCAACCTCCCGCTGCGCTTCGTCGCACGCGACCGCTCGGGCCGCGCGGGCCGTCACGGCGAGGACTTCTGGCTCAGCCACTACCGCAGCGACGTGCCCGAGATTCGCGTCGAGACCGACAAGACCGTCTACGCCGCGGGCGAGCCGGTGAGGGTCGAGCTGTCGTCCGACGCCGAGCGCATGGGCGTCGTGGTTGAAGCGGTCGCGGAGGGGCGCACGCTCTACTCGCGCACGGCGCGTCTCTCCGGCGGGCGGGCGGCGCTCGTCATCCCCACGGGCCGGGACTTCGCGGGCGCCGTCTCCGTCAACGCGACGAGCGCGGCGCCCGCGCCCGGCGGCGACGGCGAGACTTTCAGCATGGGCGCGCGCACGGTCGTCTTCCCGCGCGACCGCGAGCTGAAGCTCGACGTGAAGCTCACGCGGGAGAGCTTCCGCCCGGGCGAGGAGGCGGGCGCGCAGTTCGCCGTGCGCACGGCCGACGGGCGGCGCGCGTCGGGCGCGCTCGGCGTCGTCGTCTTCGACAAGGCCGTAGAGGAGCGCGCGCGCACCGACGGCGAGGCCGGGCGCGGCTTCGGCTTCTCGGGCTCGTTCCTCGAATACTGGTACGGCTACTGGAACATCGCCGGCGTCACGCGCCGCGACGTGGAGCGGCTCGACCCCGCGGGCAGTCGCCCCGCGGGCTTCGACACGGTCGCCGAGATGCTCTACAACAACGAACGCCCCTACGACTACAACCGCGTGACGACGGGCACGGACTTCGAGCGCGAGCAGTCGCGCGTCTTCGCCGACCTCGTCAAGGCGCAGCTCAAGCCGCTCGCCGACGCATTGAACGCGCGCTACGACGGCGCGGCCGAGTACCCTTCGGACGAGGCGGCGCTCGTCCGCACGCTCGCGCAGGCGGGCGTTGACTTCGCGGCGCTGCGCGACCCGTGGGGTCAGCCCTTCCGGACGCGCTTCTCCTTCGAGCGCGTGAACGACCAGCTCGAACTCCTGAGCAGCGGCGCCGACGAGCGCCCCGGCACCGACGACGACTTCGTCGCCGCGAGCTTCCGCTGGCCCTACTTCCGCAAGACGGGCGAGGCCATCAATCGGGCCGCCGCCGACTACCACCGGCGCACCGGCGGCTACGTGCGCGACCTCGCCACGCTGCTCGCGGAGCTGCGCCGCAACGGCGTGGGCGACGACGCCCTGCGCGACCGCTGGGGTCAGCCCTACCGCTTCCACTTCGAGACGAGCGGCACGCACTACGTCATCGTCGTCGAGAGCGGCGGCCCCGACCGCGTCTTCGCGCCGCAGCGCGGCCGACACCCTTCCTCGGACGACTTCGACATCTGGAACCTGCTGACCGACTACTTCGAGGAGTCGCGCCAGTCACTCGGCGCGGCGCTCGACCGGAGCACGCGCGAGGGGCGCGCGTTCCCGCGCACGCGCGGCGAGCTGGCCTCGGCGCTGTCGAAGTCTTCGCTCGGCCTCGAAGCGCTGCGCGACGGCTGGGGCCGCCCCGCGTACGCGACCTTCTCGACCGGCGCGAGGTTCACCGACCGCTTCGAGGTCGCGACGCGCTCGGCCGGCGGCGTGAAGCGTTCGGCGCGGCCGCTCACGCAGACCGTCCACACGCTCTTGCTGCGCAGCGCCGGCCCGGACGGGCGCGAGGGCACGTCCGACGACTTCACGCTCGCGTACCACACGAGCGTCGGCGCCGAGCAGACGGCGCAGGACGCGGCGCCCGTGCCGGTCAAGCCGGCGACGAACTTCTCGGGCGGCACGGGCGCGATCACGGGGACGGTGTTCGACCCGAACGGCGCGGTCATCTCCGGCGCCACCGTCACGGCCAAACACGGCTTCGTCGAGTTCGAGGCCGGCGCGACGACGAACGACGACGGCACGTACCTCCTGCGCGACCTCCCTTCCGGCGTCTACACCGTGACGTTCGCCGCGTCCGGCTTCACGACGCTGACGGTTGAGGCCGTCCGCGTCATCTCTTCGAACGTGACGAAGCTGGACGCCAACCTGTCCCCGGCCGCCGCGTCGGAGGTCGTGACGGTGACCGGCGACAGAGACTCGGCGGGCGCGATGGCGCAGACCTCCGTCTCCGCCACGGAGTCCGCGAGGCGGCCCGCCGTGCAGGCGCCGCTCTCGACGCCGCGGCTGCGCGAGTTCTTCCCCGAGACCCTCGTCTGGAGCCCGGAGCTTGAGACCGCGGGCGACGGCACCGCGCGCCTCAACTTCAAGCTCGCCGACAACATCACGACGTGGAAGATGTCCGTCATCGCCTCGACCGAGGACGGGCGGCTCGGCACGGCCGAGCAGGAGTTCCTCTCCTTCCAGCCCTTCTTCGTCGAGCACGACCCGCCGCGCGTGCTCACCGAGGGCGACGAAATCTCCCTGCCCGTCGTGCTGCGCAACTACCTCACGAAGCCGCAGGGCGTTGACGTGGAGATGAAGCCCGAGAGCTGGTTCGCGCTCGGCGGCGCGGCGCGCAGTCGCGCTTTGGTGCCCGCGGGCGACGCCGCGCGCCCGACCTTCGACTTCCGCGCCGTCGCGTCGGTGACGGACGGGAAGCAGCGCGTGACGGCGCTCGGCCCCGACGCCTCCGACGCCGTCGAGAAGCCCGTCACCGTCCACCCGGACGGCGAGGAGCGCTCGGTCACGGACGGCACGCTCCTGAGAGATTCGGGCGCGCTCGCGGTCAACGTCCCCGCGGACGTCCTGCGCGGTTCTTTGCGCGGCGAGCTGAAGGTCTACCCGAACCTGACGGCCCACGTGCTCGAAGGCGTCGAGGCGATCATGTCGCGCCCGTACGGCTGCGGCGAGCAGACCATCTCTTCGGCCTACCCGAGCGTGCTCGTGCTCGACTACTACCGCAGGTTGAAGGGCGGCGGGTCCGAGCCCGAGACGGTCGCGCGCGCGCGCAAGTACGCGCGGCTCGGCTACGAGCGTCTGCTCGGCTACCGCGCTCCGGGCGGCGGCTTCACCTACTGGGGGCGCGGCGAGGCCGACCTCGCGCTCTCGGCCTACGCCCTGCGCTTCCTGTCGGACGCGTCCCGCGTGATAGAAGTTGACGAGAGTGTTATTGCCGAGACGCGCCGGTGGCTGCTCGGGCGGCAACGCACGGACGGGAGTTGGCCCGCGCATACGTGGGACGGCCGCGAAGACCAGAGGCGGACGCCGCTCACGACCGTCTTCGTCGCGCGCGTCCTCGCCGCCACGCAGAAGTTCGAGCCCGCCGCACGCGGCCCCGTCGCTCAGGCATCGCCGGCGCAAACTCCACCCACTCAAGCCACGCCCGCGCGGGCCGACGCGACGAAGGAGCAGTCCTCGCCGCTGGAGCGCGCACTCACTTACGCCGCGGCGCGCGCCGACGAGGCGGACGAGCCTTACCTCATCGCCTCGCTCGCGCTGGCCGCGGCGGACGCGGGCGAGCCGGCACTCGTCGCGCGCGCCGCCACGCGCCTGCGCGCGCTGGCGCTCGAAGAGGGCACGGGCTCCTACTGGGCGCTCGAAACCAACACGCCCTTCTACGGCTGGGGTCTCGCCGGCCGCGTCGAGACGACCGCGCTCGCCGTACAGGCGCTCAGCCGTTACTGCGGGATGCGGGACTCGGAATGCGGATCGAAGACGGATGAGGATGGCGCCGTCGTCAATCCTCCTTCCATTCGGCAGTTGATCGACCGCGGGCTCGCCTTTCTGCTGCGGAAGAAGGATCGCTACGGCGTCTGGTACTCGACGCAGGCGACCGTCAACGTCTTCGACGCGCTGCTCTCCGCGGTCGCGGCGCGCGGCGGGACGGACGGCGCGCAGGCCGAAGACGTGGCCGAGGTCTTCGTCAACGGCCGCGTCGCTGGCCGGCTCACGCTGCCCCCGCCGGACAGACTCGCCGGCCCGCTCCTGCTCGACCTGACGCCCTTCCTGGGCGCGGGCGGCAACCGCGTCGAGCTGCGACGACGCGCTCAGGCGACGCCGGCGCAGGCGCACCTCGTCACGACCTTCTACGTGCCCTGGCGCGCGCGCGCCGAGTCTCCGGCCGAAGGCGGCGGCGGCGGGCCGAAGCGCGGCGCGGCGTCGGCGCTCAAGCTGTCGGTGGGTTACGACCACGCCGACGCCGGCGTGAGTCAGGAGGTGACGTGCAGCGTCTCGGCCGAGCGCGTCGGCCACGCGGGCTACGGCATGTTGCTGGCCGAGGTCGGGCTCCCGCCGGGCGCGGACGTTGACCGTGCGTCGCTCGAACGCGCGATGACGGAGTCGGGCTGGGCGCTCAACGGCTACGACGTGCTGCCCGACCGCCTCGTCGTCTACCTCTGGCCGCAGGGCGGCGGCACGCGCTTCCAGTTCAAGTTCCGCCCGCGCTACGGCCTCAACGCGCTGACCGCGCCCTCGCAGCTCTACGACTACTACAACCCCGAGGCCCGCACCGTCGTCGCCCCGACAAGGTTCGTGGTACGATGAAATTCAGGAGTCAGAAGTCAGGAGTCAGGAGTCAGAATGAAGAAGCGCCCGCCGCCTCTTCAACTTCTGACTCCTGACTTCTGACTCCTGACTTCATTCTTTTAAGGAGGTCGAACGATGCGTCTCACCGAGATGGTCTCGTGCGCCGGTTGAGCGGCTAAGCTCGCGCCGAGCGAACTCGCTCAAGTTTTGAGCGGCCTGGACATTCCCCGCGACCCGAATGTGATTGTCGGCATCGAGACGGCCGACGACGCGGGGGTTTACCGTCTCTCGGAGACGCTCGCCCTCGTCCAGACCGTGGACTTCTTCACGCCGATTGTCGACGACCCGTTCGACTACGGGCGCATCAGCGCGCTCAACTCCATCAACGACGTGTGGGCGATGGGCGGCACGCCCCTCACCGCGCTCGCCGTCACCTGCTTCCCGAAGAAGGGGGTGGACTTCCAAATCCTCGGCGAGATCATGCGCGGCGGCTTGCAGGTCTTGAAGGAGAACGGCGTCGCGCTCGTCGGCGGCCACAGCGTGGACAACCAGCAGATCATGTTCGGCTACGCCGTGACCGGCGTCGTCGACCCGGCGCGCGTCGTCACCAACCGCGGAGCGCGCCCCGGCGACGCGCTCCTCCTGACGAAGCCCGTCGGGACGGGCGTCGTCTCCACCGGCATCAAGTTCGGCAAGGCGTCGGAGGAGGTGACGCGCGCGTCGCTCGACACGATGCTGCTCTCGGGGCGCGAGGCGGCGCGCCTGATGACGGAGGCGGGGGCTTCGGCGGCCACCGACGTGACGGGCTTCGCGCTGCTCGGCCACGCGTGGGAGTTGGCGCGCGGGAGCGGCGTGACTCTGGAGATCGATTCGGCGAGCGTGCCGCTCATCCGCGGCGCGCTGGGGCTGGCCGCGGCCGGGATGCTGACGAGCGGCGACAAGTCGAACCGGGCTTACGTGGGCGGGGACGTGCTGCTCGGCGAAGGCGTAAGCAGGGAACTCGCTTCCCTCCTCTTCGACCCGCAGACGGCCGGCGGCCTGCTCGTCTCCGTCGCACGCGACCGCGCCCCGGACCTCCTCGCCTCCCTGCGCGAGCAATACCCCGACGCCTCCGTCATCGGCCGCGTCGTGGAGCGCGGCCCGCACCTCATCACAGTCAGCTAGAGGCCAACCGTTCATCCTTCAGAAAGTATTCCACGCAGACGCACAGCCCGCCTCGTTTGACACTCCCAAGCCTCTACGGTAACTTAAGCGTCGCCTTTAACCACTGGTGAAAACCTGCAAGTCCCGTTCGTCTAGTGGCCTAGGACACCGCCCTTTCACGGCGGTAACACGGGTTCGAGTCCCGTACGGGACGCCAAACTTTTAGCGATAACTGACAGCCGCCTTCGGGCGGCTGTTGTTATTGGCGGACGCTTTCGAGGGCACGTTCATGTCGCCGTGTATCGTTCGTCGTGTCGGGTCTCGACATGGCAAGACGGGGTCGGCCGCGGGGTAGGACGCGGCCGGCCTCGTGTCCGCCTTGCGGGGAAATACGTCATGCCGTTCGTTCAGGGGAACTTCAGCTCGAACAGGGAGGCGGGCAGTTGGGTGACCGTCGCCGCCCCGCCTTCGACCGGGATGTTGACGCTGTTGCCGAGGTTGGCGCCGGCGCTGTAGCCGTAGCGCACCGACTTGGGCGCCGAGACGCCGCTGGTGACTTCGACCGTGTCGCCCACAATCGCCGCGGTCGCGGAGGTGTAGCGGCCGTTCGACCCGGCGACCTGGAAGGTCTGGAGGGCGCCCCCGTCGAGCGTGGACAAGCCGTTGCCCGTGTGAGTCCATTTCAGCACGACCTTGTTGCCGACGACGTACGAGGTCGGCGGCAAGGCGCGCACCGGGCCGGAGTACTCGACGGCCTCGCCGTAGACGGTCGCACGCGCGCCCAGCCCCAGGCGTATCCCGACCGGCCTCTTCGTCGGCGGGTGAAGCTGACTCTGGTCGGGCAGGTCGTGGGTCACGACCAGGAAGGTGTTCGCCACGGTCTGCGTGACGTTGAATTGGGCGACCCGGGCGGTCGTCCACTTCGTGGAGGGCAGTTGGACGATTCCGAACGGCACGTCGGGGCGGCCCCAGTCGGTTCGCCATTGTGTGATCATGTCGCGGAGCTTCGTCTCGTAGGCGGCGTCGCCGCCGTTGCTCTCGCCCTGATACCAGCCGATGCCGCGGACGGCGAACGGCTGGATGGCCTTCACCATGGCGAGGTAGTCGGCGCCGGTGCCGCCGTTGGTGGTCTGCCACTCGGAGATGTTCGTGCCGTCGTGCGTCGCCTGGATGAGGCCCACGGGGACGCCCAGCTTCAACGACAGCTCAAGGCCCGCCCAGTACCCGACGGCGGAGAAATCGTCGGCGGTGGTCGGGGCGGAAATCTGCCAACTGCCGGTCGAAGGCCCGTTGCCGGCGGTCATGCGGAACAGACGTATGTTGTGGTTGGCGGCGTCGGCGATGTAGGGCGCGCTGTCGTTGGCGTTGCTCAGAGGCAACCCCATGTTGGACTGGCCGGACATGAGCCAGACCTCGCCGACCTGCACGCCGTCGAACGTGACCGACGGCGACCCCGTCGCCGACACGGTCAACGTGCCCGGCGAGGTGCTGGCGGCCATGCCGCCGAGGTTCACCTGCCACTTGCCGCCCGAGCCGACGACGGTCGAGACGGTCTGGTTCTGGAACTGGACGGTCACGGTCGAGCCGACGTCGCCGTCTCCGAACACGGGGCACGTCATGCCCCTCTGAAGAACCATGTTCGACCTGAAGATGGGGTTGACGGACACGGCCGCGGACGCGCGCGCGCCCGCGAGCCCGCCGGCCAGCAGCGCCGCCAGCGCGGCCAGGGCCTTGAGCCAGGATGCAGACACTCTCATGTGCTTCTCCCTTCTGAAATGTCACCGGGTTTGATTTGACAGAGAAAGCCTTCCGCCTTCGCGGCGCGGATGAATCTGCCGCCGCCGTTCCGGCGACGACTCTCGACAGGAGGGGGGCAGAAGGGGGAGGGCGGCTTAACTATGGCGTTGTGAAGGAAAGTCTTTCACGTTAAAGCCGGAACGCCGAAGTAGAGAATTTGCCGGGGCGGGTAACATATTTATTGCCGGCGAGGGCGGCTGTCAAGAGAATCCTGCGCGCCCGCGGGGCCGGTGTGGTCGCCGTTCCCCGCGAGACGCTTGACGGCGGTCGATTCCTTCTCGACAGGCCGCCGGAGTGCGGTAAACTCCGCGCCTCGTATGGATGCCCCGACGCGGACTCCGCCTTCGGGGCGGCGGGTTGCTGCCGATTGATTAAGTGCTTGTACGCACATATACTCCCTGCGCTTTAAACCAAGGGGGCCGGTTTTTCCCACCCGGCTCGCGGCGGGCGCCGCTCCCGGCCGGGTCACTCCAGGGGTTTCCACCTTCCTTTCAGGAGAAGAGAACGATGAGAAACACAGCTCTGTCCGCCGCCCTACTCGCGCTGGGAATTTTGTCAGCCGCCTGCTCCGCCCCGACCGCTAACAACACCACCAACACCAACACGGCCGCCAACACTTCCGCCAACACCGCGAGCACGACCGTCTCGAACACCGCGCCGGCCGCGACGCCGGCCGCCAGGGCGGGCTCGCTCGCCGACCCGAAGAGCTCCATCGCCTACCAGTTCGAGCTGGTCAAGGCCGGCGACGCCGACAAGCTCAAGAACTGCTTCACGGCGCGCGTGCGCGACAGCGTGACCGAAGAGGCCGTGGACAAGGCCAAGGGCCAGGCCGGGCAGTACACCCTCGAAGACCTCTACGCCTCCGCCGAGATGGGCGAGGCCGACGGCAAGAAGACCGCCAAGGTCAAGATGAAGAACGGCCGCACGCTCACCACCCTCATCGAGACCGACGGCCAATGGCTGGCCGACACCATCTGGTTCAAGTAGTTGTTTGAAGGGTGAACCACTCCGCCGCGGGGCGGCGCTTGAGTTTCGCCCGGCCTTGAACGGCCGGGTTGTAGTTGAAACGAACGTCGCCGCGTCGCGTCGGCGGCGCCTGAGCGGGCCGCGTCGGCTCAGGCGCCGCCGGCGCGACGCGGCGATATTGTTATCGTCGGCTGTCCCGGCCTTGAAAGGCCGGGCTGAACTCAGACGCGGCTGACGCGGCGTCCCACTTACGCGCTTCAACCTTCCGGGGGCGGACGGCGCCGAAGGGTTATGAGTAGAGGACACGTGCCCGACGAACGAGAGTTGTTAGACATGCACGTCCGCGCGCTGTTCACACACGACGCGCGCGGGCGGCTCCTGTCCGTCAACGAGCCCTGGGGCGGCGAGGCCCCCGCGCCGCGCCTCTTCTTCGGCCGGACGCGCGCGGGGAACCTCTGGCGGCTGCGCGCCGACCTGCCCGCAGGGCTCGCCGAAGAGTTGGGGGCGCTCTGCGCGGACGAGCCGGCGGGCGGGGAGTTGTCCGGCGTGCCACGCCACGCCGACGCCTACGTGCGGCTGCTCGGTGCGCAGGCGGGCGGGGTCGAGGCAGGCCCGGCCTACCGCTTCGAAGAATACGCGGAGCCTTCGAGAGCCCTGCTCCCCGTCACGGAGGCGAACGCGGAGGTGTTGCGGGGCGGCTTCGAGGGGATGGTCGAGGAGCTTCCCTTCGCGCAGCCGTTCGTCGCCTTATTGGAAGAGGGGCGCGCGGTCTCGGTCTGCCGCAGCGTGCGCGTCACGGCGGCCGCACACGAGGCCGGCGTTGAGACTCTGCACGGCTTCCGCGGGAGGGGTCACGCGCCGGACGTGACCGCCGGCTGGGCGCTCCTGGTTCGTTCGGCGGGCGCCGCGCCGCTCTACAGCACCTCCTGGGATAACGCCGCCTCGCGGTCGGTCGCGAGGAAGCTGGGCCTCGTGCAGTACGCCGCGGACTTTCACGTCACATGATGGAAGACTCCGTGCACCGCCTCGACCGGCTCGCGGGCGCTTTGCAGCGTCGGGCGCGGTCGCGGCCGATACTCTACCGCCTGACGCTGGGGACGCGCGTGCTGCTGGCCGTGGGCTTCATCCCGACGGGGATGGTGAAGCTGCTCGGGCGGCGCTTCACGAGCATGAGCCCCGAGTCGGACATCGGCGGCTTCTTCGAGACGCTGTACCGTTCGGGGCCTTACTGGCGCTTCCTCGGGCTGGCGCAGGTGTTGGCCGGGCTGCTCGTGCTCTCCCGCCGCGCGGCGACGTTGGGCGCGCTCGCCTTCTTCGCGATCATGCTCAACGTCTTCTTCATCACCATCTCCTACGACTTCCGCGGCACGCCCGTCGTCACCGGCCTCATGCTGCTCGCGACCGTCTACCTGCTCTTATGGGATTACGACCGCCTGCGCGGCCTCTTCGGACTCGGCGCGGAGGGGGCGCTTGAGCTGCCGCCCGAGCCGAGGCTGGGCGGCAGGCCGGAGCGCGGCGCGTACGTCGCGGGGCTCGCCTGCGGGCTCGCGTTCTTCAGCGCGATGCGCGGCCTCCTCGTCCCGCCGCGGTGGGGCTTCTGGTTCGCGCTCGGCTGTCTGCTGAGCTTTCTCGTCGCGCTCTGGTGCGGGCTCTTCCGCCGGAAGCGGCGCGTGCCGGATTGAGTGAGGCGTAAGTTTCGGCCGCCGCGATGGCGGCCGTTCACATTTTCTGTATAATCGGCTCACCCCCGAGTCGTCCCCTTTGGCCCCATTCACTCGCTCCGACCGGATAAGTGTGCCTATGCCCATTGAGAGCCCGTTGGAGGAACAGCCTCAGGCCGACGCGGAGAGAGAACGGCCCGCGGACATCGGCGGCGCCGGGATGGCGCAGGCGCGGCTCGCCGCCATCATCGAGTCGGCCGACGACGCCATCATCAGCAAGACGCTCGAAGGCGTCATCACGAGCTGGAACCGCGGCGCCGAGCGCATCTTCGGCTACACGGCCGACGAGGTCATCGGCCGGCCCATCACCGTCCTCTTCCCCGAAGACCACATCGACGAGGAGCCGGCCATCCTCGCGCGCATCCGCGCGGGCGAGCGCGTCGAGCACTACGAGACTGTGCGCCGCCGCAAGGACGGCTCGCTCGTGGACATCTCGCTCACGATCTCGCCCATCACGGACGCTGGCGGGCGCATCGTCGGCGCCTCGAAGATCGCGCGCGACATCAGCGAGCACAGGAAGGCGCAGGAGACGATGCTCGCGCAGGCCGAGGTCATCGAGCAGGCGTACGACGCCATCTTCCTGCGCGACTCCTCGAACCGGATCACGCTCTGGAACCGCGGGGCCGAGCGCACCTACGGCTACACGCAGGAGGAGGCGCTCGGGCGCTCGCCGCACGAGCTCTTGAAGACCGTGCCGCCCGTCCCGCTCGAAGAGATTTACGACAGCCTGCGGCGCGAGGGCTTCTGGGAAGGCGAGCTGCTGCACACGCGCAAGGACGGCGAGCAGATAATCGTCGACACGCGCTGGGCGACCGTACGGAACACGCGGGGCGAGACCACTTCGGTGCTGGAGATTACGCGCGACGTGACCGACCGCACGCGCTCCGAGGTGAGGTTGCGCCAAGCGGCGGCCATCATCGAGAACTCGGACGACGCCATCATCAGCAAAGACCTCGACGGAGTCATCCTCAGTTGGAACCCCGGGGCCGAGCGGCTCTACGGCTACACGGCCGAGGAGGCCATAGGGCAGCCCGTCACGATGCTCATCCCCGATGACCGGCCCGACGAGGAGCCGAACATCCTCGCGCAGATCAGGCGCGGCGAGCGCGTGCACCACTACGAGACCGTGCGGCGCCGGAAGGACGGCGCGCTCGTCGACGTGTCGCTCACCGTCTCGCCCCTGAGGGACGGGGAGGGGCGTGTCGTCGGCGCGTCGAAGATCGCCCGCGACATCACCGCCCGCAAGCGCGCCGAGGCCGAGGCGCGCGAGCAGGCGGAGGTCATCGAGACGGTCAACCGCCTCGGGCGGACGCTCTCGGGCGAGCTCGACCTGCACAAGCTGGTGCAGGCGGTCACCGACGCGGCGACCGAGCTGACGGGCGCGCGCTTCGGCTCCTTCTTCTACAACGTGCTGAACGAGGAGGGCGCCTCCTACACGCTCTACACGCTGTCGGGCGTGCCGCGCGAGGCGTTCGCGCACTTCCCGATGCCGCGCGCCACAGACCTCTTCGGCCCGACCTTCCGCGGCGAGGGCACCGTGCTCATCGACGACGTGAAGCGGGACCCGCGCTTCGGTAAGAACTCGCCCTACTACGGCATGCCCGACGGCCACCTGCCCGTCGTCAGCTACCTGGCCGTGCCCGTCGTCTCGCGCTCGGGCGAGGTTCTGGGCGGCCTCTTCTTCGGCGCGCCGGAGGTCGGCGTCTTCAACGAGCGTCACGCGCGCCTCGTCGAGGGGCTGGCCGCGCAGGCCGCGGTCGCGATGGACAACGCGCGGCTCTTCGAGTCCGCCCAGCGTGCGCGCGCGGAGGCCGAGCGCCTCTACCGCGAGGCGCAGGAGTCGAGCCGCCTCAAGGACGAGTTCCTCGCCACCGTCTCGCACGAGCTGCGCACGCCCCTGACGGCCATCCTCGGCTGGGCGCACATGCTCCGGACGGGTCAGTTCAGCGACGACTCGGCCCGCCGCGCGTTCGAGACGGTCGAGCGGAACGCCCGCGCGCAGGCGCAGCTCATCGACGACCTCCTCGACGTGTCGCGCATCGTCACGGGCAAGCTCCGCATCGACGTGCGGCCCGTCGACCCGAACTCCTTCATCGAGGCCGCGGTCGAGGCCGTCCGCCCCGCGGCCGAGGCGAAGGGCGTGCGCTTGCAGAAGGTTCTGGACACGGGCTCGGTCTCCGTCTCGGGCGACCCCGTCCGGCTCCAGCAGATCGTCTGGAACCTCCTGTCGAACGCCATCAAGTTCACCCCGCGCGGCGGGCGCGTGCAGGTGAGACTTGAGCGCGTCAACTCGCACGTCGAGGTCGCCATCAGCGACACCGGCGCCGGCATCCCCGCCGACTTCCTGCCGCACGTCTTCGACCGCTTCCGGCAGGCCGACCAGAAGACGACCCGCCAGCACGGCGGGATGGGGCTCGGGCTCGCCATCGTGCGCCACCTCGTCGAGCTGCACGGCGGCACCGTCCGCGCCGAGAGCGGGGGCGAGGGGAAGGGCGCGACCTTCACCGTGCTGCTCCCGGTGGCGCCCGTCTACAAGGCGGAAGGCGAGTCCGGGCGCGTCCACCCCGCGGCGCGGAACACGCTGCCCAGGTTCGAGCTGTTCGACCGGCTCGACGGCCTGAAGATTCTGGTGGTGGACGACGAGCCGGACACGCGCGAGATGTTGAAGGCCGGGCTCGGGCAGTGCGGCGCGGAGGTGTGGGCCGCGGCCTCGGCCTCCGAGGCGATTGAGGCGATTGAGAAGTCCGTGCCCGACCTCCTCATCAGCGACATCGGGATGCCCGACGAGGACGGCTACGAGATGATGCGGCGCGTGCGGCGCCTGCCGCCCGAGGCCGGCGGCCGCGTGCCCGCCATCGCCCTGACGGCCTACGCGCGGGTCGAAGACCGCATGCACGCGCTGAGGGCCGGCTACCAGATGCACGTGCCGAAGCCCGTCGAGCTGGCCGAGCTGGCGGCCGTCGCCGCGAGCCTCGCCCGCCGCGGCGGTTGACGAGCGGAGTCCTAAATGTCCGTAGACATTCTGAAGCGGAACAACGTGAAGGTGTCGGGGCGCGGCGACCGCCCCGTGCTCTTCGCGCACGGGTTCGGGTGCGACCAGAACATGTGGCGCTTCGTCGCGCCCGCCTTCGAGGATGACTACCGCGTCGTCCTCTTCGACTACGTCGGCTCGGGCAAGTCCGACCTGCGCGCCTACGACCCCGGGCGGTACTCGACCCTGCAAGGTTATGCGCGGGACGTGCTCGACGTGTGCGCGGCGCTGCGGCTGAGCGACGTGATCTTCGTCGGCCACTCCGTCAGCGGCGTCGTCGGGATGCTCGCCTCCATCGAGGAGCCGCTCCTCTTCTCGCGCCTCGTGCTCGTCGGCCCCTCGCCCTGCTACATCGACGACCCGCCCTTCTACCGCGGCGGCTTCGAGCGCGCCGACATCGAGGGCCTGCTCGAACTGATGGAGCGGAACTACATCGGCTGGGCCAACTTCCTCGCGCCGGTCGTCGCGAAGAACCCGGAGCGGCCCGAGCTGGCGCGCGAGCTGGAGGAGAGCTTCTGCTCGACCGACCCGCTCGTCGCGCGCCGCTTCGCCGAGGCGACCTTCCTCTCCGACAACCGCTCCGACCTCCCGCTGGTGCGCGTGCCCTCGCTCATCATGCAGTGCTCGGAGGACGCCATCGCGCCCGCGGAGGTGGGCGACTACCTGAGCCGCCGCCTGCCCCGCAGCACGCTGCGCGTGCTTGAGGCCACGGGACACTGCCCGCACATGAGCCACCCGGAAGAGACGATCCGCGTCATCAAGGAGTACCTCGGCGCCGCCGACGAGAACCGAGCCCGGGACGGAACCGCCTAGCATGGACGAGCTGCTGAACAGAGCCCCGTGCGGCTTCCTCTCGCTCGCGGACGACGGCCGCGTGCTGGCCGTCAACGCGACGCTGCTCGGCTGGCTCGGGTACGCGGAGGGCGAGCTGGAGGGGCGGCACTTCGAGACGCTGCTCCCGGCCGGCGGGCGCATCTTCTACCAGACACACTTCTTCCCCCTGCTCAAACTGCACGGCCGGGCCGAGGAGGTCTACCTCTCCCTGCGCGCCCGCGGCGGCGGCGACGTGCCCGTGCTCGCCAACGCGGCGCGCAGGGAACGCGGCGACGTGCCCGTCAACGACTGCGCCTTCGTCCCCATGCGCCAGCGCCGGCGCTTCGAGGACGAGCTGCTCGCCGCGAAGCGCGAGGCCGAGGAGGCGAACCGCCTCAAGGACGAGTTGATCGAGGAGCTGTCCACCCCCTTCATCAACGTCGCCGGGGGCGTGCTGCTCTGCCCCGTCGTCGGCAGCCTCGACCGCGAGCGCGCCGACCTGATGACCGCCGCGCTCCTGCGCGCCGTGGTCGAGCGCCGCGCGCGCGTCGTCATCCTCGACGTGACCGGCGCGCGCGCGATGGGCGCCGACGTAGTCCAACACCTGACGCAAGTGGCGGCGGCCGTCCGGCTGATGGGCGCCCGGTGCGTGCTGACGGGCATCGGCGCGGGCGTCGCGCGGACGCTCGTCGCCGTGGGCGCAGACCTCTCGGGCGTCGAGGTGCGCCGCACGCTGGCCGACGGCCTCCGGTTCGTGTGCGAGTTGCCGCAAATTAGTGGGAACGGCGCCCTGCCGCGGGCGTGAAATGGGTGGCGGGCGGTCAACCGCCGGACGGCCCCGCGCGTCTAACCCCGGCGGGTCGTTCCGGTTTTTAACGGGCGCCCCGCTTTTGCGGTTGAGGCGTTTGCCTGTAGAATTGGTGCCGTCCGATTTCCGAGACCCGACGGTTGAGCGCGGGCGTTTTACGGGACGCTCCTTCGGGTGTGCATTCGAGCGAGGCCGCCGACGCCGTGGGTTTTTAACCGGGAGCGCCGACGGCCTCTCGCTTTTGCATTGATTAAGGTGACTTTGATGTTCAGACGCTCCGCCGCCCTCGCCGCCCTCGCCGTCCTCGCCCTCCTCGCGGGGCTCGCGCCCCCGCGCGCCTCCGCGCAGGGCCTGAGCGACGTGGTGCTCATCATCCCGTTCGAGAACACTTCGAGCAACCGCGAGGCCAACTGGGTCGGCGAGAGCTTCGCCGACCAGCTCTCGGAGCTGCTCGGCGCGCACGGCCTGCGCGTCGTCTCCTCGGACGCGCGCGAGCTGGCCTACGGGCGCCTGCGGCTGCCGCTCACCGTCATCCCCTCGCGCGCCACGGCCATCAAGCTGGCGCAGGAGGCCGGCGCGACGATGGTCGTGCTCGGCAACTACGAGGTCTCGCCCCGCGACGAGAAGACCGTCGCCGAGGTGCGCGGCTCGGCCCGCATCGTCCGCGTCAACGAGGGGCGCATCGCCGGCAAGCAGATGCAGGACGGCCGCTGGGCCACGCACGAGTTCTTCTTCGGCGACGCGCTCATCAACCTCCAGTCCGTGCAGGGCAAGCTCGCCTACCAGATTCTCTACGAGCAGGACGACAAGCTGCCCTTCTCGCAGAACCTCATCGTCGAGCAGGCGACGAAGGTGCCGCCCAAGGCTTTCGAGGCGTACGTCAAGGGCGCGATGCTCCCGAACGGCAACCCGGACAAGCCCGCCTATTTGCAGAACGCGATGCGCGAGTACGAGCGCGCCAACCCCGGCTCCGTCTACAAGCAGGCGGCCTTCGAGCTGGGTCAGCTCTTCTACGCGCAGGGCGACGGGAAGAAGGCGGCCGAGCACTTCTCCCTGCTCCAGCCCGCGGACGCGCACTACGCCGAGGCGGCCTTCTACGCCGCGCTCGCCTACGAGCGCGCGGGCGAGTTGCAGAGCGCGCTCGACGTGCTGCTCCCGCTCTCGACGCGCGCGCCGCTCACGAGCATCTACAACAACGCCGGCGCCATCTCGACGAAGGCCGCCGCCGGCGAGAAGAACGCGCAGAAGCGCGAGGCGCTCCTCAAGCAGGCGGCCAACTTCCTCAGCCGCGCCGTCGAGAGCGCGCCCGAGGAGTCGGCCGAAGGCCCGACCGTGCGCTACAACTACGCCTACGCGCTCGCGCTCTCGGGCAAGTTCCCCGAGGCGGCCGAGCAGCTCCGCGCGGTCGTCAAGGTGACCCCGCGCCACGCCGAGGCGCTCTTCCTCCTCGCCAAGATGCTTGAGAAGACCGGGCAGGCCGAGGCCGCCGCCGCCAACGACAACGAGGCGCGCAAGTTCCTGGCGTCGTACGGCAGGGCGCAGACCGAGTGGGAGCAGTCGCAGACCATCTCGCTCCTCTCCGTCCACCTGAGCGGCAGCTTCAACCGCGCCGACTACGTGGCCTCGCAGCAGGCGCCCGCGACGCCCGCGCCGGGCACGAGCGCGCAAGACCTGCTCGCCAGGGCGCGCGAGCTGTACACGGCCGGCCACGACGACGAGGCTCTGATGGAGCTGCGCAACGTCGTCCGCGTCGAGCCGATGAACGCCGAGGCGTACCTGCTCACGGGGCGCATCTACATGCGCCGCGGCGAGCTGGCCCCCGCCATCAGCCAGCTCAAGGCTTCGATCTTCTGGGACACGGAGCACAAGCTCATCGACGCGCACATCCTGCTCGGGCGCATCTTCCTTGAGCGCGGCGACCGCGCGCAGGCCACCGCCTACATGCAGAGCGCCGTCCAGATCGACCCGAACAACCAGGAGGCCATCGCCCTCCAGCGCGAGCTGCAAGTCGGCATCAAGTGAGTTTTCAGTTTTCAGTTTTCAGTCGCGGGCGGCGGATGACGGCAGGCACTTTGTCATCCGCCGCCCTCCTTCATCGGTGAGCGCTCGGCCCTTCCGCGCGAGATGACGACCGGGGCGTTCTTAATCTCTCTACTCGTACTCTCGGCGCCCGCCGTCGCGCTCGCGGCTTACGTCGTCCACTCTTCGAGACAGAAGAAGTATTCGCGGTCGCCTTTGAAGCTCGTCGGACGCGTCGCTTCGGTCGAGCGCGCGCTTGAGCCCGAAGGGTTCGTGTTAATCGAGGGCGAGCTGTGGCGCGCGCGCGTGCGCGGCGAAGCAAGGGTCGGACGCGGCGGCCCGCGCGTCCGCGTGGTCGGCGCGACCGGCTGCGTGCTGTTGGTCGAGCCGCTCGGCTGAGGGTTCGTGGGCGAGGGGAGGAAGCGTACGCTTTCCAGAAATGTGAGGCCGGCTTTCCTGGAAACGTCCGGCGCGGGCTCCGTTGTGGCACGCGAACTGCTTTAGAGAATGTTGGCAAGCACGGAGGAAGTTAAACCGTGACCCCGCCGCCATCACTTCTCTGAGCGTGGCCTGCCGCTACGCCAGCCGCCCGCCGAGCGTCCCTACAAATCTCCTACCTATCAAGAACCTGGCCTCCCGGCCGGGTTCTCTCGCTTTTGGGCCACTTTTTTCCCGCGCTTCAGTTTCCCTGCGTTTTTCCGCGGGCTCGGGCTGTCAACCTGCGGGGACAGACTGTCAACCGTAGACACGAACGCTGTCCCTCGGCGGCAACAGGGGCCTGCGCCGTCGCGTCACCTCGACAAAAATTGTCACCCGGGGGGTGACGTTTTACGTCGTTTCGCCCCTCGCCCCCCGACGTTTTGCCGCAGCGCTTCACCCATTTCAGAAAAATTTTCGCACCCCTTTTACACCCTCCCGAAGAAGCCCGGACGCGGTGACGCCCCCGCGCGGCTCTGTTAAACTCGCGGCGTGCGGGAGACCGTCTCAACAGACCCGGGCGCGGGCGCGCGCCGAAGCCGACGGCTCGCGCGCGCGCGCACACTCCTGCCTTCGCCCGCCGAAGCCTCCTGCGCCGTCGCCTCCGCGCTCCTGCTCGCCTTCGCCTTCCCGGACTTCGGCGCGTGGCCGCTCGCGTGGGTCGCGCTCGTCCCGCTGCTCTTCAACGTCGCGCGCCGGCCGCGCGCGGCTCAGTCCTTCTTATCCGGCTGGCTCGCCGGGACGCTCTTCTTCTACGCGACCTGTTACTGGCTGACCTACCCGATGATTCATTACGCGGGTATCCCCGCGCCGCTGGCCTACGTGCTTCTGCTGCCGCCGGCCGCGGCGGGCGGGTTCTTCCCCGCCCTCTCCGCGCTCGCGCTGGCGCGTCTGTGCGCGCGCCGGGGGGCGGCCGCCCTCCTCCTCGCGCCGTTCGCGTGGGTCGCGTGCGAGTGGGCGAGGCTCGGCGTCGTCGGGCAGCTCTGGAACGCCGTCGGCTACTCGCAGGCGTTCGAGCCCGCGCTCATACAGTCGGCGCGCTTCGGCGGCGTCTACGCCGTGAGCTTCCTCGTCGTGGCCTTCAACGCCGCGCTCGCCCACGCGCTGCTGAAGCGGGGCGTGCGCGGCGCGCTCGCCTCGCTCGCCGCCGCCGCGTGCGTGGCGCTCGCCGTCTACGGCGCGGCGTTGACGAAAGCGCCGGGGGCGGAGCGCGCGCCGTCCGCGCACGTCGTCGCCGTGCAGCCGAACGTCATCCCCGACTTCGGCCGGAGCGAGTCGGAGTACGAGGCGCTCCGCCGCCGACACTTCGAGCTGAGCGACGAGGGCTTGCGCGCGGTTGAAGGGGTTGCTGAAGGGACTCCGCGGGTCGTGGTGTGGCCCGAGTCGCCGATGAACTTCGCGCTCGAACGCGACCGGCGCTTCCGCGAGGAGTTGGCGCGGTACGTCGGGAGTCGCCGCGTCTCTCTGCTCTTCAACTCCCTTGAGCCGGCGGCGGGCGGGGGCGGCTACAACGCGGCGGTGCTCGTCAACGAAAAGGGTTTGCCCGCGGCGCAGTATGATAAGATTCGCCTGATGCCGTTCGGCGAGTACGTGCCGCTGCCCCGTTGGCTGCCCGGCGCCGGGATGCTCGGGGGCGTCGTCGGCGACTTCACGCCGGGCGAGCGCTACACGCTGATCCCTCTGGGCGCGGGCGGGCAGAGTCCGAGGGCGGGCACTTTCATCTGCCTCGAATCGGCGTACCCAGACATCACGCGCCGGCTCACTTCGGAAGGCGCGGACGTGCTCATCGAGATGACGAACGACGCGTACCAGGGCGACACGTCGGTGCTCAGGCAGCACCTCTCGAACGCGGTCTTCCGCGCGGCCGAGACGGGGCGGCCGCTGCTGCGCGTCACCAACACGGGCGTCAGCGCGCGCGTCGACGAGCGCGGCCGGGTGTCGGACGAGACGGGGCGATTCGTCGAGGCCGTGCGCGCCTGGCCGGTCGCGCGCTCCGACGGCGGGCAGACTTTTTACGTCCGGTACGGCGACGCGCTCGCCCTCGCCTGCTCCTTCGTCACCCTGTTCGCCCTGGCCTCGACGTTGAGGAGAAGAAGTGGCGCGTTGAGTCTCTAGGTTCAGAATCTTTATTTCCGCCGGGAGTCGTTTGGAGGTCGAATGTCGAGAGCCTTGCAGTTGAGTGACAGCGAAGACCGGGACCTGCGCCTGCGGGCCGACGCCCTGCGCACGCGCGTCGAACAGCTCGGGAGGTTTCTTTGATGTAGCGTCGAAGCGCGAGGATTTATCCAGACTCGAAGCGCAGGCGTCCGAGCCCGACTTCTGGAACGACCAGGAGGCCGCGCAGAAAGTCCTACAGCAGCGCAGCCGCATCGAGCGCGTCGTCAAAAGGCAGGAGGGCTTCGAGTCGTCGGTCGCCGACGCCGACGTGCTCTTCGAGTTCGCGGCCGAGGACGAGGGGAGCGCGAAGGAGCTGCGCGAGTTGATCGAGCGGCTCGAAACCGAAGTCTCCGAGGCCGAGACCGAGATGCTTCTGTCGGGCCAGCACGACGCGCTCAACGCCATCTGCTCGATACAATCGGGCGCGGGCGGCACGGACGCGCAGGACTGGGCCGAGATGCTGCTCAAGATGTATTTGAGGTGGGCCGAGAAGCGCGGCTTCAAGGCCGAGGTGCTCGACATGCAGCCCGGGCAGGAGGCCGGCATCAAGGGCGCGACCTTCCGCGTCGAGGGCGAGTACGCCTACGGCCTGCTCTCGGCCGAGGCCGGCGTCCACCGCCTCGTGCGCATCTCGCCCTTCGGCACGGGCACGCGCGAGACCTCGTTCGCCTCGCTCTTCGTCTCGCCCGAGATCGACGAGAACATCGAGGTCGAGGTCAACGAGAAGGACTTGCGGGTTGACACCTACCGCGCGACGGGCGCGGGCGGCCAGCACATCAACACGACCGACTCGGCCGTGCGCATCACGCACCTGCCCACGGGCATCGTCGTCGCGTGCCAGAACCAGCGCTCGCAGCACCAGAACCGCGCGGTGGCGATGCAGGTCCTGCGCTCGCGCCTCTACGAGCTTGAGCTTGAGAAGCGCCGGGCCGAGACGGCCGTGCTCGAAGCGAACAAGGCGGACATCTCCTTCGGCTCGCAGATACGCAACTACGTGCTCGCGCCCTACCGCATGGTCAAGGACGCGCGCACGAAGGTCGAGCGCGGCGACGTGGACGCGGTGCTCAACGGCGACATCGACGACTTCATCAAGGCGTACCTGCTCGCGCGCCGCGCGGCCTGAAAATCTGCGGGGCCGGATGATTCTCGTGGAAAGAGGATGAGACTTTCGGTTATCCTCCTCCCGACGGAAGACTTTCGAAAGGCTCTTGCTCGGCGGTGCCGTTCCGGGCGGGGGCCGGCCGGGCTCTCACAACGGCACGCCGCGACGTGTTGCCCCCCCGGCAATCAACAGACGCGTCAACGTAATTAAAGGACGCATCCCGTGGTACGCCGTCTTCGGGTTCCGCGAAGACCGACGGTGGTATTGCATCGTCTTCGAGGAGTGCTGCGGCCGAAGGCGTCGGCGCGACTGAAACCGGAGTGACTATGGCAACTGCACAGATCGAAGCGCGTCTGAAGGCGGGCGGCGCGCAGCCGCGCAACAAGCGGCGCAACGAGATCATCGCCATCGCGCTGTTCGCGCTGAGCGCGCTGATGACGCTCTGCCTCGTCTCGTACAGCCCGAACGACCCTTCGTGGGTCGCGGCGGGCGCGTCGGGCGCGCGCAACTGGACGGGGCGCGTCGGGGCGAACGTCGCCGCGGCGCTCTTCCAGTCGTTCGGGCTGGCCGCCGCGCTCCTGCCGCTGCTCCTGGTCGCCGCCGCGTGGCGGCGTTTCCGCACGCGGCGGATTCACGCGCCGCTCTCGCGCGTGATAGGGCTGGCGGCCCTCACGCTCGCCGCCTCGTCGCTGCTCGCGCTCTACGTCTCGGAGCCGCTCTTCGACCGCAGCTTCAACGCGGGCGGCTTCGTCGGCGTGCTCGTCGCGGAGAGCCTGAAGGGCGTGCTCAACACCGTGGGCGCGACCGTCATGCTCGCCGCCGCGGCCGCCGTCGGGCTCCTGCTCGCCACCAACTTCTCCTTCGTCTCGGCCTACGAGCGCACCGCGGCGGCGATTGCGAACCCCTCCGGCGCGTTCCGCAAGACCTTCGAGCGCTTCCAGGCGTGGCGCGCGGAACGGCGCGCGCAGGCGCTCGCGCGCGCCGAAGCAAGGCGTGAGGCCCGCGCCGCGCGCGAGGCCGAGGAGCAGGCCGCGGCCGACCTTGCCGCGTCGGCTGCTCAAGCTTTGGACGACGCGCCCGCCGCCCCCGTCAAGCGCGGCGCGAAGGCCGAGCCCGGCCCCGCCGCCGCCATCAAGCGCAACGCCGCGGCCGCCGCCGCGGTCGAAGCGAAGCCGACGCGCGAGGACGAGATACGCGCGCAGCTCGCGCAGGCCGAGGCCGAACTCGCTTCGATCATCATCCAGCCCGCGGCCGGCTCCGAAGCGCCGCCGCCCGCCGCGACCCGCAGGAAGGAGCGTGACGAGGCCGAGGGCGCGATTTCGCGCCGCGTCTCCGTCTCGGCCGACGCCGCGGAGGAGGAGGAGTCCGCGCCGCGCAGGCCCGCCGCGCGACCCGTCGCGCCCGACGTGACGGACATGATGTCCACCGCGGCCGTCGTCCGCACCGAGCCGGTCGAAGAGTTGGAGGAGATGCCCTTCGAGCGCAACCCGCCTCCGACCTTGAGGGAGACGGCGCACGCCCCCGCGCGCCCCACGAAGGTCGTGGCCGCGGCGATGCTCGACTACGTGTACCCTTCGCCGGACTACCTCAACCCCGCGCCGCCGCGCCGCGAGCAGGCCGACGAGGAGCTTTTGCAGATCGCGCAGCGCGTAGCCGAGAAGTGCAAGGAGTTCAACGTCACCGGCCAGATCAAACACATCTGCCCCGGCCCGGTCGTGACCACCTACGAGTTCAAGCCCGACCCAGGCGTCAAGTACTCGCGCGTCACAGGGCTCGTGGACGACCTCTGCATCGCGCTCGAAGCCGAGTCCATCCGCATCGACCGGCTGCCCGGCAAGCCCCACGTCGGCATCGAGGTGCCGAACCCCGAGCGCGAGACCATCTTCATGCGCGAGGTCTTGGAGTCGCGCCAGTTCCGCGAGTCGGACTCCAAGCTCACGCTCGCCCTCGGCAAGACCATCGACGGCATCAACTACACGGCCGACCTCACGCGCATGCCGCACCTGCTCATCGCGGGCGCCACGGGCACGGGCAAGTCTGTCTGCCTGAACTCGCTCGTCGTCTCGATCCTCTACAAGGCGAGGCCCGACGAGGTGAAGTTCATCATGATCGACCCGAAGCGTCTTGAGCTGGGCCTCTACGCCGACATCCCGCACCTCGCGACGCCCATCATCACCGAGCCGAAGAAGGCCGCGAACGCCCTCAAGTGGGCCGTCTCGCAGATGGAGCAGCGCTACAAGCAGCTCGCCACCTGGGGCGTGCGCAACATCGACGGCTACAACACGGAGGTCGAGCGCCGCAACAACGTCCTCGACTTCGACGAGGAGGGGCAGCCCTGGAAGACGCTCCCCTACATCGTCATCATCATCGACGAGCTGGCCGACCTGATGATGACCTGCGGCGCCGACGTGGAGGAGGCCATCACCAGGCTGGCGCAGATGGCGCGCGCCGTCGGCATCCACCTCGTCCTCGCCACGCAGCGGCCGAGCGTCGATGTCATCACCGGGCTCATCAAGGCGAACTTCCCCTCGCGCATCGCCTTCCGCGTCTCGCAGAAGGTCGACTCGCGCACCATCATCGACTCGAACGGCGCCGAGCAGTTGTTGGGCCGCGGCGACATGCTCTTCCTCCCGCCCGGCACCTCGCGGCTGCTTCGCGTCCACGGCGCCTACCTCGACGAGAATGAGGTCGCCAAGATCGTCGCGCACATCAAGGCGCAGGGCGGCGCGCCCGTCTACGACGAGACCATCACGCAGTCGGACGAAGAGTCCGCCAACGGCGAGGGCGGCTCGGGCGAGCGCGACGAGCTGTTCGAGCAGGCGCTCCGCATCTGCTGCGAGATGAAGCGCGCCTCGACCTCCGTCTTACAGCGCCGCCTGCGCATCGGCTACGGCCGCGCCGCCGCCATCCTCGACGGCCTCGAACGCGAAGGCTTCATCGGCGCGGCCGACGGCGCCCGCCCGCGCCCCGTCCTCGCGCGCGCCTTCGAGACCGTCAACCACTGGGACGACTTGCAGGATAACAGCGCTGAGGATTTATAAGACGAAGACGTTCGTGGCGGCCGTCACGCTTTGAAGTGACGGCCGCCACGAACGTCTTCCTCGGCCGCGTTTTTGTAAGCTTTTTCTCCGCCCTCGTGCGCTCTCTTTTGAGGACAAGCTTTCGACAACTTTTCCACAGTTTCTGTGGAAAACCCTGTGAAAAAGTCGAGTTTTCAGGGTACAAGTTCCTGAGAACTTTAGACTTCTAGCATTTTGCACAAAAACGCGGCACACTTCATGAAGCCGTCGCAAAAAAGGGCCGCACGCATGATACCAATCCCCTTACCCGAGACTCTCGGGCGTATCATCCTGTGCTGCCTGACCGCCTGTGCGGCACCGTCCTGCGTCAAATTGCCACGCCGGGCAGACGGCGGCGGCTCACAACAAACACACGCGCAACAGGCGCGGCAAGACCAGCCCCTCGTCCCCCTCAACGAAGCCTCGCGCGAAGAGTTGGAGCGGCTTCCAGGCGTCGGCCCCGCGCTCGCCGCGCGCATCGTCGAGCACCGTGAGCGCTTCGGGCGCTTCCGACGCGCAGAGCACCTCCTGCTCGTGCGCGGCATCAGCGAGCGACGCTTCCTGCAACTGCGCCCCTACGTCACCGCCGAAGTTAAGACGCCCTGACTCGCGCCGGAGCGACCCGCCTTGAAAGACCTTAGAGAGCTACGGAGTGTCGCGCGCGAAATCTTCGACGACGCGCTCGCCGCGGTTGACGCGCGCCGCGCCGTGCTCGACGCGGTCGAGTTCGACGGCGCGACTCTCGGCGTCGGCGATGCTCGTTTCGAACTGCGCGGCGGCCGGTTAAAGGTCTACTCGGTCGCCCTGGGTAAGGCCGCGGCCGCGATGGCATCGGCGCTCGACGAGCGGCTCGGCAAAGCACTCGCGGGCGGCGTGCTCTCGGCCCCTCGTTCAGACTTCAAGCTCTCCGAACGCTGGCGCGTCTACGTGGGCGGGCACCCTCTGCCGAACGCGGAGAGCGTGGAGGCCGCGCGCGCGGCGTTCGAGCTTCTGCGCGCGGCCGACGACCACGGCGCGCTCGTCGTCTTCCTCGTCTCGGGAGGCGGGTCGGCGATGATGGAACTCCCGCGCGACGGACGCCTGACGCTCGAAGAGTTGCGCGAGGCGAACCGCGTGCTCGTCTCGTGCGGCGCACCCATCGACGAGGTGAACGCGGTGCGGCGCGCGCTCTCGGCCGTGAAGGGCGGCGGCCTCGCCGCGCGCGCGCCGCGCGCGGCGCAGGTCACTCTCGTCGTCTCCGACGTAAGCACGGGCCGCGCCTACGACGTGGCCTCCGGCCCGACCCTCGCGGCCCCGCCCGACGCCCACGGCGTCGCCGAAACGGTCGCGCGCTACGGGCTGGCTTCGAGACTTCCCGCACACGTCCTCCGCGCCCTCGAAGAGGCGAGCGCGCGGAGTCCCGCACGACGACCTCCCGAAGCACGAAGGACGTTTCACGTTCTGCTCGACAACGCGAGCGCGTGCGAGGCCGCCGCGCGGGCCGCGCGCGCCCGGGGCTTCGCCGTCGAGTTGGCGCGGGACTTGGTCGAGCAGCACGTCGCGGAGGGCGCGGCCGAACTCGTCTCAAGGCTCTTAACCCTCTACGCGCGCGGTGGCGCGGCGGGCGTGCGCGGCGTGTGCCTGATCTCGGGCGGCGAGTTCTCGTGCCCCGTGCGCGGGGGCGGCACGGGCGGGCGCAACTCGGAGACGGCGCTGCGCGTCGCGTTCGAGCTTGAGAAGGTCTCGGCCGAACGCGGGGCGCGCGCGGGGCTCATCCCGTCACACGCGGTCGCGCTCTGCGCCGGGACGGACGGCATCGACGGCAACAGCCCGGCCGCCGGCGCCCTGGCCGACGAGACGACCGCCGCCCGCGCGCACGCACGGGGACTCGACGCCCGGAAGTTTCTCGAAGGGAGCGACGCCCACACCCTCTTCGAACAACTCGGCGACGCCGTCCGCACCGGCCCGACGGGCACCAACGTGCGCGACCTGCGCATCCTCCTGGCCGTCTGAGCCGGCCCTCCCGTGCTTTAAATGTTTGTCCAGCCTAACCAGGGGCCTTGATTCGGCTCCGCCTGTTCGGCCATGTAGGCGAAATTGTCCTCGGCGTGGACGAAGACTTTGAGCTTGCCGGTGGAGTCCAGGCCCGACATGACCCGCCTCGTCCGACTGCCCATGACGTTCAACAGGGGTATCTCTTCCCAGTTGCCCGCCCAGCCCTGATTTGGACTCCTCTGCCAGACGTGCCGCACCTTACCGTCCGAGTCGATGGCAAACACCTCCAGCCGGCCGTCCCCGTTTCTCGCCACCGCCAGATCGCCGAACCTCGTGTTAACGGAGCCCAGTTTTTCCCAGGCGCTCCAGGTGGAAGCCGACCTCCAGTCTACGGCGGCACGCCCCGGCAGGACGTACTTGTGGTAGATGAGGCCGTCGGAGTCTTTCAGGGCGAAGACTTCCAGCCTCCCGTCCTGATTCTCGTGCACCCTGAAGGCCGCGAAAAAATCGTCCGACAGTTTTTGATACCTCGGGTCCCAGGTGCCGTTGGCGCGCTTCCAGAAGTGAAACAACCGCCCGCCCACGCGGCCCGAGACGAACGCGTGCGGGAGGGCGCCGGGGCGGCTCACCGTCTCTATCCGGTGGAAGTAATCGAGGGCGGAAATCTCCGACCAACTGCCGAAGGAGTTGCTCCGCGGCGCGGTCTCGCCGCACCGGGCGACGACGTTGGTCAGGCCCGCGCCCTTCGGCCTGATGGCGAGCACTTCCAGGGTGTTGTTTTCGTTGAGCGCCGCGGCGAAGTCGGAGACCTCCGCGCCCAAATCCACCCACGCCGTCCAACCCCCCGCGCCCTGCCGGGTGAGGTAGAGCTTTTTGTCCGTCCCCTTCGCCAGCAGCACCAGTTTGCCGGAGTGGTCGGTGACGGCCTTTACGTCCACGACATCTTTGTCCTGCCGCAGTTGTTCCCAGTGGCTCCAGTGCACGAACTCGGGCGGGTGTCTCCCCAGTTCTTCGTCGGCCTCGCTCCGGTGCGCGATGTCGAGCCTTTGCCACGAGTGCCAGAGCTTGTTGTTCGACGCCACCGTGAACAGCTCCAGCCGGCCGTCGCCGTTGAGGCCGACCGCGGTCTTCAGGCTCGTGCCGGGGAACTTGCACGTCAGCCACTTGTCGTACACCTCGACCAGCAGGGCGTGGAAGGCCCAGAACAGCACCGACGAGGCGGCCGTGCTCATCTTCCAGTAAGGGCCGCCGAGGGCGGCGTGGGCGTTAAAGTGGTAAGAGCCGACGGCCGACCACGCGGAGCGCCCGATGGCCTTCGCCACGTCCTGCGCCGTGTCGAAGTTGCTGCCGCACATGTTGGCGGGCTTGAGCTTGTCGGGGAGTTCCGGCCTCGCCGACAGGGGCGACGCGTTATAGGGCAGCAGGGGATGCGGGACGCCGCGCAGCGGCTTCACCTTGTCCCACCCGTCCGGGATGTTATTCAACGGCTCCCAGATCGGGAGGGGGACGTACTTCCGGTGGCCGTCCCTGATGAGCCGCTTCTCCATCTCGTAGAGGTACGCGCGGTGGTCTGTGAAGAGGGCCTCGATGTGATCGACCTGCTTCATGTGCTGGTCTATCACCTGGTCGTTGAGGTAGCCGTAGATCAGGTTGCTCAGCTCCACCTGCTCGTTGACCGTGAAGTCGGTGCTCAGGTTCTTCCTTCTCAGGATGTGCCCGACGGGCGTCGGCGACGGGACTCGGGGCGTGAAGTTAGGCGGCAGGACGACGAGCACGTTGCCTATCTCGCCGTAAGGGAACGGCGGCGTTTTGAACGAATGCGCCTGCGCGTCGGAGAAGGTGATTATAAAACTCGGGCGGTCGAGCGGGTCGTCCTCGTTGCGTGAGGGGCAGCCCCGGAGGTCGCACCGCCCGAAATCGACAACGCGCACCTGCCGCTTCTCCCGGAGGTCGCCCTCCGCGACCCCGCTCGAATTGGTGTTCCCCAGATCGTAATAATTGTCGGTGAGCACCTCATGCGCCGTTACGTGAACGTTCGCCGCGGGCGAGCCGTTGGCGAATCTGGCGGTGACCTTGAGGTGGAATTTGCTGAAGAGGCGGTTCGAGCCCGCGTGCGCGAGCGTCAGCCAGCCCGCCGAGGACAGAATCCCGGCCCCGCCCGCCATCGCGCCGAGTCTGAGCAGTTGCCGCCTCGTCAAGCCTCTCGTCGATTTCTCTCTTCCGTCCGTCATGTGAGTTCCTCCAGGGGTTGTGTGTGAATCCTTCAGAGGGTCGAGGGCCGTGATGAAGCGCGGCCCGTTCACCGGCAGCCAGGGTGTTAGCGGCAGCGCGCGACGGCGGGGATGATTTCCAGCGACGCCCGTGCGCGCTTCGCGATTGGATGTTGGAGGTGAAGTCGGCGGAATCTCGTGAAGAGTTCGCCAACCGAATCAGGGTTGCGACTCCTTCCCGTGTTCGGTGACGCGAAATGTATACGCAACGATTTTTTTCGTCAAGGGTATTTGTTCCGACCCGTGAGGTCGCCCCGGCCCGGCGCCGGGGCCGAACGCCCGACCATAACGTCCGCGCCCCGCCCGCGCGGCCATGGCGTTCAGGCCGGCGACCCTAACGCTCGGCAAACGTCTCGACCTTCAAGTCTTCGCCGTCGGTGGAGACGGTGATTATCCCGCGCTCGGCCGTGGTCAGGACTCGCGCGCCGGAGCCGCGCCAGCGCGCGAGGACTTCCCGGTGCGGGTGGGCGTAGGGCGAGTCGCGTGCGACGCCGACGACGGCGAACGACGGACGGGTCGCGTTGACGAAGCCGTCGGTCGAGGAGGTGCGGGAAGTTTTATGGGGCAAAAATTTGCTCAGTACATATGTGTATGTATGACTTAAGTGCCGAATTACGTATTGAGCAAAATCGATTCTGCTCAATACAGGGAACCTCTCCCCGTCAAGGATGCGGCTACAAAGCAAAGGGCCGACAGCCTCCGTGGCTGTCGGCCCTTTGCTCTACTTATCGAATCTGGTTACTGCCCCGCGACGAAGAACACGTCCCAGGCCCAGCGGCCAACCTGTGCATCGTGTATATCTTTGACCTTCGCGCGGTAGCGGAACCGGTTGCCGTATCGGTCTGTGCGCTTCGACTCCTTGTAGTCGAGGTTTAGTGTCTTCAGGCCGAGTTCCGGCAGTGTGCGCAGTTCTTCGGGCTCCGAGACGCCGTTATGATTCACGTCCTGCCACAGGCGCAGGCGGGAGAAGACGGCGTCCCCGCTGCTTATCACGCCGTCGCCGTCCCCACCCTGCTCCGGCCGGTCGAACTCAGCCAGCGCGAGGAAGCCGTTAGGGGCGGCCGAGTGCGGCTGCATGGTGAAGTTGCCGAAAAGCTCTTGGCCGTTATCTATTGTGCCGTTGCCGTCGCGGTCGAGCGCGAGCCATGCGTCGTCCGACCCTACAGCCGTCCATGCCAGCCGCTCGATGACGCCGTCCGCGTTGAGGTCAAAGAAGACTCCACCGGCCGCGTCCGTGAGCGCGAAGCCGTCGCCCGAAACGTCTACGAGGATGGGCGATTCGGGGGCGCAGCGGCACCTGACCGGGTCCCAGCCTTCGCCGAGTGCGTAGCACTTCGCCTCCATCCACTTGTTGGTGCAGCCGCCGCCGGCCGCCGGGGTCGGGGTAGGGGCGGGCGTCGGGGTGGGAGTAGGCTCACTGTACGGCGGTATTGGGCCTAGACACTTAGGGTCCGTCCCATCACTCAGCCCATTCTCGTCATTGTCTATGCCGTCATTGCACGTATTCCCAAGCCCGATACGCTCATCGGCGTCGTCAGGTTCGCTCGGGGCAGGATAGCTCTCCGGCGGGATCCGCTGGCACTGCCCGTTTACTGATGCGAAGCCTTGTCCACAGGTATTTGGCTCCTGGGTCGTAATTACCGGCGGAGTGCTGGCGACCATGCCGGGACAGGAATCGGCGGGGTCAAGGAAAGAATCTTCCTGCTGACCGACATGGTCACAATCCACGTGGAAGCGCCTATCATAAAGTATATTAGGGTAGGATGTGTCCTCGTGCGAAGCGTTGCCGCCCCCATCCACCATTTAATAACTTCCGGATCGTAGGCATCTCTGCCCATCTGTATCTCATTTATCGTCGGGTCGAAAGGACATTGCATGTCCAGTATAGCCACAGTCGTATGACTTTTTATGCCGAACGGGTTCGGCTGTTGACATTCTCCATGAAATACTCCTGTGCATGAGCTTGGGATATCAGAACTGCGTCGGCTGCACTTCCAAGGCTTGAGCCGGACATCCGGGTCAGTGGGCCTTACCCAGGGAGAGGTGGCGTGAACCATCACCCAACCTAAACTTACGAAGGCAGTCAGGCTGAAACAGAGAATGGCTGCGGCTCTAGCGCTACGGCTTACCCTTTTCATGTTCCCCTCCATCCTCCCCGTCACTTAAGTCGGCTGGCATAGGTTTCGACCAGTGACTGTCAGCTACATGTTCGGCAATTATTTGTTCGTAAGTCGCGTAAATTCCGTGAGCACCCTTACCCCTAAGGACCTTACGGTTAGGGCCGTAAATTTTCCCGTCGTCAGCCAGCATCACTGCGTCCAGTCTGACGATAATTTCCGCGTAATCTCTATAATCAGGAAAATTCTCATTAACTGCTTGTATCGGCGGCGGATTGTTCTCAGACACCATTTGAGATTTGCGCCCGAGCCCGCAGTACTTCGCCGTCCCCGGAGGTATGGCCCCTCCCGTGGCCTCGTGATATTTCTGCTTCTTCCAGGGATCCGGGTCTGTGTCATAGACCCAAGAGGGTATTTGCGTAGACATACGGTTAAACGTTTCCCCATTCTGGCCGGGGCTGTCACCTTTCTTCTTACGGGTTTCAAATACGACCCGAAAGCCGTTAACCGTGTACGGCCCATTGTTGTGGATCACATAATCACCAAGATTTTCGGGGCGGTTGTAAGGCACTTCGATGGTTAAACCCAGGGACTCTATGCCCTCCGTTCTGACCGTTAGATCGACGTCTTTAAAGTATGTGCTGTGCATGGGTGATCTCTCGTGGCGGTACACCGACCGCCCCCCAACTCCAAGGGCCATAGCTAATAGCGCGATGATTAAGGCATACAGAGGTCGTCTGCCGGAGAGATTCAACATTTGTTCTTCCCCTAACCCGCAGGACGCAACTGAGGAACTCAGATGGAGGTAACGGTAGTGCGCCTACTGTTCAAACGACGTTGTTTGGAATGGCAACTGAAAGCGAAGTGACAGTTACGAGAAGGCTACGGCTGAAGGAGCCGGAACAGTTTTCGTGAGCGCGCCGTATTTCTACTCCCGTGCAAATATATTGTCAATGAAATTCTCGCCGTCGGGGAGACTTGGGGACACTACCACCGGACGAACGTCTCCACCTTCAGGTCTTCGCCGTCGGTTGAGACGGTGACCATGCCGCGCCCGGCCGTGGTCAGGACTCGCGCGCCCGCGTCTTGCCATCGCTTGAGGACTCCCGGGTGCGGGTGGCCGTAGGGCGAGTCGCGTGCGACGCCGACGACGGCGAACGACGGACGGGTCGCGTTGACGAAGCCGTCGGTCGAGGAGGTGCTCGCCTTTTTATAGGAGAAAATTTTGCTCAGTACATATGTGTATGTATGACTTAGAGGTCGATTTACGTACTGAGCATTTTTGATTTTGCTCAGTACAGGAGCCCCTCCCTGTCGAGGATGAAGCCGCAAAGCGACGGGCCGGCAACCGTGAGAGGCTGCCGGCCCGTCGCTCTACTGAGCGAGTTCGATTACTGCCCCGAGACGAGGAACACGTCCCACGCCCAGCGGCCTACCTGCGCGCCGTGTAGGTCTCTCACCTTTGCCCGGTAGCGGAACCGGTTGCCGTATCGGTCGGTGCGCTTCGACTCCTTGTACTGAAGGTCTAAAGATGCGACCCCGAGCTCCGGCAGCGCGTGCAGCTCGCCGGGCTCCGAGGCGCCGTCGTGGTTCGCGTCCTGCCACAGGCGTAAGGAGTAGAAGACCGCGTCGCGGCCGTCGAGCACCCCGTCCGCGTTGCCGCCCCTCTCCGGCCGGTCGAACTCGGCGAGGGCGCGGAAGCCGTTCGGCTCCTCGGACGGCGGCTGCGGCGCGAAGTTGCCGAACAACTCGCCGCCGTTATCTATGATCCCGTTACCGTCGCGGTCGAGCGCGAGCCACGCGTCGTCCGCATCCGCGCTCGTCCACGCCAGGCGCTCGGGTGCGCCGTCCGCGTTGAGGTCGAAGAGGACGCCGCCGTTGGCGTCCGTCAGCGCGAAGCCGTCGCCCGCCACGTCCACGAGGACGGGCGACTCGGGGGCGCAGCGGCACCTGATGTCGTCCCAGCCCTCGCCGAGGGCCAGACACTTCGCCTCCATCCACTTGTTGGTACAACTGTGGCCGGAAGGCGGGGTCGGAGTAGGCGTCGGAGTCGGCACACTGGAACATGTATTACTCGCGAAATTCCAAGTCCCGCCGCCACTTGAACAGGAATCCGGGTTGACGCAACTGTTACTTGTTGAGTCCCATGAATAGCCGATCAGACGCGATCTTCTAATATTGACCGAGCTTTAGAAGGTTCTTACTTCCGCAGAAGAGTTCTTACTTCCGCCTCGCCCTTGCTTTCAGACAGCCTTCTGAGGCGGTTACGGTACGCCCGAGCCCCCTGCTCCTCGTCCGCACTCGCGAATTTAAGCTCGCTCGGAAGGGCTCGACTATTTAACATTTGGGTTATCGCGTCAGGCTGCTGTCCGCTCTTACCGTACTCCTCGCGGAGCCAGTTCTTATACCTGTCGGCCCCTCTACGCATGTCCCCAATTATCCTAGACCCCTGCTGGTCAGGCCCCAGCCGGCTCCCGTCCGCGAACTCCACGTAGTCAACGCTGATCTCGACACCTTTGATAATCGCGCCTTGATAAGATGTGGGTCCCGGCGGCCCCACACCTCCGCTCTCCGTCCCGGGCCGGATAGGTCTACTCGTGGGCGCGAAGTCGGGATGAGGAATTGTGTCTATGGTAGAAGCGTATGTCGCTTTCGATTCAGTACCATTCTGATCAATGACGATTGAATAAATTACGCTGGCGGCGATGATGTCTTTATCCGTGTTGTTCAGCAAGACGCAAGTAAACGGGTCCAAGACACTAGGGGCACTACTTTGGCCGGACGAACACCGTAACTCGACGGGCAGGGGGCCGTTATCTACGTGTAGCTGTTGGGGGGTAACTGGAACAAACGCGTTCCCACGTTGGGACAGTCCTGCACCGCCGGAAAACTCCCACAGGCCAAAGGAAAGTACAGCCAACACCAAAATTTTTCCTAGAAGTTTATACTTAACCTCGCGACTCATGGATCACCTCCTCGGCACTTGCCGTGCCGTAGTCCTACACATCGGGGCTTCACTACTCTCCGTCATCAAGCAAAGTGCTCACTACTGACTCCTCTTGTTCCGGTGGCAATTTTCCTAACCACGATTTCTTAACCACGCCGGAGTTATCTACTAGTAACAAAGTCGGCGTCACCTGTACGTCAATTTTGTCCAGGCTCAACTGCCTTACTTCGTCCACAGAGAGCCCGAGCCTTTTCAAGTAGCTCTGCCCGTCTTCGACTGACTCAGGCAGGACGACCACCAGCCGGGTTCCCTTTTTGCTCTGGCCGAGTCTTTTGTAAAAAGGGGCGCTCTCAGTGCAATAATAGCAACTGCTGGACAAAGCCAGTAAAAGCGTCTGCTTACTCTGCGTCCAATCTACATTGGTTAAAGTCAGTCTCGTCCCCTCCATAGGTTGTGGGCTGCTTTGTGTCCGGACTGGCCCCTCGCTCGGCCCTTGAAATAAATGGTTTTTAACCAAGACACCGGCTAACAAGGAGCCGGCGATAATAATCGCCAGATTGGCGAGCACCTCTAACTTCTTACCGATGTTCGTCATCGCTTGACGTTTTAGACCGTTGGTCTTCTCCCTCATCGTCGGTAACCGAGGGGAATTGCTAACACTCACCATAGGAGGTGACGGGGGAGTTAATTTAAGTACAGGAAGTAAGGGAATTATATTTAGGAAGATCGCATCAATCTGCACGCAGTTGACAGATATGAGGGGATCGTCAATAGCTCTTAAGGCAAGTCCGCTTTCATCAAACAATCAGGTTATACGCTCAGCATACATCTGCCGTCAACGAAATTTCGCAATATTGTGTTGCCCCATTTTCGCTTGGTCTAAACATGAAATTTTCACCCGACCGCCTTGGCGACACTACCACCGGACGAATGTTTCGACCCTCAAGTCTTCCCCGTCAGTCGAGACGGTGACCATGCCGCGCTCGGCCGTGGTCAGGACTTGCGCGCCCGCGGCTTGCCAGCGCGCGAGGACTTCCGCGTGCGGGTGGCCGTAGGGCGAGTCGCGGCCGACGGAGACGACGGCGAACGACGGACGGGTCGCGTTGACGAAGCCGTCGGTCGAGGAGGTGCGGCTGCCGTGGTGTGAGACTTTGAGCGCGTCGGAGCGGAGGCCGTCGCCCGCGGCCAGGAGGGCGCGCTCCGCGCGCGACTCGATGTCGCCGGTGAGCAGGAACGTCCGGCGCCCGTAGCGCAGGCGCAGCACGACCGAGTCGTCGTTCGCGGGGGCCGCGCGGCGCGTGCCCTCTTCCCCCGCGAAGGTTTCGACCGGCGGCGGCCAGAGCACGTCCACTTCGACCGCGCCGAAGCGCAGGCGGTCGCCGCGCGCGACGGCGTAGACGGGCACGCCCGCTTCGTTCGCGGTCAGGGAGAATCGTGCGAACTCCTCGTCTTCGGAAGGGGCGCGGCCGACGAGGGCGGCGCGCGCGCCGAAGCTCTTGAGGATGTCGTTCAGGCCGTCGATGTGGTCGGCGTCGGCGTGCGTCGCCAGCACGTAGTCGAGGCGGGACAAGCCCCTCCACCAGAGGTACTCGGCGACGGCCGCTTCGCCGACGCCGCGGGAGTCGGGCTCGAACTCCTCCGCCTCGTCTTCATGACGCCGCGCGGCGCGGAAGCCGGGACGGCCGCCGCCGTCCACGAGCAAAGTCGAGCCGTCGGGCATGGTGACGAGCGCCGCGTCGCCCTGCCCCACGTCGATGAAGTCCACGCGCAGTCGGCCGTCGGGGCGCGGCGCGCTGAAGGGGTGTGCGACGATGGCGAAGGCGGTCGTGACAGACATCCAACCCGCGGCCTTCAACAGACGCCCGCCCCGCGCCGCGGCGCGACTCTTAAAGACGTGGCCTTCGTCAACCCTCATCCCGCTTGTGTCCTCCTCGAACCTTCCTGCGCGCGGCGGCTCGGCCAGCGGGCGCCAGCGGAGGAGAGCGCGCGCGAGCAGGGGTAGCGGCGCGTAGTGCAGCGCGTAGAGGGCGGAAGCCGCGCCCGCGTATGCGGGGAGGCGGAGGCTGGCGACGCCCGCGCGCGCGAAGGGGTCGACGCCGTGGACGAGGAGGTATGTCGAAGCTTCGGTCAGTCGTACGAGCGGCGCGGCGAGCGTCGTGCTCACCTCGCCGACCGCCATCGAGGCGAGCGCGGCGAAGGCTTGCGCGACGAGGAGCGCGCCCGCGAAGAGGTTGAGCACGGGCGAGGCGAGCGGGAGGCGGTGGAAGTAGACGACCTGCGGCGGGAGGAGGACGAGCTGCACGGCGGTCGTCATCGACAGCGCGGCGAAGGCGAAGCGCAGCGGGGGCTGCAAGCGCAGGCGTTCGAGGCGCGAAGCCCACGGCGTCTTGAACAGCCCGTAGCTGTGAGAGGCGCGCTCCATCTCGCGCCGCCAGGCGCGCTCGCGCCAGTAGAGCGTCTCGGCCAGGGCGCGGAACCAGCGCGGGCACGCGGGCGGGTAGGGCGTCGCGCGCGCCGGCCGCCAACGGCCTACGGCCTTGAGGTTCGAGACGAGGGGCAGCGCGAAGGCCAGCACGGAGAGCACGGAGAGGAACGTCAGTTGGAACGAGGGGTCGTAGAGCGTCGCGGGTCGCCAGACGAGCAGCGCGAGCGCGGCCCCGCCCGTCGCGTTGAGCGCGCCCGAGCGCCGTCCGAGCGCCGGCGCGAGCGCCGCCAGAGTGAAGGTGAGCGCCGCGCGCACGACCGAAGGCTCGGCCCCGACGCCGAGCGTGTAAGCCCACACGCACGCGGCCGAAGCGGCCCAGCGCGCCGCGGGCCGGCGCGTGAGCCTGCGGGCCAAGGCCCACACGAGCCCGCCGACGAAGGCGATGTGGAGGCCGCTGATGACGAGCGCGTGGATGGTGCCGCCTTCGCGGAAGCGCTCGGCCGCGGCGCGCGAGAGTCCGAAGCGGTTGCCGAGCACGGCGGCCTTGAAGACGCCCGCGGCGTCCGTCGAGAAGGAGGCGTCGGCACGTCTGACGAGCGCCCCGCGCCAGCCGTCGAGCAGCGCGAGCGGGAGCGGGACGGCCTCGTCGTCGAGGCGTTCGACGAGGAGCGCGCTCTTGAGCGTCCCGCGCGCGTCCACGTCGCGCGCGTCGAGGTAGTCGCCGAAGGGCCTTACGCCCGGGTTGCGATACCTCTCCGCGCGCGTGAGCGCCGCGGCCACGCGCACGCGCGCGCCGCGCCTCAGCTCAAGCGACTCGTATGCGGCCCCGGCGCGCGCGTCGGACACGGGCGCGAACAGCTCGACGCGCCCGCCGCACGAAGTCTCGACGGACCTGTGCCGCACCGACTCGACGCGCAGCGAGAGCAGCAGGCCGTCGGGCGCGATCTCGGGCGCGCGCTCCAGCACGCAGGTCAGCTCGACCGGCTCGCCGGATGCGATTCGTCCGCCCTCGTAGAGGCCGCGCAGCCGCGACTCGCCTCCCGCTCCTTTTGCTTCGATGGACGATAGCGCGGCGCCCGCGCAGGCGAAGGCGAGCACGACGAGACGCGCGGCGGCCGCCTCTCTTCTCTTAAGAAAGACGAAGAATGCTAACGCGGAAGTCAGCGCGGCGAGTGCGACGCAGGCGGAAGGAGGGGCGGAGGTGAAGCGCGCGAGCAGCACGCCCGACGCGAACGCCGTGGCGAGGACGACGAGCGGGTACTCGCCGAAGTTCGATGTGGAAGAACTCCCGGACATAGGCTTCGACGTGTGCCACGCCGGAGCTTTGGCGGAAGCTCAAGCACATCTGCGTACACGCCGCGTCGGCGGCGCCTGAATTTAGCCCGGCCTTGAAAGGCCGGGTTGGGGTCGAAACGAAAACCGTCGCGTCGCGTCGGCGACGCCTGAACGTTGCGGGTCGGCTCCGGCGTCGCTGACGCGACGCGGCACGCGGGCCGTCATCTTTCCCGGCCTTGAAAGGCCGGGCTAAATTCAGGCGCCGCCGACGCGGCGGAGGGACGCATAGCCTTCAGTTATTTCCCTTGCAGCAACGCGGTCGCGCGGTCGATCTCGGAGGCGGCGCGCTCTAAGGTCGCGGCGGCGAGGGCGGTCTGTTCGACGGCCTCCGCCCAGTTGTGCTGCTCGACGGCCTCGCGCACGCCGGGCAGCGTCTTGACGCCGTAGCCTGTGTAGAAGCCGGGCGCGTACATCTGGTGCCTGAACCAGGGGCGGCGCGGCAGGCCGGCTTCGCGCGTCATCGAGCGCTCGAAGCTCATCAGAATCCGGTCGAGCCGCGCCTGCGCCTCCGGCGAAGATAAGAGGCGGGAGCGTGCGTCCGGCGCGTCGTAGGCCGTCTGGTAGTTCTTCGCGCTCTCCTGAAGCTTCGCGAGCGCGCGTTGCAGGGGCGCGAGGTCGGGCGCGGCGGCGGGGAGCGCCTCTTCTCTGGGGAGGACGTACGTCTGGGTCGGGTCGTAGACGGCGCGGTAAGTGCCCTCGGAGAGCATGCGGTTCCGCTCGGCGATGTCGGCGCGCGTCGTCTCGGCGAGCTTCGTCACCTCCTGCACGTAGCGCGCGACGGTGTCGGCGAAGTTGCCGAAGTTGAGGGGCAGCGTGTCGGCCTCGGCGAAGCGGAGCACGACGCGGCCGGCCACCTGCGCGAGCGCGACGCCGTACTCGAAGCCCGGGTCGCCGAAGCGCGTGTAGTGTTCGAACGAGTCGTAGATGGAATGGTAGGAGCCGCCGCCGTCCTCGCCGCCGAAGCCGACGTTGAGCGAGGCCACGCCGAGGTGTTGCAGGAAGGGCGTGTAGTCCGAGCCCGACCCGAGCGCGGAGATGCGCCAGTCCTCCCGCTCGCGCAACTCCTTCCGCTCCTCCGCGCTCCCTTCGAGAATCCTCGACGCGCGCTCGCGCTCCCAGACCGAAATCTTCTTCTGCGGGTCGGTCACGTCGCGCGCCACCTCGTTGACGAACTTCTCCAGCGTGTGCGAGCCGCCGACGCCGAGGAACCCGCGCCCGTTCGAGTCGGAGTTGACGTAGACGACGGCGTGCCTTTGCAGCTCTTCGGCGTGCGCCTCGGCCCACTCGGTCGAGCCGAGCAGCCCGGGCTCCTCGCCGTCCCAGGCGCAGTAGACGATGGTGCGCTTCGGCCGCCAGCCCGCCTTCGCCAGCTCGCCCACGGCGCGCGCCTCTTCCAGCAGCGCGACCATGCCGCTCACGGGGTCATCGGCGCCGTTGACCCACGCGTCGTGGTGGTTGCCGCGGACGACCCACTCGTCCGGGCGCTCGGCGCCCTTCAGGCGCGCGATGACGTTATAGATGGGCTTCGTGTCCCAGTTGAATTCGAGCTTGAGGCGGACGGTGGCGGGGCCGGGGCCGAGGTGATAAGTCAGGGGCAGCGCGCCGCGCCACGCGGCGGGCGCGACGGGGCCGCCGAGCGCGCGCAGCAAAGGCTGCGCGTCGCCGTACGAGATGGGCATCACGGGAATCTTCGTGAGCGTCGGCGCGCTCTTCAGGTCGAGCCGCTTCGCGCCCTTGACCGAGCCGACGCCGGGCGTCAAAGGGTCGCCGGGGAAGGTCGGCATGTCCGCGACCGAGCCGCGCTGCGCGCCCCACTCGTTGCGCCACGCGCCCTTCGGGTAGACGTCGCCCTGGAAGTAACCGTCGTCGCGCGGGTCTGAGTAGATGAGACACCCGACGGCGCCGTGCTCGGCCGCCACCTTCGGCTTGATGCCGCGCCACGAGCCGCCGTAGCGGGCCAGCACGACCTTCCCCTTCACGTCGATGCCGCGCCGCTCCAGCTCCTCGTAGTCGCGCGGCACGCCGTAGTTGACGTAGACGAGCTGCCCCGTCACGTCGCCGTCAACCGAGTAGGCGTTGTAGACGGGGAGCTGCTCCGCGGTCTGCGCGGAGGTCGCGTCCTCCTTCAACGTCGGCTCGCCCAGACGCGCCGCGTAACGCACGGGCGCGGTCAGCTCAAGCACGCGCGTCTTCGGGGTCGGGAAGAGCACGTCGAACGTCTCGACCTGCGCGTCGTAGCCCCAGGAGCGGAAGAGGCCGGCCATGAACTCCGCGTTATCCTTGTCGTGCGGCGAGCCGACGTGGTGCGGGCGCGCGGAGAGCCGGCGCATCCACTCGCGCAGGTTCTCCTTCTTGAGCAGCGCGTCGAAGCGCGCTTCGAGCGCGCGCTGCCGCTCGGCGCGGGCGGCGCCGAAGCCCGACATGGCCTTCCCCCCCTGCGGCGGCGCGGCCTGCGCGGACGGCACGGCGCAGAGGAGAAGGATTGCGGCGAGGGGGCGCGGACGAGGCAGACGCATTCAGACCTCCGGTAGAATTTCGGCTGGGATGAATTACCTGCGGCGTCCGGACTTTATTACACGGCGCGCGGCCGCGGCAAGCACGGTGGGCGCCGTAGGGGGTTTTCCGGGGCGGGGGTTGGGACGGTGAAGGGCGTCGGCGACGGACACGAAGACCGCCCGTGTGGAATGCGGGGCGGCACGACGGCCGCCCCGTCCTGAGAGTTTAGTGGTTGAAGAATGCGTCGCCCAGCGCCAGCACACCCAGCACGCAGCACGAGACGGTGGCCACCACTCGCAGCGCCCTCCTGTTAATGCGCTCGCGCAGTCGCAGGCCGAGGGTCAGCGCCAACACCCCTTTTGTTGTCATGGCCAGCGTGCCGCCGATCCAGGCGGCCGCGGGCTGGTTGCTCTGCGCCGTCAGCGCCGCGGCCGATATCTGGCCCGGGTCGCCCCACTCAGTAAGGAAGAGTGAGGCGAAGGGGATCAGCGTCGCGCGGAGCCACGAGGCGGAGTCCGGGGGAAGCTCCTTAGCTTCCTCGGGCCCGCGGAACCAGGTGAAGGCGGCGGCGAGGAAGAAGACGAACCCGCTGAGCGCGGCCGCCCAGTGTGCCGGGACCTGAACCAGCACCCTCCCGAGCAGCACCGCCACAAGCATCTTCCCCCCAAACGCCACCAGCATGCCGCAGAAGACCAGGCCGGCCCGGAAGCGGAGTGAGAGGGACGCGACCGTGTAGATGGACTTGTCGCCTATCAACTCCGCCACCAGGACGGTCCAGTATGACGCGAGGAGGGTGTATTCGAACGTGCCGGCAGTCATCGGAGGCACCTTAAGTCGGCGCGGTCCCGCGTCAGAGCCACTCGACCTTCAAGACCGGGTGCAGCTCGATCCCGTTGAACTTCGACTCGCCCGTCGACCCGTGGACTCGGTCGAAGAACCCGACGCCGGTCAGGCGGACGGGCGTCGGTTTCACCTTGGTCTGGAAGGTCGGGCGGAGGGCGCCGTCGTCATCTTCGGGGGTGACGAACGAGTTGAGGCCGGACGGCGCGGGCGCCGCTAGAGGCTGCAACGTCTCGGGCAGCGACTCGCGCGGGACGAGCACGCCGTCGAACTGCACGAACGCGGCCGGCGTGAGCGGCTTCACCAGCCTGTCGTCTATCGCCTTGCGCACCGCCTTCATGTTCTCCAGCCAGGGGCTGTCGCCGACGAACTTCTTGGTCGGCGTCGTGCTCTCGGCCACCATCATCTCGCCGCTCGCGCCGCGCAGGACGAGGTGGTAGTCGCCGTCCTTCTCCTGCTTGAGGGCGATGATTTCGGCGTCGATGCGCCAGACCGTTTGCTCCACGACCCCGAGCCGCCGGCCGTGAAACTGGTGGTCGAAGTTCTTGTTCGCCGGCCTCATCCCCGGCGGGCGGCCGAGCTTGGTCAGCTCCTCGATGGTCGCGCCCACGACGCCGGCCCCGAGCGAATGGCCGCCGATGATGTTCTTGCCCACCAGCGCCACGTTCTCGTCCGTGCCGGTCTTCACCGGCCAACGCTCGACGCCGGGCTTGGTCGCCAGCAGGGGCGACTCGATGACGAACGCGAGCGGCACGAACTCCTCCTCGAAGGGTGAAGGGAGTTTGCCCTCGGCCACGGCCGCCGCCTTGATCTGGGCTGCCACCGCCGCGCTCACCTGGGGCAGCTTGTTCACGTCCTTGAAGGGCGCGCCCACTTCGGCCGGCGTCGGGGCGACAATGTCCGGGCCGCCGGGGTCCGTGATAACCGTGTCGATGACGACCTCGCCGCCGCCCACGCCCCCAATGCCGCCGCCGGGGGTCAGGCCCACGGCCGCGGCGCGGCCGAAGACGACGAAGCGCGGCGTCGAGTCGCGGTCGGAGCCGTCGCCGGGCCCCTTCATTGTGTAGCCGGTCGCGGCGAAGAGCCTCTGGTTCGGGTAGACGCGGCGGACGGCGAGGTAGTCGCCCCACTCGCCCCGGCCGGTGTCCGGGTCGGACGGCCCGCGGTCGCCCTTGCTGACGATCACGTCCTTGCGCGCGCCGGTCAGGATGCCGACGACGTGCGAGGGCGCGAGCGTCTTGCCGCCGACCATGTAGGAGATGCCTACCTCGCCGTCCTCGTTCGTCGAGAGGGCTCCGTAGGCCGTCGCGTTGTCGTTGTCAAAGACGTTGATGTTCTCCAGCAGGGTCAGGTCGGAGGCTTTTATCTTCGCGATCTGTATGAAGGGGCGCGGGCGGTGGTTCGAATTGCGGTCGACCGTCCACGCGAACCACAACTCATCCTTGGCGAGCGTCGCGCCGCTGAGGCGCGGGTCGCACCGGTCGAGCCACCGGCGGCCGTCGGGCGTCCGCGAGATGTATCCGCTGTTGCCGCCGAGCCACCGCGCCACGGCGACCGACTTCTGCACCGGGGCGTTCTGGCCCTCCTTCCAGGAGAAGACCGCCAGCGTGCTGGTGTCCTGGTGCGCGGCGAAGTAGGCGGTCGTCCCGCAGTTCTGCGCCACGCGGAAGCTCTGGAAGGACTTCGAGACGAACGGGGTCGCGGTGACCTTCCCGCTCTCGATGCCGGCGAAGGGGATGCGGACGACCGCCGAGCCGAACTGCTGGCCCGGGCCGAAGATGTTCGTGGTCAGGTAGAGGCTGTTGGCGCCGACGGCCAGGTCGGGGAAGTCGAGGAACGCGCCGGGCACCTTCAGGCTGGCCGTCGTGATGTCGAAGACCCGCCACTTGTTCTTGGCCGCGTCGGCCGTCTTGGCGAAGGCGAGCCGCTGGACGTTGTCGCCCGTGTCGGGGCCGTACTGGAGGAGCCAGACGAAGGTGTCAATCTTGCCGATGTAGTGGACGATCTGGTCGCAGCAGAAGGTCGAGCCGTTCTTGGGGTCTTTGAAGTCCGCGCCCGGGGCGATGAACTTGAAAGTCCGCCCGGCGTCGGTCGAGATGGCGGCGTACCAGTTGCCGGTGTAGAAGACGACGTTGTCGTTGATCGCCACGCTCGGCTCGCCGACGTTCGAGGCCGTCTGCTGCTTGCCGGGCTCGGTCAGCTCCGTATTCGTCACGATCTTCAACTCGTCGGCGGCCGCCAGCGGCCCGAAGGCCGCGCGCGCGCCGAAGAATGTGTCGGGCGTGTGGAAGAGCGTCTGGGGGGTCAGGCTGTGGAACTCGCGCTCATCGCCCTCCCTGACGAGTGGCAGGAGGCGGCGCGGGTGGATGCGTTTCGGCTTGACGAACGTGGGCGGCTGGTCGAGCGGTTTGACGACGACGGCGCTGGCGCGCAGGCGGATCTGTGTGGCGACCCTTGTACCGGCGGCCTTCTTCGAGGCTGCCTTCTTCGAAGTGGTTTTGGTTGGCATTGAGGGCTCTCCTTTACGGGGCTGTCAGGTGACTGCGGCGGCCGTGGTTTCTCACACGCCGCGGACGCCGGCACGCGGGGGCGCGGCCGGCGCAGTTCGGTGCCCGCGAAGACACTTGCCGCCGTCTCTGTGGCCTGTGCGAAGAGGACCGCGAGAACCCGCCGAGCGACGGGGGTTTACGGCTCGCCGTCTTCTTCTTTGTCTTCGTCCTCCGGTGGCGCTTGGGGGACTTGCGGTAAGGGGCGGCGTGGGTGTATGCGCTTGCCCGGCGCGGGCTTGGGTAGGCTTTCCCTCGGAACCACCACCGCCTCCCCGGAGTAATCTAAGCTGACTTCGTTTTGTTGAGGATCATCCCCACTGTCGTTCTCCTCGTCTGCTCGCGCTTTCCGATCCGACACGGGCGTGAATCCTCCCCTCAGATAGTGGCGGGCACTATAAGCTTTTCATGGCACTAAAGCAATATTTTCTCCGCGGCCTCGGGGCGGCACGCCGTAGTTGACGCGGACGAGCCGCCCCGTCACGTCGCCGTCAACCGAGTAGGCGTCGTAGACGGGGAGCTGCTCCGCGGTCTGCGCGGTGGGCGCGTCCTCCTTCAGTGCCGGCTCCGCGAGGGCGCGCGAACGGCGAAGACGCATCGAGACCTCCGGCGGACTTTCGGTTGGGGTGAATGACCTGCGGCGTCCGGACTTTATTAGAGAGCGCGCGGGCGCGGCAAGCACGACGCACGCTCACCGCACAGAAGGCGGCGCGGGCGCCAACACCCGCGCCGCCTTCTGTGCGGTGGAACCTTCGACGGCGGGCGCCGCCGGCTACTTCCTCCAGACGGCCGCGTAGCGCACGGCCCCGCCGTCCGCGTAGCCCGTCACGGCCCGCGTCAACATCCCGCCCTTGAGCGCCGACTCCCACTCGTCCTGGTACTGTGCGCCGCTCAGGTCGTGTCGCGCCTTGAAGCCGCCCTGCGCGGCCGAGTTCCAGATGGCCGAGAAGCGCGGCTGCCCCTGGTGCTCGTAGACGTTGAGGTAGGCGAGCTGCCGCCCCTTCTGCCTGTTCTCGTCGAAGAGCTTCCGGTACTCGTCGGCCGTCAGGAACGACTTCGCCTCGTAGCCGCCGACGCCCGCCTTCTCGTAGAGCGCCGTGTAGAAGCGGCTGCCGCCGACCGAGACGACCGAGATGTTCTTCGGCCGCCAGCCGTCGCCCGTCAGGTCGTCGAAACGCTTCTGGTGCTCGGCCGCGGGGAGGCCGTGGTAGGCCGTGACGGCCGGCCCGCCGTCCTTCATGAAGACCGCCGCGTAGAGCACCTGGTTGCCCGAAGTGTAGCTGTCCACCTGCACGGGGCGGTAGCCGGCCCCGGCGTAGTTGTCGAACGCGGTCTGGTACTGCGCGGCGTTGCGGTTGTGCACCGCGGCCCACTTCGCGCCCTTCTCCGGGCGGAAGACCACGTTGAAATAGACCTTGCCCTTGAAGCTGAAGCCGTCCACCCACTCGACGCGGTAGTCGGCGGCCACGGCCTGGTCGAAGAGGCACTGGTAGTCCTCCGCGGGCACGCCGTGGCGCGCGACCTCGGCCGAGCCCGGCGTGAGGTTGCCGGGCACGTCCCGCGCCTCGTACGTCTCGCCGCTCTTGAAGACGCCGCCCGCGATGCCGCAGACGCGCGGGTCGCGGTTGCGCTTGCTGCCGTCGTTGTCCTGTAGGAAGCCGCCGGTCGCCGTGACGGGGTCGGTCGCCCGCGGCACGCCGACCTCGAAGTGGAGGTGGTCGCCGCCCGCGCAGCCGACCTTGCCCTCGTCGCCGAGGTACGTGCCCGCCTTGACGAACTGGCCGACCTTGATCTTCGCCTTCTGCGTCGAGGAGTTCTGCTGCATGTGCGAGTACTTCGTCCACTCGCCGTTCGCGTGCTCGATCCAGACGTAGTTGTTGGTGCAGGGCTCGCCGCTGTCGCTGTCCACCTGCTTGCTGAAGTTATCGACGACGTAGCGGACGGTGCCGTCGGCCGCGGCCACGATCTTGTACTCGCCGTCGCCGCCCTTCCCGCTCATGTCGATGCGGCCGAGCGGCTTGTGCTTGTTGAAGTCGTTCGTGACGCCGACGCTGGTGCCGTTCTCGAAGGGGATGCGGTAGACGCCCTTCGACTTCTCCTGCGCCGCGGCGCCGGCCGCCAGGCAGAGGGCGGCCAGCGCCGCCAGCGCGAACCTCCTCGACCCAACGCCCAGCCCGCGCCCGCCGCCCCGCGGCCCGGCCGGATAAGTCCGGTTGCAAAATGTCTCTGTCATCATCATCTTCTCATCTCCTTTTGAGTAAGCGTCGTCTGTTCAATCAAGCCCCGCCGTCGAGCCCGAGTCCGGCGTCGCGAGTGTCACGGCACGCCTCCGCGCCGCGCGTGTCAGTCATGCCCTCCCTCTAAGGCGCACGGCGCCGCCGAAAACTAGCACGCCGGTCAGATTTTTTTTTCCCGGCCGCGGGGGAGCCCGCGCGTTCTTCCCCGCAGCGAACTCGTGTACAATCCGGCCGAAGCGAGGCCGCAGTGATTCCTTCGTCTCCCGCCCTCAACGGCCCCGGCAAGCTCAACCAGAGGAGTAACGTCATGCCGCTCCGACTCTCGCTCAAGGCACTCACGCTCTGCCTGCTCGTACTTTCGACGGCCGCCGCGGCGCAGTCGCCGCCGCCCGCCAAACAGGAGTCCGAGGAGGAGAAGGCGAAGGCGCGCAAGGAGCTTGAGCGCAAGGCGCTCGTGCTGCTCGACGAGACGCTCGAAGGGGCGCAGGTGCTCAAGCTGGCCGAGAACCGCGCGTCCGTGCGCTTGCAGGCCGCAGACCTCCTCTGGCCGCGCGACGAGAAGCGCGCGCGCGCACTCTTCCGCGACGCCGCGGCCGACCTCGCCGCCGTGAAGTCCGGCGACCCGAACCGCGGCGGCCGCGACTACTGGATGGCCACGCAACTGCGCTCGCAACTGCTCTACACGGCCGCCGCGCGCGACGCGCAGCTCGCGCTCGAACTGCTGCGCGAGTCGCGCCCCGCCTCGGAGGACGGCTCGAACGCGCCCGCGGGCGACCCCGACGTGGAGCTGAGGCTGGAGCAGTCGCTCACGGCGCTGGCGGCCGGGTCCGACCCGAAGGCGGCGCTGCGTCTGGCGGAGGAGAGCCTGAGTAAGGGCGTGACCTACGGCATCCTCGGGCTGCTCGAACGGCTGAGCCAGAAGGACCCGGAGGCGGCGACGAAGCTCGCCGGGAAGATCGTCGGGAAGCTGCGCGGCGAGACGGTGGGCGGCGGGCGCGAGGCGTGGATGGTCGCCGCCTCGCTGCTCCGCGGCGTCCTGCTCCCGCCGTCCGGCGAGCAGATACGCTACTACAACAACATCCCCGTCCCCGCCGCGGCCGCGCCCGAGAAGCCGAAGCCGCTCGTCATGGAGGACTCGGACGTGCGCGAGCTGGCCGACCTCGTCGCGGCCGCCGCGCTCAAGGACTCTTCCGCCAACGGCGCCTTCGGGATGATGATGTCGATCCGCCCGCTCCTGCCCGAGCTGGAGAAGCGCGTGCCGGCGCGCGCCGCGCAACTGCGCCTGAAGCTCGCCGAGATGGACAGGCTGCTCGACCCGCGCGCGAAGGCTTGGGCGCAGTACGACTCCGTCATGGGCAGGCCGCCGGAGGGCATCCTCGAAGAGGCCGCGAAGGCGCCCGCAGAGATGCGCGGGCAGCTCTACATGGCCGCCGCCTCGAAGCTCTTCCAATCCGGCGAGGCGGAGAAGGCCCGCGCGGTCGTCAACGATCATCTGCGCGGGCAGGAGCGCGAGCAGCTGCTCGCCTACTTCGACAACGCGGAGGTCGCGCGCGCCGTCGAGAAGGGCAACACGGACGACGCGCGCGCCGTCGTCTCGCGCGTCAAGTCGAAGGAGCGGCGCGCCTCCGCGCTGGCCGGGCTGGCAATCGTCTACGCGGCGAAGGGGGACAAGAAGACCGCGGGCGGGCTGCTCGAAGAGGCGCGCGACCTCCTCGACCGCCAGCCCGACAACGAGCGCGAGGTGGAGGCGCTGCTGGAAGTCGCGCGCGGCTACGCGCTGGTCGAGCCCTCGAAGACCTTCGAGATGATCGACCCGCTCATCGACCAGGCGAACGACATGATGTCGGCGGCGGCGCTCCTGGAGAAGTTCGGCGCCGGGGGCGGCATGTTCCGCAAGGGCGAGATGCTGCTCGGCCCCGGCATGGGCGAGCTGGGCGCCGCCTACGCGCGCCACGTCAAGGCGCTCGCCGAACTCGCCCGCGTGGACTTCGACCGCACGCGCGCGACGGCCGACCGCTTCAACCGCGACGAGGCCCGCCTCATGGCCCGCCTCATCGTCGCCCGCAGCGTCCTCTCCGACCGCCTCGACGCCGCCGCCGCGCCCGGCGGCTTCGGCTTCGGCTTGGGCGGCGCCGTCATCATCTCGCACTGAGCCCGCCCGGCGCGGCGGCGCGCCGGGCGCGTCAGTTCTTCTCCCGACGGATGAGCAACCCGGTGACGGCGGCCACGCCCAGCGGAACCAGCAAGGCTCCCAGTAAGCGGTGCAAGGTCGCGTACCCCGCGAACGACACGTTCAGGCGGCCCAGCAGCGGCGCGGGGTAGTCTGAGGGCACCCACTCGCGGCCCGGCGGGATTTCGATGATCGGTATGAACTGATGCAGGCTGATGTTAAAGGCCGACGGCATGGGCTGCTGTAAGCGCGCGTCCTGGGCGGTTCTGCTTTTAGGGTCCTTAGGCACGGCCGCCCCCGGGAAGGTAAAGATGTACGTGCCCGCCAGGAGCACGATGAAGCTCGCGACGAGAAGCATGTAGGGGCGGACGCCGTAGTTCCATAGCCCCCACTGCACGTAGTCCCAGGAGACGCGGCCTAAATCCTGGAGCGCCTCCCGGCTCGCCACCCTCGCCGCCCCCTTCCTTCTGGCGACGCTGGCCGCAAAACGTTTCCTCTCGTGCCGCCGCCGCGCGAGGTAGACCTCGTCGGCCCGGCGGTCGTAGCCTATCGAGCGGTAGACCTTTTCCAACTGGGTGTAAGGCTGCCGGTCGTAGTGTGCGGAGGCGGCCAGGTTTTCCAAAAGGTCTTTGTGATCCGCCTCGATGCGGGCGTACGTGAACCCCCGCAGATCCATCGACCCTCGGAATTGAGCCCGGTCGAATTCCACCTGGCTGGCGAAGTGTGTGCCGACGAATCCGGAGTGGCCTCCGAATTTGACGGGGGCTCCCCTCGGGTTAAAGAAGACGTTGCCATCGACCTTAGCCCGCGCGAAGTTGAGACCGCGGTTGAACTGCGCGCCGTTGAACTCGACGGAGCCCTGGACGTTGGCGTCCAGAAATCTCGCCTCGCCGTGGAACACAATGGGGACGTATAGCGGGCCGTCCGCGTGAGCACGGAACAAGGCCGTGCTGTCGATCCGGACGCCCTCGAAGCTCGCGCCGCGCCCGAAGTTGACTCCCCCGAAATCCGCCAGACCTTTAATCCGCGAACTCTGAAACTTGACCTCGTCCTGAAAGGAGGTCTGGATGAGGTTCCGCCGCGACACTAAGGGCGAGAAACCCGCGGAGCCGTCAATCTGAATCCGGCCGAAGTCGGCGGCCCGCTTGAATTGGGCGCCGTAAAAGTGGGCGGCGCCCTGGACGTGCGCCTGAATGAACCGGGACTGGCCGCAGAAGTTGGTCACCGCGACCTGCCCCCCGGCCTCGACGCTGCTGAAGAAGGCGTCGCCATCCACTTTGAGCCGGCTGAAGACGGCCTCGCCCAGGAATTGGGCACCCTGAAAACTCACCGTGCCCTTCACGTGCGCATCGACGAACTTGACTTCGGCCGCGAAGCAGACCGAGGTCGCCCTCGTGCGTTTGTCGGCCGGGTCGAAGAAAGCGGAGCCGCCGATCTGCGCGCGGCCGAAGTCGGCTCGCCCCCCGAAGTACGCGCCGTGGAACTCCGCCGTGCCGGCGACGTTCATGTGTACGAAGCGGGTTGCGCCGCCGAACGTGATCGGGCTCGCGTTCCTGCGGCCGGACGCCGTGCGGAAGCGGGCCTTCCCCCCGACGCTGAGCCTTTCGAAGTCGGCGTCGCCGACGAACCACGCACTGTCGAACTCGACCGAGCCCCGGATTTCCGCGCCCGAGAAATCTGCCTTGCCGTGGAAGAGGGTGGGCGCCTCCTCCTGCCTCAGGTACACCGCGCGGAAGTAGCCGTCGCCCCCGATGCGGACGAAGCGGAAGTTGGCGTCCCTCAAAAACTGCGCGCCGCAGAAGTCGGCGGCCACGCCGAAAGCGGCGCCCATGAAACGCGCGCTCTTATGAAACCTGGTGGCGACCAACTGCCGCTTCTGGGTGTGCGCGCGGAAGAAGGCCACCCCGCCGACCTGGAGCCGCTCGAACTCCGCCCTCTTCTTGAACCGGCAGCCCTGGAATTTCGCGCTGCCCCCGACCTGGGCGCCCGTGAAGAATGCTTCGGCGCCGAAGTAGGCGGGGATGAGTTTCCCCCCGAGCGGCACGGGCAGGAAAGAGACGTCCCCGCTAAATTTGGCGGCGCCGAAGTCGGCCCTCCCTTTGAACTGAACTCCGCCGAAGTACGCGTGGTTCCGGAATTGAGAGCCGGCGAAGCTGGCCCCGCCCGCGAAGGAGGTCAGCAACGTCATGCGGTCAGAAGTGTGCGCCCCGAAGAAGGCGTTCCCGCCGACACGCATCCGGCTGAAGATCGCGGCGGCGCGGAACTGCGCCGCATCGAAGTGGGCGTTACCTTGAACGTCCGCGTCCCTGAAGTTAGCCTCGCCCCAGAAGCGGCTGCGCACGGCCTTCCCACCCACGACGTCGGTCTTAAAGAACGCGCTCTTCGCGACCGTCAGGCGCTCGAAGTTCGCGCTGCCGAACCAGGCTCCCTGGGCGAGCAGGAGCGCACCCACGTGCAGGTCGGTGCACACCGCGGCGCCCGAGAACCGGGCCGACTTGATGTCGAAGTCGAACTCGGTACGCGCGGCCCTGAACCGGGCGGGGCGTAGAAACCGGCAGCCGGCGAACACGGCCGAGCGCTTGAACGCGGCGAAGGAAAAGTTGACGGTGTCCGCGAACGTCGAATCCGTGACGGAGAACTCGTACTGGAAAGTCGCGTACTGAAGGTCGAGCGGCCCTACGATGATGGCGTTCTTGATGCCGACCGGTAACTCGCAGAGCCGCCCGGGGCGCCTCACGAGTTGCGCGAGCCAGGACGCCCGAATCGTGCGCACCTCCCTCAACTCATCGGCCCGCCCCCCGTCCGCGACGGCGGGAAAGTGAAGGGGCCACCCGCGCTTCAGCCACTCCAGCTTATCTTCGTCCGTCCGAGGAAAGCTTGCGGGCTTCGGCCTCCCTCGTTCCGCATTAGTCCGGGCTGATTTTGAAGCCATGTTCAAGCCTTTCGCAGAGAGTTCGTTCGCATTCACTCCTGCGCCGCCAAAGACCTGAAGAGGTGGACGACGGTTTCGACGTGGTGGGTTTGCGGGAACATGTCGAAGGCGCGGAGGGAGTGTATCGAGTAGTCGGCGTCGAGGAGGAGGCGGAGGTCGCGGGCGAGGGTGGCGGGGTCGCAGGAGACGTAGGAGATGTGTGTGGGCCGGAGGGTGATGATGCCGCGGAGGGCTTCGGGCTCGGCGCCGGCGCGCGGGGGGTCGAGGAGGACGAAGTCGGCGCGGCCGGTTTCGTCCGCGTGGCGGGAGAGCCAGTCGCCGACGGCGGAGGTTTCGACGCGCGCGTTGGTCAGGGAGGCGTCGGCGAGGTTGCGGCGGGCGTACCCGGCCGAAGCGTGGTTGCCCTCGACGGCGACGACGCGTCGAAAGCGGCGCGCGAGCGGGAGCGTGAAGAGGCCGACGCCGCTGTAGAGGTCGAGCGCGGTGTCGCCGCCTTCCGCGGTGCCGCGCAGGCCCTCCGCGACGAGCGGCCCGAGCAGCGCGTGGTTGATCTGGAAGAAGCAGCCGGCGTCGAAGCGGTAGGTCTCGCCGCCGATGCGGCGCAACTGCTCGCCCTCGTCCCCGCGCTCGACCGGGGGTTCGAGCGCGACGCCTTCGTCGCCCGCGACCGCCTCGAACTCGGAAGCCTGCGGCAGAGTCCCTTCCGACATCATCCCGCGCAGTCGCGCCAGGCGCTCGGCCACGGGCGGCGCGGCGACGGGGCAGTCGGCCACGTCGCAGACGTGGTGCGAGCCGCGCTCGTAGTAGCCGAGGTGGCGCCGCACCGCGTCGTGCTGCCAGCGCGCGCGCGAGCGGTAGCGCCAGACTTCGGGCGAGGGCACCACCTCGATCTCTTCGGGCAGCTCGGCGTGCGCCACGCGGCGCAGGCAGTCGCGGATGATTTCGGCCTTCGCGGCGAGCTGCGCCTCGTAGGTCAACTGCTGGAAGTCGCAGCCGCCGCAGCGGCCGAAGTATGGGCAGGGCGGCTCGGCGCGCACGCCCGAGGGTTCGAGCACCTCGACGATTGAGGCGAAGGCCGCGCGGCCCCGGACGGACTCGACGCGCACGCGCGCGAGGTCGCCCGGCGCGGCCAGGGAGACGAAGAGCGTCTGCCCCTCCGCGTGCGCGAGCCCGACGCCGCCCGGCAGGATGCGCTCGACCCGCACGTCGAGCAGCGCGCCCGCGCGCAGACGCCCGCCCCCCTCCGCCGCCTCGCGCCGCGGCCGACGAAATCGACTCTTCATGGTTAGTGAATAGTAAATGGTGAATAGTAAATGGTAAATGGAAACTGCCTTAATTCATTCACCATTTACTATTCACCATTTACTATTTACCATTTACTATTCACCGTTTACTCGTTCAGTACGGGTACTGCTGCTGCTGCCCCGGCGTGTAGGGCGGCTGGTCGCCCCAGTTCGGCGAGGGCGGGGCGTAGCCGGTGCCGCCGTCCATGTTTTCGAGTTCGAGTTCGAGGCCGCCGACGACCCCGGCCGCGACGTTGTAGACCAGGGCGCCGACGATGCCGAAGATGAAGCCGATGATGGCGTAGAAGACGGGGATGGCGATCATCATCACGAGCCCGATGACGAGGCTGCTCGCGCCCGCCGCGCCCGACTCGCGCCCGCCGCCGGCCATCATCGCGCCGCCGACGACCATGAAGATCAGGCCGTAGATGACGCCGATGATGAGGCCCATGGCGGCCAGCGTGATCGAATAGATTTTCGCGCAGGAGAAGACGCCCATGCGCCTGATTTGAACTTTCGCCATCTGTTGCTCCTTCACCCCTCGGGGGAATGTTTGGTTTAGAGGTAGAACAGGCTGAGGCGCGGGACGCCGGCCGCCTCGCGCAGGGACTTCGCCAGAAGGTTGTCGAGCGTCTGCTCGTAGGTGGCGCGCTCCATCCGCGCCTTGTAGGGGCGCAACTGCTCGGCGGCCGACGAGCGCGCCGCCTCGACCTCTTCGTCAGGCAGCGCCGTGCGCAGCGCGCGGTCGAGCAGCGCCTCCAAATCCGCGAGCGAGCTTTCCAGCAGCTCCGCGTCCGGACGCGCCGCGCGTTCGAAGTCTTCCGACAGCTCGCGCAGGCGTACGGCCGCGCGCGCGAGCGCTTCGGTCACGGCGTCTTCGCCCGCGGCGCTTCTCTTCTCCAGAGCGCGGGCCGTCTGCCCGACGCAGTCGGCCAGGTGCGCGGCGATGACCTCGCGCGGGAAAGGGAGGCCGCGTCCGCCCTCGTCAACTTTATCGACCGCGTCGGCGGCGCCGCCCTCCGCCGACGGTTCGCCCGCGGGCGCGTGCGCGCCGGTCTGCGATTCGAGCCACTCGGCGAACTGCGCCTCCACCTCTTCCTGACAGTAGAAGAGCGTCTTGACGGTGCGCTTGCGCGGCTTCGACTCGTAAGAGTCGAAGGACTTCTCGATGCCGCGCAGGACGACGTGCAGAGGCACGCCCATCTCTTTCCAGGTCGTCATGAGTGCCCAGTCGAGCGAGCCCAGCAGGAGGTGCTTCCCGCGGCGGCGTACGAAAGTGTCCTCGATCTCGGTGTAGTAATTGAAATAGTTTAAAGGTCGGTGCTCCGACGGTTGTTCGGCGCGCGCCGCCTCCGCTCTATTCGTCATCTGTTCGCGTGCGGAAAGTTCTTCAGAAGGATTTCGGAAGCTGTCAGGACCCGGCCTGCCCGGAAAGAATGAACAGGCGGCGGGGAATAGTCAAGAGTGAAGGCAGTTTTCGGTTTTCAGTTTTCGGTTTTCAGTTTTTATAGCGGCGTTCACACGGACGCGACCGCCGCGCCGGGAGCGCGGGCATCCTGCCCGCCGAAGCGTGCTGAAGCACGCTTCACCGTGAAGGGTTCTCTCCCGACGTGGAGATTTAAAGTCTCACGGCTTTCGCGCTTTCGCGCTCATGGCGGGCAGGATGCCCGCGCTCCCGGCGCGAGGCTTGAAGATTTCTCAGCGCCCTCCGCGTTAAGCTTCAGGTAACTCCACTTTCAGCTCTGAGGTAACCGGCTCCGGTTCCGCTCGTACAGCAGGCGCAGGCCGTCGAGCGTGAGCGTCTGGTCGACCTCGTCGATGTACTCGGAGGCGGTGGCGATGAGCGGCGCGAGGCCGCCCGTGGCGACGACGCGCGGCCTTCTTCCCAACTCCTCGATCATTCTTCGAAGGATGCCGTCCACCAGCCCCGCGTAGCCGTAATAAAGCCCGGACTGGATGGCCGAGACGGTCGAGGTGCCGATGACGTTGCGCGGGCGCTCGATGCCGACGCGCGGCAGCCGCGCCGCGCGCGCGAAGAGCGCGTCGGTCGAGATGGAGATGCCGGGCGTGATGACGCCGCCGAGGTAGCGCCCGCCGTCCTCTATTACTTCGAAGTTGGTCGCCGTGCCGAAGTCCACGACGATGCAGGGCGTGCCGTACTTGTGCATCGCGGCGGCGGCGTCGCAGATGCGGTCGGCGCCCACGTCCGACGGCGGGTCGTAGAGGATGGTCAGCCCCGTGTCGACCGCGTTGTCGATGAAGAGCGGCGTGAGGTGAAAGTAGACCTCCGACATGCGCTTCAGGGTGTAGTCGAGCTGCGGCACGACCGAGGCGACGGCGACGGCCGTGATCGCCTTGAAGTCGAGCCCGGCGAAGGCGAACAGGTTGCGCGCGTGGACGCCGTACTCGTCCACCGTCCGCGCGCGCTCCGTCGTCAGGCGCCAGTGCCACGCCAGCCGCTCCCCCTCGAACACGCCCAGCGAAGTGTTCGTGTTCCCCACGTCCACGACAAGTAACATATGTGCGTAATTCGCCGCGTCAGCGGCGCCTGAGTTTAGCCCGGCCTTAAAAGGCCGGGGAAGCGTGTCTCTTGATAAAATGCGTCGCGCCAGCGACGCCTGAGCGGGCCGCGCAGGTTCCGCGTCGCTGACGCGACGCGGCGTTTTGTTAACGTGCGGCTCTCCCGGCCTTGAAAGGCCGGGCTAAACTCAGGCGCCGCTGACGCGGCGTTTACTTTGTACCTAAAACTTCTTCGATGGCGTCGGCCGCCGCGACCGCGCCGTCTTCCGCCCTGATTTGTCGTCCTACCTCGGCGGCGCGCGTAGTGTAACTCTCATCCGAGAGCAGCGCGCGTAATTCTTTCGCGGCGCGGGCGGCGTTGTACTTCGCGCGCGGGAGGGCGCGGCCGGCGCCGACGCGCGCGACGCGGGCCGCGTTGTCGAACTGGTCGTGGCTGAAGGGGACGATTAGCGCGGGGACGCCCGCCCGCAAGCCCTGCGCGGTCGTGCCGATGCCGCCCTGGTGGACGACGGCGCGCGCGCGCGGCAGGAGTTCGCCGTAGGGCGCGTAGTCGAAGGCCGCGACGCCCTCCGGGAGTTCGGCGGGGCGATTCCAGGGCTCGCCCGTGAGGAGTAGAGCGCGCACGCCGGCCGCGCGCGCCGCCGCGACCGATTCGCGGTAGAAGTCGCCGGCCGCGTATATCGCGGACGAGCCGAGCGTGAAGACGACGGGCGGCTCGCCCGCCCCCAGGAACTCCAGCAGCGCGGGCTCCAGACTATCTTCGTCGCCCGCGCGGTCGCGCCGGTCGTAGAAGGGGAAGCCGGTCACGCGCGTCTGCGGCGGCCAGTCGGGCTGGCGTTTGGCGATGGCGGAGGAGAAGAGCGCGAGCACCATCCGCGGAGAGTGCTGTCCTTCGAGCATCGGGTTGCCGCCGCGCCCGAGTCCGAGTTCCGCGCGCAGTTTGTAGACCGGCGCGGCCATCTGGTCGAGCTTCAGGCGCCCGACGCGCATCGCGGCGCGCGAAACCGACGGGTGCAGCTTGAGCACGCGGTAGAGCCAGGGCATCTGCGGGAAGACCGGCGGGTCGTAGTCGGAGAACATCGAAATGGGCGCGAGCACGCTGGACACCCACTTGATGCCCGTCTTTTCCACGAGCGGCGGGCCTGCGAGCGAAAGAACGTGCGTCAAGAGCAGGTCTGCGCCGCGCGTGGCGTCCAGCAGCGCGTCGTACATCCCGCGCAGGTGCGGGTTGACGAACTGCGTGAAGACGCGCTCCGGCCCCTTCTTCGGGTCTATCATCTCCTCGATCATCCGCGCCACCTCGTCCGGCCGGTCGTAGCCTGGCAGGTCCGGCGGCACGGGATGTAATTCGAGCCCGACGGCGTCGGTCTTCTCGCGGTAAATCTCCGAAGTGGCGATGACGGGCCGGTGCCCGCGCCGCTTCAGCTCAAGCGCGATGGCGACGTACGGGTGCACGTCGCCGAACGAACCGAGCGTCGAGATGACGATTTTTTTCATAAGCACGAAAGCGGTGGTAAGGAATAATTAACACGGACGGACAGGATAAGCCGGCGTGGGATGAAAATCTGAAATACTTATCCCGCCCGTCCTGTCCATCCGTGTTACAGCGGCGTTTACACGAACGCGACCGCCAGCCGGGAGCGCGGGCATCCTGCCCGCCGAAGCGTGCCCCGGCACGCTTAGCCGTAAGGCGCTCTCCCTCGACGTTGAGGTGTAGAGTCTCACGGCTTTCGCGCTTTCGCGCTCATGGCGGGCAGGATGCCCGCGCTCCCGGCTCAGAGGTCGCACCCGAACGCACGCCGCTGTAATTCCCTCTGACGCCGCGCGCGCCCGTTCGCTACGGCTCGCGTTTCTGATTTATGCCCAGTTCCGGGAGCCCGCGGACGATTTTCACCGTTTCGAGGCTGACCGTGACGACCTGCGCGACGAGGCGGAGAATGTACTGCGGGTCGTCGGGCCGGTTGGGGTCGTTCGTGATGCCGCTGCGCCGGTCGGTGGAAAGCTGGTACTGGTCGATGACCCATTCGAGCGCGGAGCGGTTGCCGAGGCGGTATTCGTAAGTCTCCGGCGGCACGCCCGAGAGCGTGAGGAAGTTGTTGTAGACGATGTGCCGTCGGTCTTTGCCGAGGCGCATCCGCTCGACGCGCCAGTCGAGCGGGGCGTTCGGGTTCTCGATTCTTTCGAGCGGGTACTCCGGCTGCCGCTCGTAGTTGACGTGCAGCTCGGCGAGACGCGCGCCCGCGTCCGCGAACGCGGGGAAGTCCGGGGCGAAGGGGACGCGCGGCAGTTCTCTCTTCAGGTTCGCGGCGTAGCGCTCGCGGTATTCGGGATGGTGGAGCACGGCGTAGACGTAGTGGAAGATATCCCACTTGGAAATCTTCTTGTCGCCGTATCGCTCACGAAACTGCGCCAGCGCCCAGTCCGTCACGTTCTCGCGCCGGTTCGTCCCGTCTTCGTCGTAGGTGTAGAAGGGGAAACACTGTGAACCACCTTGCGGAAGTTGGTCTGCTATTGCATTTGTGGCTAATGCAAACATCGGCCACTCTGACCCTACCTTAAGCCATATCAGAAGGTTTTCTTTCTCAGTCTTGGCATTAGGCAGGTAGTGCGCAGATAATCCCGGTCTGTCATTTAGGAGTGAATCATAGTACAGATAATTTTTAACAAAGGGGCGGTATAAACTCTCGCGGACGCAGCTTGCGTCGTAGGTTACAATCTTTTCCCCTTGAAGTTTTGCCTTAAGACTTTCACTCCATTTTATTTCGCTATAATTAACGAAGTTGTCTAAGTTTGTAGGCTTGCCTTTTTGCTGATAGCGATAAACTTCTGCATTGTAGTTATTACAAAATGTCTCAATCCTTTCGAGTAGCCTATCTTTGTCGAAATCATAAACAACCGAATTGCGTCCTGTCATAACACCAGGGCCGAACATTTTGAATAACGCAGTTACTTCTGAATCTCTTGATTGTCTTGCGTCTTTGAGTCCTATAGGTAGGAACGCATTGAAGTCCGTGTGTATTCCTTCTGTTAGCCAGTTGTGTTTCTCATCTGGCTTTAGTTCCTGCCACTCGACGCCTCCGATGTGCTGTGACTTGTCGAGATATTCGTATTTCTCTCCCTTACGCCAGAACTCGTCCGTTCGTGCGTAGAAGATTTTCGCCGTTCCCTTCTTGCCGCGCTTGCGCACGAAGATGTTGACGCTCACTCCGACCTGTATGCCGAAGATGTTGTGTGTTGTCCCCGACAGCTTCGGGTTTTTGCGGACGTTGCCGCCGAGGTCGAGTATGTATATCTCGTCGAAGTCCTGTTCCAGATTCTTTCGCACGCCGTCGAAGGCGAGGTTTTCGATAAAGCTGTTGTTCGTCACGAACGCGACGATACCTTCTTCGCCGATGCGGTCGGACGCCCAACGTATCGCCTTCACGTACGGGTCGCTCAGGCTGTTGACGAGCGTCGCCTTCGAGTCCTTCGCGTAAGTCTCCGCGACGCGCTTGTCTATCACCTTGTACTTGCGGTTCTTGTTGTTGTCGTTCTCGTTCAACTGCCACGCGTTGTACGGCGGGTTGCCGATGACGACCGTGATGGGGCTCCGCTTCTGTCGCTCGACGCGTTCCGTGTTTTCGGTCGAGAAGAAGGACATCTGCCTGTCCTCCGCCAGCTCGAACGTGTCCACCAGGCAGATGCCGCCGAACGGCTCGTACTTTCCCGTCAGCTCGTAGAACTCGTGCTCGATGTTCATCGACGCGACGTAGTACGGCAGCAGCATCACCTCGTTGCAGTGCAGTTCCTCCGCGTACTTCTGCCCCAACTGCGTCCGCTTAATCTCCTGCATGCAGTGGACGACGAAGTTGCCCGTGCCGACGAACGGGTCGAGGATGTGCACGCCGCGCGAGCCGAGCGACTTGCCGAACCGCTCGCGCAGCAGCCGCTCGACGCTGCGCACCATGAAGCTGACGACCGACGGCGGCGTGTAGACGATGCCGTGCGTGTCCGCCACCTGCACGGAGAACCCGCGGAAGAAGCGCTCGTAGACGGTGTTGAGAAACTCCTGCTTCTCGGAGAACTCCGTAATGGTGCGCGCCGTCTCCTCAATCGCGTGGTAGAAGTAATCGAAGCGGCGCAGAAACTCGTCGCGGCTGAACGACTGCGAAGTCAGCGCGTCTATCACGCGCTCTATCTCGCGGGCGATGACGTTGCGGCTGCGGAAGTCCGGGTTGTTAAAGACCGTGCGAAAGATTCGCTCGGTCAGGAGGTGCTGGATGAGCATCTCCTCGACGGCCTGCTCCGAGAGGTTCGGGTTGACCGACTGCCGGCACAATTCGTAGAAGTCCGTGAACGCCGCCCGGAAGCGAAGGTTCCCGCGCCGCTCCTTCTCTATCAACTCCGTCAGCGCGCGCCCGAACTCCGGTATCTTCGTCCGGAAGTCCTCGACCGCCTGCTCCCACTGCTCGTATGCGGGCGGCTGGTAGTCGAAGAATTGACCGAGCGTGCGCGCGAGCGCCTCCGGCTCGCGTATGTCGGCGTCGAGGACTTCGCGCCCGTTCTGATAGAGGATGGCGCGCTCCGGCGACTGGAAGAGGATGTTGTCCGCGGGGTAGCCGAGTTCCAGTTTCTTCTTCGCCTCGCGCCGGAGGTCGTCCGCGCTGTCCTTCGCCTCCCACAGCCCGTGCCGGAGGCGGAATTGGTCTACGAGCGCGCCGTCCGCGCGCAGAGGCATCTGCCCCGCGCGCTTCAGGGGCCATTCGGGGACGAGCGTCCAGCCGAACTGCCGCCCGCATTCCTTAAGCAAGTCCTGGAACGCGTCGCGCACGGCCGTCTCGTGCGACACGTCGAGCGCCTTGAACTGTCCGAGCGCTTCGTAATAGGACTTGACGGTCTTCGGCTTGAGTTGAAGTTTCTGCACGGGGCTCTCCGCGCGGATTTTAGCAGCCGCGCGGCAATATTTCAGAACGGCGAGCGGATACGTCTTACAGGACGCGCCCGCGGAAAGTAATAAGAGTCTGTTTGAGAAGTCCCGGAGGGACTTGATGTTTATAGCCCCGCGTTCTAATTGACCCCGCGCCCCGTCAGGGGCGACATGTACACGCCGCTTCCACGGAGCCCGGGAAGTTATAGCGGCGTTCACACGGACGCGACGGCCGCGCCGGGAGCGCGGGCATCCTGCCCGCCGCAGCGTGCCCGGGAACGCTTGGCCGTCGCCCTTTATCTCTCGACGTCGGAGGGGATAGTCACACGGCCTTCGCGCCTGCGGCGCTCATGGCGGGCAGGATGCCCGCGCTCCCGGCTCTCACCTCCTTATTTTGTTTCGCATGTCGGTATTAGCACCCGCTCGCTACGGCTCGCGGCTCTGTTTCACTTCTTCACTTCCCTCACGGCCGTTACGTCCCCCGCTCTGACGATTCGGATTGTCCCTTCGGCTGTTTCGACGCGGAGGGCGCCGTCGGGTTCGAGGCCGCGTGTGACGCCTTCGAAGGTCTCTGCGGCGAGCGCGACGCGGACGCGTCGGTCGTGCGCGTAGGTCGAGTGGCGCTGCCATTCGCGCAGAATCTCTGCGGCGCCGCCGTCCGCCTGGAGCGTTTCGTAGCGCGCGGCGAGCGCGGACGTGAGCGCCGCGAGGAGTTGCTCCGCGTCGGGCGCGCGGCCGGTCTGCTCTTCGACGGAGGTGGCCGTGTCGCTCAACTCTTCGGGGAACGAGCCGCGCCGGAGGTTGACGCCGACGCCGAGGACGACGGCGCGGCCCCGCGTGCCTTCGGCGGTCTCGGCGAGGATGCCGCAGAGCTTACGCCCGCCCGCGAGCAGGTCGTTCGGCCATTTTATGTCCGCCTCAAGTCCGCACGCTTCGCTCAGAGCGTCGCGCACGGCCAGCGCGGCGGCGAGCGTGATGAGCGGCCAGTGCCGCGCCTCCGACGTCGGACGCAGCACGACGCTCAGATAAAGTCCCGCGTCTCTCGGCGAAACCCAGCTCCGTTCGCGGCGACCGCGCCCGGCCGTCTGCTCGCGCGCCACGACGCACAAACCTTCCGGCACGCCGAGCACGGCCTGCCGCGCCGCCTCCGTGTTGGTCGAAGGCAGCGAGTCGAAACGCAGGACGGTCGGGGTCAGGCGCTTGCTCATCTCTTTCGTCTACGGACGGGATTCTATATTGCCGTTGAGTGAAACCGGGAGCGATTTAACACAGAGACACGGAGACACGGCCTGTACACGGCTATAGCGGCGTTCACACGGACGCGACGGCCGCGCCGGGAGCGCGGGCATCCTGCCCGCCGAAGCGTGCGCCAGCACGCTTAGCAGTGAAGCGCTATCTCCCGACCTGGAGGTTTAAAGTCTGACGGCTTTCGCGCTGACGCGCTCATGGCGGGCAGGATGCCCGCGCTCCCGGCGTGAGGTCGCACCCGAACGCACGCCGCTGTAGGTGTTTGACTTGAGAGTGTAGGGCGGGGGGTTAGGATTTCTGACAGGGGAGACGCCGGCACGGCTTACGGAAGTCGAAAGCCGTGCCGGCGTCTTGTCGGTCGGGGTTTGCGGAAGCGTCCCGCCTTTTACGGCTGCGGCGCCGGGGGCGGGGCGTTATTTTCGGCGGTGCGGTGAGCGCGCGCTTTTTCGAGGCGCCGGGCGCGCTCCCACGCGGCGAGTTTGGCCGGTTCGTCCGCGTACTTGTTGCGGACGACGACGTCGAGGCGTCCGATCAACTCGCTCAGGCGGTAGATGACCTCTTTCATCTCGGCGTTGGCGTGCAGGCGCTCGCCCTCGCTTTCGGTCTGGAGTTGCATCGAGTGTTCGACGGTGTCCGCGTACGTCCTCATGTCGCCGACGAAGGTCGGGCGCAGGCCGTTTTCCGTGAAGAGGCCGACGAGCGACGCCGCCTTATCGGCGAGAGAGCGCGCGTCGGTGATTAGCGTCTGGCCGCTGGCGTTCTTCTGCGGGCGCACGAACATGCCTTCGGTGTCAGGGTGTTCGGGGGCGAAGACGAGGGCCGTGCCGATGACCCTCCTGACCATGGTGTCCAGCAGTTTGTGCGCTTTACCGCGCGCGGCCGTGGCCTGCTTCTGCCTGCTCATGCTGCTCGACCTTATTATGTCGAGTTCGGCGAGTCTGGCCTGTTTCTGTTTGATGGCCGCGTTGAGCGTGGCCGCTTTGCTGTCCTCGGGGAAGTCTTCCGGTTGTGAGTCGATTGCAGAGGTGACGCGCTGTGACCTCTCGTAATGTACAAGGTGAAAGCTATTCATATTTTTTTCTCCTGAAGGTGAAGGAAGGAATTGGCGGATTTCCTCCCGGTGAGTGAAAGGGACGAGGTTTCCCGCTTGGAGGGCGCGAATTATACCCAAATTTTTCCCGCGCGCAAGAAAAAAATTCTCCCGTCCGGTGAGACCCCTGCGTGCATAAAACGTCGAACCTCTCCGGCCTCAAGCGCGCACGCTCTTCGGCATTTTTCGCCGCGCCCTCGCCATTTTTTTCCGCGCTAAAGGATTTATTTCACGTCTATCGCCGAAGTTTGCCGCGACGCGCCCGAAGTTTCCCGGGGTACACTAAAAGTCTGCACGATATTATGGATAATCTATAGCTTCTCGGAAAAATTCTCGGATGTTGCCACCCGCGTATATGTTTTCATTCATGCGCCGCGTGATGCTGCTCTTTATTTTTCAATACCGCGAAACATTCTTTCAAAACGCTCTTCGCGTATACGTTTTCATTCATGCGCGGCGGGATTTTGCTCTTGCCGCGTGCGATTCTGCATTTTATTCTCGGGATTAGCTCTTCACCCCGCGCAGACCGCCAACCGCACACGCGTTTCCCCTCCACGAACGCCCCGTACGCCGAAAGAAGACCGCCCGACGGAGTTTTGTGCAGTGGGATAGAGAAAAGAACGCCCGCCGCCCGGCACTACACGCCGCCGCGGGCCTTTAATGTGCACGACAGGAGTGTGTCGGCGTTCGGGTGCATTGGCTTGTTGGGTCGCGCGCTCCCCTCCACTCCAAATTGTGTTTGCATGATGTGCGTATCACCCATGCTATCCGGCTACAATCTAAGAAATTTACGGCGGCGCGCGTTCGGATGCGACCGGCGCACGGCGGAGCGGTCGGAACCACCCGCGGTAGCGGGTGGGCCTTTGCCGAACGGCGCCGCCGATTGCAACGGCCCACCCGCTACCGCGGGCGGTTCCGACCCGTCTGTCACGGTCGCATCCGAACGCACG
>DASVQJ010000222.1:0-15525 GCA_036389235.1 Pyrinomonadaceae bacterium | reverse complement strand
CCGAACACCCATCCATACTTGAAAGGAATCGAAGAGTTGATGTCGAAGCAGCGTTTGATGCGAGGAGTCGTGAGCGCGGCTCTGGCCCTCGCCGCGTCGTTCGCGCTGTGGGGGCGCGCGGCGCGCACCGCGGCGCAGGGGCCGCCGCCGCAGGGGGATAAGCCGGTCGAGCAGACCCGCAAGAACATACAGGTGCTCAAGGGGCTGCCCGAATCCCAGCTCTTCTCCGAGATGAACTTCATCGCGGCCTCGCTCGGCGTGCAGTGCGGCTTCTGCCACGTCAGCCAGGGCAAGGACGCGCAGGGGCGAACCAACTGGGTCTGGGAGAGCGACGAGAAGGAGGAGAAGAAGAGGGCGCGCGAGATGATGCGCATGGTCTTGACCGTCAACAAGGGCGACTTCGGGCTGAGCCGCGGGCAGGTGACCTGCTACACCTGCCACCGCGGGCAGGAGCACCCGCAGAACCTCCCCACACTCCCGCTCGCCGTCTCGGGCCACGAGCCGCCGCCGCCCGGGGCGACAAACGCCGCGCCCGGCGCGCACGGAAGCAACGCCCCGCGCCCCGCGCAGCCGACCGTGCAGCAGGTCTTCGACAAGTACGTCGCGGCCGTCGGCAGGCCCGAGGCCGTGTCGAAGTTCCAGACGATGGTCATCAAGGGCACGGCCGCCGGCTCGCAGGGCCGCGCGCAGAACTTCGAGGTCACGCTGAAGGGGACTGACAAGGCTCTGCTCTCGGTCGAAGGGCCGCAGGGCGGCTCGATGCGCAGGGCCGTCAGCGGCGCCGCCGGCTGGATGTCCGGCCCGCGCGGCCAGCGCGCGCTGGCCGCCAACGAGATCGCCGAGGCGCGGCGCAACATAGACTACTTCAACGTCGTCAAGTTCGCGCCCGCCCCGACGATGCGCGTGGGCGGCCGCCGGAAGGTCGGCGAGCGCGACGCCGTCGTCGTCATCGACCGCCCTTCGGAGAGCGTCCAGCGCCGCTACTTCTTCGACGCGGAGACGGGGCTGCTGCTGCGCGTCCTGACGCTCACGGACGCCATCCTCAACCAGATTCCCGAGCAGGTTGACTTCGAGGACTACCGCGACGTGGACGGCGTCAAGCTGCCCTTCGTCGTCCGCGTCTCGGCCATCGACACCTTCAACAGCCGCACGCAGACCATCACCGAGGTCAAGCACGGCGTCCCCGTCGAGGACACCGTCTTCGACATGCCGAAACAGTAGGTGAAGGCGGTTAAGAAGGTTGAGCCCCGGAGGGGCGGGATGTTTATAGTCCCTGCGTTCTATAAGTACCCAAGCTCCGTAGGAGCGGCATGTGCACATGCCGCTCCTACGGAGCTTGGCATTATTAATTACTGACTTGGGCTATAAACATCCCGCCCCTCCGGGACTCACGGCCTACCGCTTACCGACGAACCATGCGACGTATCGATCTCACGAAGGCGCAGGCCGCGCGGTCGTCCACGATCAGGGACATCAACCGGCAGTTCGTCCTCAACTACATCCGCGACCGCGAGCCCATCTCGCGCGCCGAGATCGCGCGCTCGACCGAGCTGCAACGCTCGACCGTCTCGACCATCGTCGAGGAGCTGAAGGAGGAGGGGCTCATCGAGGAGATCGGCGCGGGCGCCTCCACCGGCGGCCGGCGGCCGACGCTTTTGAGGCTGCGCGCGGCCGGCGCGACCGCCATCGGCGTCGACATCACGCCCTCCGCGACCACCATCGCCACGAGCGACCTCGTCGGCCGCGTCATCGCGCGCGAGCGCTTCGAGAACAGCCCGCGCCCCGAAGGGCTGGCCGCGCACGTCATCGAGCGCCTGCGCGAGATCGCCGGCCGCGAGCACCAGGGGGCCATCGCGGGCGTCGGCGTGAGCCTGCCGGGCCTCGTGGACACGGGGACGGGGAGCGCCATCTACATCCCCTTCTTCCGCTGGCGCGACTGGCCCATCGCCGAAGAGATCGGGCGGGCCACGGGGCTGAAGGCGTTCGTGGACAACGACGCCAACGCCGCCGCGCTCGCGGAGCTTTGGTTCGGCCGGCCCGAGGTGGGCGGCGCGCGCGACTTCATCCTCGCGCTCGTCGCCGAAGGCATCGGCACCGGCATCGTCTTCGACGGCCAAATCTACCGCGGCGAGCGCGGCGCGGCCGGCGAGTTCGGCCACATGATCGTCGGGCAGGGCGCGCCCGTCGCCTGCTCCTGCGGCAACCGCGACTGCTGGGAGGCGTTCGCCTCCGAGCGCGCGGCCGTCGCGCGCTACGCGAGCAACGCGGGCCGCGGCACGACCGCCGACTTCGGCGAGGTCGTCGAGCGCGCGCTCGGCGGGGAGCAGGCGGCCATCGACGCGCTGACCGAGACGGCGCACTACCTCGGCATCGGCATCTCGAACCTCATCGTCGGGCTCTCGCCCGAGACGGTGGTCGTCGGCGGCCAGATCACGCGCGCCTGGCCCATCATCGCGCCCTCGCTCGAAGAGACCATCCAGCGCAGCATCCGCCGCGGCCTCCCCTCCGCACGCATCGTCGCCTCCACCCTCACCGAGCCGACGCTCCTCGGCTCGCTCAGTCTCGTCCTGGCGAGCAAGTTCGGGTTGGCCGAAGCTTGAGCGGATTAATCCACGCTTGAGGGTGGAGTGGAGGGCGATTAACCACGGAGACACAGAGGACACGGAGATTGCACAGAGAAGTGCAACCCTCTGTGCCACCTCCGTGCTCTCTGTGTCTCTGTGGTTAATCGCCCTCCACTCCACGCTCAGGTGACGGGGTCAAAGAGCAGGCACGCATGGCTACAGCCGAAGTCGTCATCGTCGGCGGCGGTGTCGTCGGCGCGAGCGTGGCGTACCACCTCGCGGCGCGGGGCGTGCGCGACGTGCTGGTGCTGGAGCGCGGGGCGCGGCCGGGCGCCGGGAGCACGGGGCGCGCGACGGGCGGCTTCCGCGCGCAGTTCGGCACGGAGGTCAACGTCCGTCTGTCGCTCCTCTCGCGCGAGAAGCTTTTGCGGTTCGAGGAGGAGACGGGCGTCGATCCCGGGTACGTCCCGAGCGGCTACCTCTTCGTCGCGCGCGACGGGGGTGAGCTGGAGGCGCTCGTCGATGCGCAGGCCGTCCAGCGCGAGTGCGGGCTGTACGAAGCGCGGGCCGTGGGTGTCGAGGAGATCATGCGGCTCAACCCGGCGTGGAACGTCGAAGGCGTCGTCGGCGGCGTCTACTGTCCCACGGACGGCTTCATCCGGCCGCTCGAAATCATGCGGGGCTACGCGGAGGCCGCGGCGCGCGCGGGCGCGCGTTTCGAGTACGGCGCCGCGCTCGAAGGCGTGAAGGGGGGCGTCGGCGGGAGGGTCGGGGCGCTGTTGACATCGGCCGGGGAGGTCTCTGCCGGGGTAGTCGTGAACGCGGCGGGCGCTTGGGCCGCGGAGGTCGGGCGGAAGCTCGGCGCCGAAATCCCCGTCGCCCCGCTCCGCCGGCAGGTCGCGGTCACAAGGCCCACAGACCTTCTGCCCGAAGGGATGCCGATGACCATCGAGGTCGGCGACGGCTTCCACCTGCGCGTGCGCGGCGGCCGCGTGCTGTTGCTCTGGCCCGACGAGCCGCGCGGGGAAAACCCCTTCGACACGAGCGTCGATGAGGGCTGGCTGGCGGCGGTCGTCTCGAAGGCGCGGGCGCGCGTGCCCTGTCTACGTCGGGTCGAGATAGACCGCGCGGCCTGCTGGGCGGGGCTCTACGAGATGTCGCCCGACCGGCACGCGCTGCTCGGCCGCGCGCAGGGCTTCGACAACCTCTACCTCGCCGACGGCTCCTCCGGCCACGGCGTCATGCACGCCCCCGCGCTCGGCCAACTGCTCGCCGAAATCATCCTCGACGGCGCCGCACACACGTTAGACGTTCACGCGCTCCGCCCCTCGCGCTTCGCCGAGGGCGAGCCGAACGTCGGCCCCTCGCTCCTCTGAGGCGTCCTGAAAAAAATCTTGAGGCGGCGGGGGAGGTGTGATATAAGCCGCCTCAACCAGGGCGGGTGCTGGACGTGCCCGCCTACGCGTTGCTGGGGTGAGGACAGTGACGCGGCCTCACGACCACTTAGGAGATCGTGAGAAGAGGGGGTGGCGGAGCGATCCACGCTAACAACCGCCGCCCCCTTTTATTTTCCACGAAGAACGCATCCCGCCCCGCAACCACCCCGGCGCCCTTTAAGCACTATAGCGATGTACAGTCGAATGCAACCGCCACGAGTAGACCCGGGTCAGAACCACCCGCGGTAACGGGTGGGCCTGTGCCAAACGGCGTGGCCGGTTAATCAAGGCCCACCCGCTACGGCGTGTGGTACTGACCGCTACGGCGTCGCATCCGTTTGAACGCCGCTGTAACCCCCTACTTCGCGCCTTTCCCCTCTACGAGTGTGAGCGTCTTATCGACGGCGTCTACAGTAAAAGTCTCGGCGGAGCCGTCGGGCCAACGGACTTCGAGCCTGTCCACTTTCGTCGCGGCGCCGAGGCCGAAGTAGAGGCATGGGTCGTTCTGCGAGGCGTAGCTGCCGCCGCTCACCGCGTCGGCGCGCTGGCGGAGTTTGCCGGTCGTGACGTAGACGGTCGCGCCGGTCGCGTCGCGCGGGCTCTTCTTCGCGGGGTCGCCGACGAGGCGCAGGCGCAGCCAGTGGTTCTTCGCGTCCGTGACGTTGCGGAGCAGCGTCGGGTACGTGTCGAGGTTGTTGAGGACGAGGTCGAGGCGGCCGTCCCCGTCGAGGTCTGCGACGGCGAGGCCGCGGCTCGGCCAGGCTCCGGCGAGGCCGGAGCCGGGGGCGGCGCCGACGCGCTGGAACTGGCGCGCGCCGCGCTCGGCCTGCTTCGCGTCCGGGTGCGCCGCGGAGCGGAAGAGCAGGAGTTGCTGCGCGTAGGACGTGCCCCACTGCTGCGCGTCCACGGCCGGGTAGACGTGGCCGTTGGCGACGACGACATCCTTCCAGCCGTCGGCGTCGTAATCGAAGAACGCCGTGCCCCAGCCGAGGAAGGGGATCGACGGCTCGCCCATGCCGGTCTGGAAGGTCACGTCGGTGAAGTTGCCCTCGCCGTCGTTGTGGTAGAGCGTGTTCGAGTCGTCCGAGAAGTTCGTGACGAAGAAGTCCACGCGGCCGTCGTTGTCGTAGTCGCCGACGCCGAGACCCATGCCCGCCTGCTCGCGCCCGTTCTCGTTCAGGGCCACGCCCGAAGGGTAGCCGACCTCCTCGAACGTGCCGTCGCCCTTGTTGATGTAGAGCTGCTTCGGGGTCGAGTCGTTGACGACGATGAGGTCGAGCAGGTTGTCGTCGTCGGCGCGCACCCACGCCGACGAGAAGCCGTAGTAGCGCGTCGCGTCGTTCACGCCCGCCTTGTCGGAAACGTCCTCGAAGGTGCCGTCGGCCTTCTGTCGGTAGAGCGTGTCGGTGTCGCCCTTGAGGCCGCGCGGGCCGCACATGACGGCGACGCCGCGGAACTGGCAGAAGTTCGCCGCGACCTGGCCGGGCTTGGCAGCGTCCGAGGGCGAGGGCGGGAGGTTCTCCAGGTCGAGCGCGACGTAGCCGGGGACGAAGAGGTCGAGGCGGCCGTCGTTGTCGTAGTCGCCGAAGCTCGCGCCGGTGCTCCAGCCCTTGCGCGCGACGCCGAGCTTCGGCGCCACGTCGTTGAAGGTGCCGTTGCCGTTGTTGCGGTAGAGGCGCGAGGTGCCGAAGTTGCCGACGAAGAGGTCCGCGTGGCCGTCGTTGTCGTAGTCGCCGACGGCGACGCCCATGCCCCAGCGGTCGTTCGAGACGCCGGCCTTCTCCGTCACGTCCTCGAACTTCCAGCCGCCGAGGTTGCGGTAGAGCGCGGCGCGCGGCGCCTTCTCCTTGCCACGCTCGGCGCCGAGCGTGGAGCCGTTGAGGAGGTAGACGTCGGGCAGCCCGTCGTTGTCGTAGTCGAAGACGGCGACGCCGCCCGAGGCGGTCTCGACGATGTAGTCCTTCTGCCTGCTCCCCGAGACGTGCCTGAACTGCGCGAGCGGGGTGCGCGCCGTCACGTCCTCGAAGACGGCGGGCGCCTTCGGGTCGGTGATGCCGGCCGTGCGGCGCGCGCCCGTGACGGCCGTCGAGCCGACGTTGACGCCCATGCCCTGCGGCTTCTGCTGCTGTGCGCGCGAAGAAACGTGGAAGGGCGCCAGCGCGGCGAGCAACGTGAGCGCAAGCGTGCGATGGGCGCGGCGCGAAAGGGGATTACTTGTCATCTATGACTTCGGGAAACTCAGGGCCTACTGCCTACTGCTGGCGGACAGTGTGATAAGAGTCAACCGCGGGGGAGTTGAGCGTCTGCACCTTGCCGCCGGGCCAGCGAACCTCGACCGTGCGGACGCCGCCCTTACCTCCCAGGCCGACGAGCAGACGCGTGTCGTTGGTGGAAAGATAACTGCCGGCGCCCGTCACGTCAAAGACCTGACGCGCGCCCGCCGCGTCCGTCACGACGACGCGCGCGCCGAGCCCCTGCCTGTTCATCCCGGCGCCGGCGAGAGTAAGGCCGAGCCAGTGGTTTTTCGCTCCCGAGTTGCGCAGGACGAGCGCCGGGCCGTCCGTCTGCGCGAGCACAACGTCCGCGTCGCCGTCGTTGTCTATGTCGCCGAAGGCGGCGCCGCGGGCCGCGAGCGGGAGCCTGAGGCCGGCGGAGTCGGAGACGTTGACGAAGGTCTTGCCGTTGTTGCGCAGGAGCAGCGGCGGCTGTCTGTAGAGGATGTAGCCGGTCGTCTTCTCGATGGTGTCGAGGACGTGGCCCTGCGCGACGAAGATGTCGCGCAGGCCGTCCGCGTCGAAGTCGGCGAGGCGCGCGCCCCAGCCCGAGAAGGGGACGGTGACGGGGCCGACGCCGGTCGTCCCCGTCGCGTAAGTGAAACTCATGTCGCCGTTGTTGCGGAAGAGCGGGTAGGTCTCGTTCGAGAGCGCGGTGACGAAAACGTCCGCGCGGCCGTCGTTGTCGTAATCGGCGGCGTCCACGCCCATCCCCGCGAACACCTTCCCGTTCTCGTCGTAGCCGACGCCCGCGAGCAGACCCACGTCCTCGAACGTGCCGTCGCCGCGGTTGCGGAAGAGGAACTGGCGCGCGTTGTCGTTCGCCTGAAAGATGTCCGTCCAGCCGTCGTCGTCGAAGTCGGCGAAGGCGACGCCGAGCCCTTTGCCCTCGGGGTCTGCGACGCGCGCGCGGGCGCTCACGTCCTCGAAGGTGCCGTCGGGTTTTTGACGGAGGAGGGCGGGCGGGGCGCCTCTGAAGTTGTCCGGGTGGCAGTAGGCGCGCACCCGCGGCGAGCCGCAGTAGAGCGAGCCGCGCTCGAAGTCCCAGTCCATGTAGCGCGCGACGTAGAGGTCGAGCCGGCCGTCGCGGTCGTAGTCGAGCCAGCCGGCGCTCGTCCCCCAGCCCGGGACTTGGGCCTTCAGCTTCTCGGTCACATCCTCGAACGACCCGTCGCCGCGGTTGCGGTAGAGGCGGCCCGCGCCGCCGTAAGCCGCGACGTAGAGGTCCGCGCGCCCGTCGCCGTCGAAGTCGGCGGCGGCGGCCCCCATCGAGTATCCGTCGCCGCGCAGGCCCGCGCGCTCGGTCACGTCCTCGAAGGCGCCGTCGGGCTTCTGTCGGTAAAGCCGATTCCAGAAGCGCGGCTCGCGCTTGTCGGGCGCGGCGCCCTTCGGCATCGGGTCTGTGAGCAGCGCGCCGTTGGTGAAGAAGATGTCGAGGCGCCCGTCCGCGTCGAAGTCGAAGAGAGCGACGCCCGCGCCCATCGTCTCGGGCAGGTACTTCTGCGAGGTGGGCGAGGCGTTGTGCTTGAAGTTGATTCCGACCTGAGCCGTCACGTCCGCGAAGACGACCGGAGAGGGGGACTGCGGCGCGGGCGGCGCGGTTTTGCGTGTGGGCGGCGCCGTGTCGTAAGAACGGCCCGTACGCTGCGCCGGGCTCTGCTGCGGCGCGGGCGCCGCCTGTCTGGCGTACGCCGCCGCGGCGCAGAGTTGCGCCAGCGCGAGCACGAAGAGCCAGCGGAGAGACTTCGGCGTAATGCCTTGAGTCGCGGCCATGCCTGTACCGTAACAAAACGTCCTCGCGCCGTACAAGCGGACGAACGCGACGCCGCGGCCCTTTATCGACCTGATACTTTTTCAGGATTTTTTACGCTATTGCACGTAGAGAGCCCGCGGCATGTCGGTTGCCATGTGGGACGTGACGAAAGCCTTCGACGGTCGATTCAGGAGCCTTGACGATGAGAAGACGCAGCCTCGCCAGTTTAATCGCGTTCGTGTTAACGCTCGCGGCCTACGCGCCCGCGCTCGCGGCCTCGGACGGCGCGCAGCCGGACACGGACGTGCGGAAGGTTGACGCGAAGGTCGTCGAGGTCAACGACCAGCACATCTCCATCGTCGCCCGCACGGGCGTCGAGCACGTCATCGCGACGGACGCGGCCGACACGCACGTCACGCTGCGCGGCAAGCGCGTCGGGCTGAAGAAGCTGCGCGTGGGCGACGTCGTGACGGTCGATCTCGACGCGTCGAGCCAGTTGAAGTTCGCGCGCCGCATCGTCATCGGCGAGCAGGCCGGCGACACGGTCGCCTCGGCCAAAGACTAAAAGGGAATTAAAACAAGATTGCCGCCCGTCGGCGTCGATCTCCCTCGGGAGAATCCGCTAACGCGCGGCATGACGAAAGCCGTCCGGCTCCCTCGCTCTTAGTGAAGCCGGGCGGCTTTCAGTCTGTCCGGGAGCTGTTGGCTGTTAGATTTTAGCCAGACAAAAGCTGCCGGGTTCAAAATCACCGTGCTCCTTTGCCAGAGCGGTCAGTACTACCCGCTACCGCGGGTGGTACTGACCTGTCCCGACACGCGGCGGTCGCACACGACTGCACCCCGCTGTAACAGCCAACAGCTTCAAAGTCTGTAATGAATGTGGCCGCGGGCGCGCGCGTCCTCTTCTAGCCCGACGTTCTGAAGGCGGAGGGAAACGTCTGCGTCGAGGTCGAGGCCGTCGCTGAATCCCGCCCGGAGCTTGACGGTGCCGGCGGCGGCGATCATCGCGGCGTTGTCGGTCGAGAGGTGGCGCGAGGGGAAGTAGGCGGGCACGCCGAGCTTCCGCCCCAGCTCGCGCGAAGCCTCGCGCAGGGCCTCGTTGCAGGCGACGCCGCCGGCGACGATGAGCGTCCGCGGCCGGTGCTCCGCGGCGAGCCGTTCGGTCGTGCCGACGAGCGAGCGGATGACCACACTCTGGAAGCTCGCGGCCAAATCCTTAACCGCCTGCGACGGCTCCTCGCCTTCGGCCACGGGCTGGAGGCCCGTCTCGCGGACGTGCCTGGAGACGGCCGTCTTCAGACCGCTGAAGCTGAAGTCGGGCAGGCCGTCGCCCATGCGCGGCACCTGGAAGCGCACGGCGCGCGGGTCGCCTTCGCGCGCGAGCCTTTCAATAATCGGCCCACCGGGGTAGCCGAGGCCGAGCATCTTCGCCACCTTGTCGTAAGCCTCGCCCGCGGCGTCGTCGCGCGTGCGCGCGAGCACGCGGTAGCGGCCGGGCTCGGGCACGAGGAAGAGGTTGGTGTGGCCGCCCGAGACGACGAGCGCGAAGGCCGGGTACTCAATCGCCGGGTTGTCGAAGACGACCGAGTAGATGTGCCCCTCGATGTGGTTGACGCCGACGAAAGGTTTTTCGAGCGCGTAGGCCATCGCCTTCGCGAACGAGAGCCCGACGAGGAGCGAGCCGACCAGCCCCGGCCCCCGCGTGACGGCGATGCCGTCGATCTCCTCTTTGCCCACGCCCGCGCGCGCGAAAGCCTCCTCGACGACGGGCACGATCTTGTCGAGGTGCTCGCGCGAGGCCAGCTCCGGCACGACGCCGCCGAAGCGCTTGTGTATCTCGACCTGCGAAGAGATGACCGACGACAGCATCTCGCGGCCGTCGCGCACGAGCGCCGCCGCCGTCTCGTCGCAGGAGCTTTCAATGCCGAGCACTAACATCCACGTCCCGCCCTCTTAACTCAGGATTGTGGACGCAATCTTAACAGGCGCGCCCGCCCGCCCGCGAACGCGCGGGGCGCCGCGGCCCCCGAAATTCGAGGTCGCCCATGTCGGGGAAGAGCATGCGCCGCGCTTGCAGGCGCGGGGCGAGGCCGTCGGGGGCGTCGAGCGGGCGGAAGGTGCCGGTGTCCACGCCGTGCGGGATGACCTCGACGGCGGGGAAGTCGAAGGACGGGTCTTTCGCCCTCTGCCTGGCCGCCGCCGCCTCGATCACGCCGCGGCCGAACTCCGTGTAGGCGACGCAGCGGCGGACGCCGCGGAGCGGCTCGACGCCTTCGGGGTCGATGGGGCCGGCGTCCACCGGGCAGTAGAGGACGACCGGCGGCGCGTCCTTCAACTTCCGCAGCTCATTCAGGTAGGCGTGCTGCACCCAGATGTCGTTGAGGACGAAGACGAGGTGCGGCCTGATCTTCTCGACGAGGGTGTTGATGCGGTTGGCGCCCCAGCGGTCGCCCGCGATCTCGGCCGGGTAGACCTTCCAGTCGTAGCCGTGCGGGTCGCCGCGGTAGTTCGTGCCGAGGTGGTAAATCTCGTAACCCTTCGCCAGCGGCCCGAAGATGCCCTCCATCACGCGCGCGAAGCCGGTCGGCACGGCGGCGTCGCCAGCGACGAGGATGCGTGGGCGCTCGACGTTTTCGCTCAAGGTCGGGGCCTCTCCTTCAGGAAGATTTAACCACAGAGGCACAGGGACACAGCTCAAGTCTTAAAGCTGTGTCCCTGTGCCTCTGTGGTTAAATCTTTTCCTTCACTAACGACGCTTCCAGCGGACGCCGTCGCGTGTGTCTTCGAGGGTGATGCCGCGGGCGGCGAGCTGGTCGCGTATCTCGTCGGCGCGGGCGAAGTCGCGGCGGTGGCGCGCCTCCTGGCGCTCGTCGATGAGGCGCTGGATGTCCTCGTCGAGCAGCGCCGCCTCGTCTTCGGGGAAGACGTTCAGGACGGAGTTGAAGCGCTCGACGAGGGCGAGGATGTCCCGGCGGTCGTCCTCGCGCAGGACGCAGGAGTCGAGCGCGGTGTTGACCTCGCGCCGGAGGCCGTGGACGGCCGCGAGCGCGACCGAGGTGTTGAGGTCGTCGTCCATCCCGGCCTCGAACTCTTCGAGCGCGCGGGTCGCGGCCGCCTTCAGCTCCGGGTTCGAGCCGGCCTCCGTCCGCGCCTCGCGCAGACGCGCGCGGAAGGTGCGCAGGCTCTCGACGGTCTTCTCCGCGCCCTGCAAGCCCTCGAACGTGAAGTTGAGCTGCTTGCGGTAGGGCACGCTCAAGAGCAGGTAGCGGATGGCGGTCGGGTTGAACCCCTTCTCCTTCAGGTCGCGGAAGGTGTAGTAGTTGCCGAGCGTCTTCGACATCGACTCGCCCTCGACCTTCAGGTGCTCGGCGTGGAGCCAGTAGCGCGCGAACTGTCGGCCGGTCGCGCCCTCCGACTGCGCCACCTCGTTCTCGTGGTGCGGGAAGACGAGGTCGATGCCGCCCGCGTGGATGTCGAAGGTCTCGCCGAGGTACTTCATCGACATGGCCGAGCACTCGATGTGCCAGCCGGGGCGGCCCTTGCCGATCCCGGTGTCCCACGCCGGCTCGTCGGGCGAGCCCTGCGCCTTCCAGAGCGCGAAGTCGCGCGCGTCCTCCTTCTCGTACTTGTCGGTGGCGACGCGCTCGCTCCCGCCGACGATGTTGCCCGCGAAGTTGATCTTCGAGAGCTTGCCGTACTCGGGGAACGAGGCGATGCGGTAGTAGTAAGACCCTTCGGACTCGTAGGCGTGCCCGGCGTCGCGCAGGCGCTTGATGATCTCCACCATCTCCTCGATGTGGCGCGTCGCGCGCGGCAGAACCTCCGGGCGCTCGGCGCCGAGCGCCTCGTAGTCGTCGAGGAAGGCTTCCGTGTACTTCGCCGTGTACTCGTCGATGGTCTGGCCCCGCTCGGCCGAGAACTTGATGATGCGGTCTTCGATGTCCGTGATGTTCATCACGTGCGTCACGCGGAACCCCTTGTACTTGAGGTAGCGGCGCAGCGTGTCGCCGAAGGCGGCCATCGTGCGGAAGTTGCCGATGTGCGCGTAGTCCCAGACCGTCGGGCCGCAGATGTAGAGCCGCGCCTCGCCCTCGTGCAGCGGGCGGAACTCCTCGACGCGGCCGGAGAGGGTGTTGAAGAATTTGAGCATCAGTCGTTCAGAAGGAAAACGGAAGAGCGCGCCGCCTGCCGTCCCCCAGGGGCTTCAGGCCGGCGCGCTCGCTTGAGCCGGACTAGTTGAGGACGAAGTTGTACGTGATGACGCCCGAGACCCTGACCGGCTGTCCCGAGAGCAGCGTCGGCGAGAACCTCGCGGCGAGCGCGGCGTCCTCGGCCGCCTCGCGCAGCATCTCCGGCCCGCTCACGGCCTCGGCCTTGACCACGCTGCCGGCCTCGCCGACTTCGATCTGCACGACGACCGTGCCGCTCACGCGTGCGGCCTTCGCGTCCGGCGGGTAGACGGGCTGGGGCTTGCTGATGGCCTTGCCCTGTAGGGTGCCGCCCGCGACGACGCGGCGACTTTCGAGGGAGCAGGCGTGCCGCGGCGGCGGCGTCGTCTCGTCCGAGACGAGGACCGAGATTGTCTTGACCTCGCGCTCCGACGAGACGGGCGCGGACTTGAAGTCGAGGAGCCAAGCGGCGGCGATGCCGACCGCGAAGGTCAGGAGCGCGACGAGAAGACGAAGGCCGTAGAGAATCATGCTGTTCCTCCTTACCAGAACGGGACGCGGGCCGGGGAGCGCTTCGTGTGTGAGAGTCTAGGCAAGGACGGTCGGCCAGTCAAACATTTAATCCCGGTTGAAATGCTCGAAGCCGCCGGGCCTGAGCAGTCGGGCTTTCCCGTCGCGGACGAGTCGAACCTTGCCGCGCTCGCCCGTGACCTCGCCGACGTACGCGAAGGGCACGCCGCCGACCTCGCGCGGGAGCCGCGACGCACGGCGCGGGTCGGCCGTGAAGAGAAGCTCGAAATCCTCGCCGCCGTCGAGCGCGAGTCTGAGCGCCTCGCCCGCGTCCACCCCCGCCCGCGCGAGCAGAGGGTCTAATGGCAACAACGACGCGTCCAGACGCGCGCCGACGCCGCTCTCGCGGCAGACGTGCGCGAGGTCTGACGAGAGCCCGTCGCTCAGGTCGATGAGCGACGTGGCGAGCCCCTTCTCCGAGAGCAGCGCGCCCCACTCGACGCGCGGCTCGGGCCTTCGCTGTCGCGTAACGAGCCCGCGCCCCGCGCGCCCGCGGGACGTTCGCACAGCACCACTCTCAAGAATCTTCAGCCCGCCCGCGGCCCCGCCCAACGCGCCGGTCACGAAAATCTGTTCGCCCGCCCGCGCCCCGCCCCGCGTCAGAGCGCGCCCGCGCCGCACCTCGCCCAGCACGACGGAGTCGATGACGACGCCCTCCGGCGTCCGCGAAGTGTCGCCGCCGACGATGCGCACGCCGTACACCCCCGCCAGCGCGCGCACGCCTTCGTAGAACCCCTCCAGAAAACGCCCGCGCCACAGCGCGCGCGGCACGCCGACCGAGAGCAGGCAGAAGCGCGGCCGCGCCCCCATCGCCGCCGCGTCCGACAGCGACACGGCCAGCGCCCTGTGCCCCAGGTCGCGCGGCGAAGTCCAACCGCCCCCGAGCCGGAAGTCAACGCCCTCGACGAGCAGGTCGGTCGTGACGACGAGGTCGAAGCCCGCCCGCGGCCGCAACACCGCGGCGTCGTCGCCGATGCCTTCGATGAGTGATGAGTGATGAGTGATGAGTGATGAGTGTTTGTCTTTGGCGAAGCGTGTGAGTTCCCGACGTCTGACGCGCTCGATGAAGTCGAACTCGCCGCCGCCCGTCAACTCATCACTCATCACTTATCACTCATCACTCTTTCAGAGGTTTCGGCGGAGGGAGTCGAGGCCGGCGCGAATGTTTTCGGGCGAGGTCGAGAAGGAGAAGCGGAGGTGGCCCTCGCCGTGCCCGCCGAAGACGACGCCGGGCACGGTCGCCACCCGCGCGCGTTCGAGCAGGATGTCGGCGGCGGCGCGGCTGTCGGGGTGGACGCTCGAAACGTCGGGGAAGGCGTAGAAGGCCCCGGCCGCCGGGTCACAGTGGAGCCCCAGCTCGCACAAGCCCCCGACGAGCAGGTCGCGCCGCTCGCGGTAGGCCCGCCGGATGCCTTCGTAGAAGTCCGCGGGCAGCCCGAACGCCGCCACCGCCGCGTACTGCGAAGGCGTCGAGACGCCGTTCGTCGTGTAGAGCAGACACTTCTTCAGCCCCGTCATCCACGGCTCGGTCGCGACGGCGTAGCCGATGCGCCAGCCCGTCATCGCGTATGACTTCGAGAGCGTGTAGCACGAAATCGTCCGCTCGAACATCCCTTCGAGCGACGCGATGGAGACGTGCTCGCCCTCGTAGACGAGGTCTTCGTAAGCCTCGTCGGCGACGACGACGAGATTACGGTCGCGCGCGAAGCGTGCGACCTCCTCCGCCTCCCGGCGGGTGAAGACGATGCCCGTCGGGTTCTGCGGCGTGTTGAAGTAGACGGCGCGCGTCCTGTCGGTCGCGTGGCGCGCGAGCGTCTCGTAAAACCCATCGCGCCGCGCCTCCGCGCTGCGGACGAGGACGGTCTTGCCCTCGCAGTGCGCGATGAGGTCGCGGATGGGCGTCCAGAAGGGGGAGAAGACGAGCACCTCTTCGCCCGGGTCGATGACGGACTGGAAGGCCGCGCAGAGCCCCTGCATCCCGCCGTTGAGGACGACCACGTCCTCCTCGCGCGCGGGAATGCGGTTGCGCTCGCGCAGCTTCTCGGCGACGGCCGCGCGCAGCTCGGGGATGCCGGAGGAGGGGGCGTAGCGCGTGCGGTTCTCGGCCAGCGCCCGCGTCATCGCCTCCTTGATGGGGTCGGGCGTTTCGAGGAAGGGCTCGCCGCCCTCGAACTGGAAGACCTGTGCGCCGCCGGCGCGCAGCGCCAGAATCTTGTTGCGGATCTTGACGATGTCGGAGAACCCGACACCCTCAAGCCGCTTTGCCAGGCGGAAGACCGAAGCAGACGTAGACACTGCGTGCGGCTCGACTCTCAGTGTGTTTTTGACCAAGGGCGGATTATAGCGTCCGGACCGCGGGGGCGTCCAACCCCACACGTTGAGGATATGGTCGGGGCGCGGCCCCATATCGTGTACTCCGGTCGTGCGAATACGTCTGGAAGGGACACGCCTCTTCTTACAATTTGAAGACAAAACGATTGCAACAGCCCTGGATTCGGCACAAGGCCGCGTAAGTTTGCTAGATTGTCGGGGTGGCTGCCGGGCGGTTACGGCAGAGGAACGGCAGTTGCCACTCTCCCCTGCGTGTACGCTCATTCACGTGCGTCCTAAAGATCATTCGAGAACCTGAGGAGAGACTGACCAATGACGACTTCGAATAAGATTTTGCCCGTGGCGCTCGTGGCGGCACTGCTCGGCGGCACCGTCGGCGCGTTCGTCATGCGCCCGAGCAACAACACCCCTGAGATCGCCAGGGCCGAG
>DASVQJ010000221.1:0-12467 GCA_036389235.1 Pyrinomonadaceae bacterium | reverse complement strand
GAACCGGCACGGCCTGTGCGGCCCGTTCAGGCGTCGCTGACGCGACGCGGCGTCCTGTTATCGACGGCGTTCCCGGCCTTGAAAGGCCGGGCTAAACTCAAGCGCCGCTGACGCGGCGATTTGCGTCTACGCGGAACCCGTCTGCGTCAACGCAACGGCCCGCTGCGGCCCCGCGGGAGCGCGCTGCGGCCCCGCAGCGGACTCCCGCGGCCCCGCAACGCGCTCCTGCGGGGCCGCAGCGCGCTCCCGCGGGGCCGCAGAAGTGTGCTGCGGGGCCGCGCCGGGGCTCGGCGGGGGTGCGGGCGGGGGCGGCGGGGGCGCAAATGTCCTGTGGATGCTTGTGGTTACGGCGGCACTCGCTCGGGCGCGACCGTGACGACCCGGTCATATCGGCTTGCCAATCAGCATCAGGCCGCGCGCCGGGAGCGCGGGCATCCTGCCCGCCGAAGCGTGCTGAAGCACGCTTCACCGTGCAGCGCTCTCTCTCGACGTGGAGATTTAAAGTCTGACGGCCTTCGCGCCTGCGGCGCTCATGGCGGGCAGGATGCCCACGCTCCCGGCGAAGAGTGCCCGGGTGAGCGCCTACTCCACCCGCACCGGCACGCGCAGCGTCTTGGAGCCTTTGAGCGCGAACCAGGAGACGCCCTCTTGCAGCATGTCGATTTCGAGCAGGTAGTCGCCGGGGAGGCGGGGCGCGTTGACGTCGAAGGTGACCTCGGCCTCCTCGCCGGGGCGTAGGTCTCGTGGGAGCGCGCCGCGCCCGTCGTCGTTCGTGACGGGCCGGCCCGACGGGTCGAGCCAGTGGTTGGCCGCGCTCAACTGGAACGGCGAGAGGCCGCGCTCGCGCGCGAGCCAGACGGCGCCGCCGCCGTTCCTGACCGCGACGCGGACTTTAACGCGCGCCTTCGCCGCGACGCGCGCGGGGACTTCGACCGCCCGCAGTTCGGCGCGGAAGTCCGCGTCCGCGAGCGGCCGGGGCTCGCGCGGCGCCCCTTCGGTAGCGCAGACCGTGTAAGGTTCGCTCTCGGCCAGCACGCGGCAGCGCGGGCGCACGTCCTCCGTCGTGACGACGACCGCGCCGGCCGGCGCCGGCTCGTCCGCGCGCAGACGCACGAACGTCCCGGGCGGGAGCCCGAGCGCCGCGCCGTGCCAGAGCGCCTGCACGTAGCCGGGCACCGAGGTCGAGTCCGCGAGGTGCACCTCGCGCGGCGAGGCGGCCAGCGCCGCCGGCAGAAGCCTCGAAGGGTAGTCCGCGTCGTACATGTGCCGCCGCCAGGGCGAGCCGGCGTACCGCTCGAACTGCCAGCGGAAGACGGCCCCCTGCGCGAGCACCAGGACGACGAAGACGACGAGCGCCTTGCCCCTCCTCTCGACCAGCCACGCGAGCCCGGGCGCGCAGAGCGCCACGAGGAAGACCGGCAGCGCCGCGAGGCGGAGCATGTGGAAGTAGTCGTTCGTGAGCGACGCGGGCACGACCGACGCGAGGAGGCCGTAGAAGAAGAGCCGCCACCACGCGTCGCGCCGCGCCGACTTCAGCGCGAGCCACGCGCCGAACAGCGCGAGCGCGAACGCGGCGAAGAGGACGGCCCCCGCGCCCGGCACGCTCGCAATCTGGTAGCCGTTCACGTCGCCCGTCACGAGCAGCCGCCAGGGGTTGAGGTTCCCCGCGAAGTGCTTGACGAACTCCCACGCGTCCTCTGCGTAGCCGCTCTCCGGCGTCACGTAGGTCAGGTAGTTGAAGCGCTTGGCGAGGGCCTCCGGGTTGCGCCGGTGGTAGACGTAGAGCGGGACGAGCGCGAGCCCGTACAGCACCCACGTCGTCAAAACCGGGAGCGCGCGCGCCCGCGCCGTCAGGAGCAGCGCCATCCCGAGCGCGAGCAGCGGCCCGAACAGACGCCCCGTCGAGTACGTGTAAGTGACGAGCGCGAGCGACCCGGCGACGCACGCCGAGTCGGCCACGCCCCACGCGACCTTACCCGCCGCGCGGCGCGTCGAGAGCAGGAACAGCGCCACCGCGAGCGGGTAGGCCGCGACCTCCACGACCACGCGGCTCAGCTCGAACAGCCACGGCGTCAACAGCGCCGCGAGGAACGTGAGCAGCCCCGCCGCACGGCTCCCCGTCACCCGCACCCCCAGCAGCCCCAACGCGAGCGCCGCCAGCACGCCCAAAGTCGCGCTCAGGTAACGCGCCGCCGCGACGCCCGGCCCCGTCACGCGGAAGACGGCGGCCAGCAGGTAGACGTAAGTCGGGTTCTTGTAATCCCCGAACGCGCGGAAGTAGAGCGGCCACGCCTCGCCGTGCTCGTCCCGGCCGGACTCGGAGACCGTGTGCGCGTTGTACGCGACCGACGACTCGTCGATGAAGAAGCCCGGCGGGTTCGACGGCGCCCCCCACGCGTAGAAGGCGAGGCCGGCGGCGGCGAGCAGGGGCCAGAGCAGGATTTGAAATCTGAAATTTGAAATCCCTGTCAGTCCTCGCGGAAGAGGTAGATGGAGCCGCCGACGATGACCTCGGGCGTGCGGCGGCGGTACTCGTCGAAGGTGTTGACGCGCTCCTCTTCGGTGACGGGGCGGCCCTCGCGCGCGTAGCCCTGCACGGTCGAGCCGTTGAGGAAGCTCGCGCCTATCGCGGTGTAGCGCGGCGGCGGCCCCTTCGGGACGGCCATCGCGTCGAGGTAGTCGACGCCGTAGTGGTGCAGCGTCAGGAAGCCACCGAGGAAGATCGCGCGCACCTTCGTCTCGCCCTTCGAGCGCAGGTACTCTGCGAGCGCCCGCGTGTCGTCGCCCCACTCGACGTTCGAGTCCGACAGATACCACCAGTGCGGCCGCCCGTAGGCGAGCTGGTTCATGTAGCTCATGTGGTCGGGGTAGGCGCGCGCCGCCTCGACGCACACCCACGCGAGCAGCGCGGCGGCCACGACGGCGCCCGCGCGCCGCGAGCGCTTCGCCCCCCACACCCTCTCAAGCAGCGCGCCGCCCAGTATGAAGAGGAACATGTAGGCCGGCAGGAAGTAGCGCACGCCGAGGTTGAGCGCGCCCGCCATCGAGGCCGCCGCGTAGAAGGCGAACGGCACGAGCAGGAAGAGGAGGCGCCGCTCGCGCCCGCGCACGACGCGCACGACGCCCCAGCCGAGCGAGGCGAGCGAGAGCAGGAGGAAGGGGAGCGTCGCCTTCAGGGCGAAGGCGACGGGGAAGTAGTACCACCAGCCCGTCCGGCTGTACATCCCGAGCAGCCCCGCGTTGTGCCCGTCGCGGTTGTGCCAGATTTGCCAGAGGGAGCCGAGCACGAAGTCCGTCGGCAGGACGTACGTGACGGCCTCGACGAAGCGGACTGTCGCGTCGGGGTAATTGGGCGCGCCCTCGCGCAGCCACTTGACGCCCTCGAAGCCGAGCGGGCGGTGGTCGAAGAAGTATCCGGCGTTGATGACGAAGAGCGCCGCGAGCATCGTCGCCGCCGCGCGCAGGGCCAGCGACCTCGCCGCGCCCGGCGCCCGGCGCCCGCGCCACCAGAGCGCGAGCAGGACGGCGCCGACGGCGGGCGCGACCATCAGCATCGAGAACTTCGTCAGACACGCCACCCCGCCCGCCGCGCCGAGCAGCAGCGCGCGCCGCGTCGACGGCGCGCGCAGGTACTTGTAGAGCGCGTACGTCGTCAGCAGGTAGCCGAACGCGGCCGGCACGTCCGTCTGCACGACGCGCCCGTGCGCGACGAGCGTCGGCTCCAGGGCGAAGAGCGCGACGGCGAGCGCCGCGGCCGTGTCGCCGAACAACTCGCGCGCGAAGGCGAAGACGAGGAGCCCGGTCAGGACCGTCAGCGCGATCATCGGCGCGCGCGCCCAGAAGGAGATCGACTCGAAGAGCCCGGGGTTGTCCTCCCAGAACCTCTCCTCGTAAGTCCACTTGCCGATGGGCGAGTCCGGCGCCTGACCCCACTTGCGCGGGTCGGTCTCGTCGGGCTGGAGGAAGAGCAGCGGGAGGCCGGCGAGGATTTTGGAGAGCGGCGGGTGCTCGTGGACGAGTTGGCAGTTGCCCGCGGCGAGGTGGTAGTATGCCGCGGGAATCATCACAATCTCGTCCACGGTTATGCTCTTCCGCCAGACCACCGCGAGCATCTGGAGCGACATGAAGGCGAGCAGCGCCGCGCACGCTACCGGGGCCGCGTGCGCACGCGCCCAGGCGCCCGCGGCGGCGAGCACGCGCCGCGGCTCGAAGACGACGAAGTCTCCGGCGTCCCCGCCGGGGTCGGAAACGCCCGCCGCCTGATTCAATGACTCGTCCATCAAACCCTCGCCTGCTGCCGCGCGCCGACACCTTCGTCGCGGTCAGCCGGAACCGCCTGGCCGCGCTGGCCGTCACGCTCGCGCCGGTGCTCTACTTCCTGCCCGCCCTCCTGGCCGGCTCCGTCCTGTGCCCCGACGACGGGACGATCTTCAACACGCCGCTGCGCGTCGCGGCCGCGGACATCACCCTGTCGGGGAGCCTGCCGCTCTGGAACCCCTACATCTTCGGCGGCATGCCGCTCTTCGCCTCGGCGCAGGGCGGGCTGCTCTTCCCGCCGAACTGGTTCTACCTGCTCTTCGAGCCCCGCGCGGCGACGAACCTGATGGTCGTCACGTCCTACGTGATCGCCGCGCTCGGCGCCTACCTCTACGCGCGCCGCGCGGGCTCGTCCGTCGCGGGCTCGGTCGTGACGAGCCTCGCGTGGCAGTGGGGCGGCTTCCTCGTCGGGCAGATCGGGCACATCAACGTCGTGCAGACGGGCGCGTGCCTGCCGTGGGTGCTGTGGGCGCTCGACGGTTACGGCACGACGGGGGGGCGGAGGCGGGGAGTCCTGCTCGCCGCCTTCGTCGCGCTCCAGACCTTCGTCGGCCACCAGCAGACGTTGGCCTATTCGCTCCTGCTCGCCGCGGCTTACGCGGCCGCCAGCGCCTACTCCGTGCGCGAGTCGCGCGCGCGCTACCTCTGGTCTCTGGCTTTGCTCGCGGCCGGTGTGCTGCTCGCCGCGGTACAAATCCTACCGACCTTCGAGTTGCTGCGCAACAGCCTGCGCGCGGACTCTTCGTACGACTTCTTCACCTCGTTCTCGCTGCCGCCGCGGATGCTGGCGACGTTCCTCGCGCCCTACGTCGCGGGCGGGGGCGACGGCCGACTCTTCCGCGCGCCGTACGTCGGCCCGCCTTACTACGGCGAGATGGCGGGCTACGTCGGCGCGCTCGGCCTGATGCTCGCCGCCTGCGCGGTCGCGTTCAAGAGGGACGCGCGGACGAAGTTCTGGACGGCGGCGGCGCTGGTCTGCCTCGCGCTCGCGCTCGGCCGCTACGCGCCCCTGAAGTTCTACAGGTTGATCTACCACGTGCCCGTGCTCAACCTCTTCCGCGTGCCCGCGCGGCACCTGATGGGGGCGGAGTTCGCGCTGGCGGTGCTGGCCGGGCGGGGCCTGACGGCGTTGGCCGCGTCGCGCGCGGGCGGTCTCGCGCGGCGGCGCGCGGCGTGGGTCGCGGCGTGCGCCGTGCTGCTGACGTTCCTGGTCGTGACGCTGGGCCGGCCCGGAGAGTTCAAGCTGGGCCGGCAGGCGCCGGTCGGCCTCATGCGCGCGCCGGAGCTGTTCGTGCCCGTCCTGGTCGCATGTTTGAGCGCCTGGGCGCTGTGGGCCTTCGCGCGCGGGCGGCGCGGGGCGGCCGTGCTGCTCGTCGCGCTGCTCGCGTGCGACCTCGCGCTGTGGGGGCAGTCGAGCGGCTGGCGCCTGTCGAGCCCGACGCGTGACGGCGACCTCTGGCGCGAGCCGGAGCCCGCCCGACTCATACGCCTGCACGGCGCGGACGCCTACGGCCCTTACAGAGTCCTGACCGCGCCGCACGCGTTCGACCCCAAGACGCCGCCCGTCCCGCCCTCCGTCTCGCACTCGGCGGAGTGGACGCTCTGGACGCAGCCCGACGTCTACATGATGCACGGCGTGCAGAACGCGGCCGGCTACGACGGCTTCGGCCTTGCGCGCTACAGCCGCCTCGCGGGCGAGATGAAGGTCTGGGGCGAGCTGACCGACCCGGACTCTTCCCTGCGCGGCGAGGGGCGCGAGATAGACCTGCTGGGCGTCCGCTACCTCATCTCGATGCGCCCGAAGGGCGCGGCCGACTCACCCGAGCGTGACGGTCAGACACCCGACGCCGCGCCGCGGCCCGCCGCGCCGCCCGCGCGGGAGTTTCCGGAGGCGACGCAGAGGTTCGGCGACTTCATGTTCGCGGCGAGCGACATGGGGCTGCCGAACGTCGGCGCGGGCAAGAGCCTCCGCTTCACGGTCGAGCCCGTGGAGGCCGACCGCATCGCCCTCGTCACCAACCTCTCCTGGTCGGAGGGCGTGCCCGACGGCGCGACGGTCGGGCGCGTGCGTTTAAAGGCGCAGGACGGCCGCGACTTCGAGTTCGAGTTGCGCGCGGGCGCCGACACCTCCGAGTGGGCGCACGACCGCGCGGACATACGCGCGCGCGTGCGACACAAGCGCGCCGACGTCGCCGCGAGCTACCCCGTCGCCGACGCGCAGGGCGACTACGAGGGGCACACCTACGTCACCTCCTTCGCGCTGCCCGAGCGCGCGGCCGTCGTGGGCGGCGAGATCGTCGCGGAGGTCACGCCGAAGTGGCCCGACCTTCTGCTCTCCGTCTTCCGCGTCTCGCTCGCAGACGCGGCGGCGGGCAGGGCTTACCCCCTGCGCCGCGAGTGGTTCACGGTCGAGAGGGCGGCGCCCGCGGCGGTCGCGTTGGGTGCCGCCGCCGGCGCGGGAGGGAGCCCGCGCCCGGCGATGGAGATAAAGTTATCGGAAGAGGAGTCGAAGGAGTTGGAGCGTGCCGCGCGCTGGCGCCTGGTCGGGCGGACGGCGCGCGAGGAGGTCTACGAGAACGCGCGCGCCCTGCCGCGCGCGTGGCTCGCGCCGGAAGCGCGCGCGCTCGACGAGGAGGCGACGCTCAAGGTGATACGCACGGGGCGCCTGCCCGGAGGCGCGGCGTGGGAGCCGCAGCGCACGGCCCTCGTCGAGTCCGACCCGGGCGCGGCGTCGGCGCCCGCGGCCCGGGAGGGGAGCGCGGAGGTCTTGCGCCACGAGCCGAACCGCGTGGACGTGCGGACGAAGGCCGACGGCGCTTCCGTCCTCGTGCTCGCGGAGAACCACTACCCGGGCTGGCGCGCGTACCTCGACGGGCGGCCGGTCGGCGTGCTCCGCGTCAACTACAACCAGCGCGGCGTCCGCGTGCCCGCGGGCGAGCACGAGGTGCTGTTCGTCTACCGCCCGAAGTCTGTCATCGTCGGCGCCGCCGTCTCGCTGCTCGCGGCGCTCGGGCTGCTGCTCTGGTGGCGGAGGCTCTTGCCGGAGTCGAGGCTGCGCGCGCTCGCCCTGCGCGTCCGCGAAGAAGTGAAGAACAGGTCGAGGGGGTGAGCGTGTGAGTCAGACGGTCGAGTTCGCAAAGCCGAGGCACATCGATAGTCCGGAGGGGTGCTTCTTCTACCACACGATGGAGCTGCCCACGTTCGGCGTCGTGCACGGGCAGTGGGACCTGCGCGGGAAGTTCGAGGAGTACGCGGGCGGCGTCGAAGTCGAAGGCCGCAGCGTGCTCGACGTGGGGACGGCGACCGGCTTCCTGAGCTTCGAGGCCGAGCGGCGCGGCGCCGCGCGCGTCGTCTCGCACGACATGAGCGACGTGCGGCAGCAGACGCTCTTGCCGTTCAAGGACAAGCTCTACTACCAGGACCGGGAGAAGTGGGCGGAGATTTACGGCGCGGAGATGGAGCGTTGGAAGGACGCCTACTGGCTCTGCCACAGGCTCCTCGGGTCGCGCGCCGAAGTCTTCTACGGGAGCGTGTACGAGCTGCCGCCGGCGCTCGGGCGTTTCGACGTGGTCATCGTCGGCTCCGTGCTCGAACACCTGAGCGACCAGGTGTCGGCGCTCGCGTCAATCGCGCGGGTGACGGGCGAGACGCTGGTCGTCGTCACGCCGCTTTTGGAGACGGAGGAGCGCGTGGCGCGCTTCGAGCCGCTGGCGTCGAACCCGGACTACGACTACACGTGGTGGACTTACTCGACGGGCGTCTACCGCGAGGTCTTGCGGATGCTCGGCTTCCGCGTCGAGCGCGTCACGAAGGGGAGCTACTACTACGACTACGCCGGCCGCTGGGAGGAGCGGTTCACCGTCGTCGCCGTGCGCGAGGGGGAGTGAACGCGGCGGGCGAACTCTAACTTGAAGACGAAGGGCGGGGCGGCTCGACGTCATGTTCGGAGCAACCAACCCGCAAAAAGAGGAGGGGCGCTCTGCGGCAGAGCGCCCCTCTCAGTCTGTCACAACCCGGACGGCTTAGAAGCGCGTGCGGTACTCGGTCGAGGAGATGAACGCCTTGACCATCTCGGCCGCGATGTAGTTCCCCTGGAACTCGTTGAGCTTGCCGAGCCAGAAGCTGTAGCCCGCGAAGCTCGTGTCCGGCAGGTCGTCCGGGTTGCGCTTCAGGTAGCCGAAGTACTGCATCAGCACGAAGCCCTCGTTGAAGAGCGCCCGGTGGAGCGTCGAGCCCTCACTGTCGGCCACGCTCTTGAGCGCCGCGGCGCGGCCCGCCGCGTTACCCGTCCCGAAGGCCGCGACGGCGGCGCCGCGCTCCGCGGAGGTCGGCGTCACGCCGGCGTTCGAGAAGAGCTTGTCCACGAACTGCTCGGCCGTCATCGTGGCGGGGAACTGCGCCGCGAAGTCCGAGCGCTGGACGAAGGCTTGCAGGTAGGCGTCCTTGTTCGCGTTGAGCTTGGCCTCCCAGTCCGGATCGCCGTTGACGACGATGCCGTTCGAGATCGAGCGCGTCTCGGGCATGAAGCTCTCGCGGCGGACGGGGACGGGCTTGCCCGGCAGGTTGCCGAAGGCGGCCTTGTAGGTCTTGAAGACGAGGTAGCCCGTCCGCTGGAACTCGATGGAGAGGAAGAAGGCCGCCGAGACGTTGATGCGGTGCGCCTCGGTGCAGCCCGGGTTCGAAGGGCCGCACTGGTTGATGTCGTTCTGCCAGAAGACGAAGCCCGACTGGTCTGGGAAGCGCGAGAGGAAATCGACGTAGTGCTGCTGGACGAAGAAGTCCGAGTCGTCGATGGTGATGGGCACGTTCGTGCCGGGGCGCAGGCGCAGCGGCTTGACCTTCGTGTTGCCGTACATCAGCTCGGAGGGGAGGCGGTTGCCGTCCTCCGAGACGATGCGCAGCGTCGGGGCCTGCCCGCTCTGCGCGAGCGCGGCGGAGGCCGTGAAGGCCACGGCGAAGACTGCGGCGATAAACTTACGCATCTGCTTGCTCCAAAATTCCGGGAAAGCTGCGGTGAGTTGCGTGACACGAGCCTGGCGGGGCGCGGTGTCGTCTAACTCTCGTCGGGAGCGGGGCTGCTCCCTCCACGACCAGGGGAAGTTTAGACACCCGCCGAGACCTTTGTCAACTTCAACAAACTTGAAGATTTAGCGCCCGTCCGGGCCTGCCGACGTACGATGCTTTTGACGCGCGAAATGGGGGAAAAGTTGACAGCAGTCTTGAGCCCGGGCGGGAAATTCTTTCACCACAGAGGCACAGAGGGCACGGAGGGGGCACAGAGAGTTGCGTCCCTCTGTGCCATCTCTGCGTACTCTGTGCCTCTGTGGTTAACCGCCCTCCGCTCCACCCTCAAGATCGAGTTCAATAAAGCCCGACTACTCTACCGTCAACTCGTGCCTGACGACTTCCGAGCCCAAGTCTTCGAACCACGCGAGGTGCTCGGAGACCATGTCGAATTCGAGCCGGTAGCGGCCGGGCGCGGCGGGCGCGCGCATGGCGATTTCAACCGTGACCGACTCGCCGGGCTGAACGTCGCCGGGCAGGTACGCGCCCGCGTGATACCAGGAGAGCGGCTCCTCCCCCTCGGCGCCGAAGACGTGCGCGACGAGGTGGACGGAGCCCTCCTGCGTCCCCGTGTCGTCCCCGCGGAGCCAGCGCGCCAGCCCCGTGTTCTCCGCGCGGACGCGGAACGTCAAGACCTCTTCGGCGCGGCAGCGCGCGGGGCCGTCCTCGACCTCGATGGAGGCGGCGAGGTAGCTGATCGAGCGGCTGTCCGGGTACGGCTCGCGCTTGCGGCAGGCGAAGACGGCGCGGTCGTCCTGCGTCGCGGGGAAGACCTCGACCTCGTCGAAGCCGACGTTCTTGAGCAGCGCCGTCAGCGCCTCGACGCCCGGCAGGAACCAGTTGTAGATCGCCTCCTTCGCCTCGCCCGGGTTCTCGACGTACGCGAGCGGGTGGAGCAGAGGCCGCAGCCCGCCCACCTCGTACGCGAACGAGCCGGGCGAATGCCCCGGCGGGTAGATGGCGGTCTCCAGGACGAGCAGCCCGCGCGTGACGGCGAACAGGCGTTCGAGCGCGAGCACGAGGTGCTTGCAGTGGTAGACGAGCCCGAGCGCGAGCGTCACGTCGAACTGCCCCAGCTCGCGCGGGTCGAGGTCGTAGACCGACATCCGCCGGTACTCGATGTCGAGCCCGAGCACGTCGCGCACGAACACCGCCTGCCGCACGAGGTTGCGCTGCGAGTCCACGCCGAGCACGCGGCCCGCGCCGCGCCGCTTCAGCTCCACCGCGTAGAAGCCCGCGTTGCACCCCACGTCGAGGACGCTGCGCCCCGACACGTCTTCCGGCAGGCACGCCCTGACCTTCTCCCACGTCGGCCGCGGGTGCTCGACCGGCTCGCCGACGGCGCTCTCGGTCTTCGTCAGAAGGCCGCCGCCCAGGTCGATGCAGTGGAACCAAGGCCCCAGCCGCCCCACGCGCTTCCGAATCTCGTCCCGCGTCATCGTCGTCATTTTTAAGAGACCCGAAACTGAACCTTGAGGGGCGTCGAGCCGCGCTCCTCGAACCAGCAGACGTGCTGCGCGACCATGTCGAGCTTGAGCGTGTAGAGGCCGGGCGCGTGCGGCGCCTTCAGCTCGAACCTGACCGCGGCCGACTCGCCCGGCGCGAGCGCGCGCGGCAGGGGCGGCGTGCCGTGGCGCTCGGAGACGAGCGCGCCCGCCTCGTCGTAGACGCGGACGCCGAGCATGCACGAGCCCGCGCGCTCGGCCGCGCCCGTGAGCCAGAGCGTGTCGCCGGTGTTCTCGACCGAGAGCCGCGCCGCCGTCTTCGACCCCGGCGCGACCTCCTGCGGCCAGCCGTCGGGAAAGCTCATGCGCGCGGCGGGCGCGGAAGGCTTGCGCGTGTCGGGGACGGCGGAGGCCGGCCGCCCCGGCGCGGCCGCGACCTTCTTGCAGAGCAGGTAGTTGACCGGCGGCGGCTCGACGCGCAGGCGCCCGCCCTCCAGCGCGTCGCGCTCGAAGAGGCCGTTGACGCTCACGTAGTCGCCGACGACGGCGAAGCCGCAGGCGTCGAGGAGCGCGCGCAGGTAGTCGCGGCTGAAGGGCGATTCGAGCGTGCCGAAGTTGCGCATCACTTCGAGCAACTCCTCCTCGTTCTCCGACCCCTCCTCCGGGCGGTCGCCTTCGAGGATGAAGAGCGAGCCGCCGTACGTCGTCATCGCGGCGAGGTTCTTAAGAACGGCGCGCTCGTCCTCGAAGTGGTGGAGCGAGTCGTAGCAGACGACGGCGTCGAACTGCTCTTCGAGCGGCTGCCCTTCGACGTCGTGGACTATGAAGCGGCAGCGCAGCGGCGTCTCGTGGTCGGCGCCGTAGGGAACCTTCTCGACGCGCTCGCGCGCGACCTCGACGAGGTCGGGGCTGATATCGATACCGGTCACGTCGTAGCCGAGGCGCGCGAAGTATTCGCTGAGCCAGCCGGAGCCGCAGCCCACGTCGAGGATGCGGCGGTCGGGCGGGAGCGCGAGCGCCTGCGCGACGTTGGCGAAGTCGCAGAAGTGCCGGAAGGTGTCGGCGTCGATGCCGTCGCCCGCGTAGCGCTCGGGCTTGTGCGCGAGGTTGTAGAAGGGCTTGGTGCGCAGGTGGTGCAGGCGCTCCGGCGTGATGCGGCGCGGGTAATCGACGGCCGCGCGCTTGTAGTCCACGCCTTCGAGCTTGCGCCCGCGCCCGTGGCCGTTCGACGCGTGCGCGCCGCCGTCGGAGATGCCCACGCGGTCTGCGAGCGAGAGCACTTCGGGGAAGGGCGTGTCGGGCTGAACCCAGGAGCCCTGCGGCGCGGGGCGCTCGGGGGCGAAGAGGCCCTCGGGCGCGAGCGCGGCGAACTCCGCGGCCACGCCGCGCACGAGCGCGTCGTCGAGGTCGGGCTCAACGCCGAGCGCGGAGAGTTCGTCGGAGAGCCCCGCGAGCAGCCCGCGGCGCGGGCGCGCGGCGACGACCTCGCGGATGAAATCGAGGTAGCCCTCGGCGCTCCGGCGGATGTCGTGTTCGGCGACGACGTGCCGGCGCGCGTTCGCGCCGAGGCGCGCGCGCAACTGCTCGTCCTCGATGAGCCGCGCGAGGTACGCGCGCAGAAGCTCGTCCGCGTGCTCGCCG
>DASVQJ010000220.1:0-32908 GCA_036389235.1 Pyrinomonadaceae bacterium | reverse complement strand
GCGCGGGCATCCTGCCCGCCAAAGCGTGCCCCGGCACGCTTAGCCGTGAGGCGCCGACATTCAAGCCTGAGTGTCGGCGCTTCGTGCATTCGCGCTCTCGCGCTCATGGCGGGCAGGATGCCCGCGCTCCCGGCGTGAGGTCGCACCCGAGCGAACGCCGCTGTAAGAGCCTGTGTTAAAAGCCCTGGCAGATATCCCTTTGACGAAGCGCGAGGTGGTTGGGGCTATGACGACCGGTTTGGTAAGACTCGGCATCTTGGCGAACGGCAGCGGTCGGGGGTATATTTACCGCCGTATGCGGACCAACGTCCGACCGACCTGCAAGACCACTATCGGTAGGCGCGCATGATTGGTACCATCATTGCCCGTCGGGCCGTCGCCCGCTCATTCCTGGCCTTGAACAACCATGACCTGGCGGCACTCATGAAGCCGTGGCGGGATGACGGCGAGTTCATCTACCCGGGCGAGATCCCTGCCAGCGGCGTATTCAAGGGCAAGGCCGCAGTCGAAGCTTGGTTTGCCCGCTTCTTCGAGCAATTTCCGTCGATCCGCTTCGACGTCCATGACGTGTGTGTGCGCAATATCTTTGACTTCGTCGGCACCAACGTGATCACGGTGCACTGGGATGTCGATCTGACCAACCGCGATGGCTGGTCCAGCCGCAGCAGCGGCTTGACAATCATTCACCTTCAGCGGGGTAAGGCGGTTCGGTCGAAAGATTACATCTTCGATTTGGGCGAGAAGTTCCGGCACAATTGGGGCCTGACCTGAGCCCACGCCGACGCTGCGCAGGGCACAGGCGTGCCGCTCAGGGCTTGCGCGCGACGATCTCGGCCGCAACGATCTCGCCCGAAGCCAGCCCGCCTTCCATGTAGCTCACCCATTCGTGCGAGAGTTCGGAGCCGGCCCAATGCACGCGGCCGTGCGGCTCGGCCAGGGCCGGCCCGAGCAGCGACATCGCACCGGGCGCGAGGTTGGCGATTGGGCAACCTCCGGTCCACTCTTGCTGGCCCCAGTCGAATTCATGGTAGTCGGTCGGCTCTGCAGCCTCCGGCCCAAACCACAACTTCATGCTCTCGAGCACGTCGCGCTTGCGCTCGGCCGGGGCCCGGGCCGACCAATGTGCGGCCGCGTTGCCCACGACGAAGGCCAAGAGGCACGGCTGATTGTCGACGGGGTTACTGTTATCGAACACCGCCGAAATCGGGTAGCGATCCGACAGCACCGTTCCGGTGTACCCCTTATCCCGCCAGAACGTCTTGTCGTAGGTCATCAGGCACTTCACCGTCGAGCCCATGAACGAGCGGTCGACGATGGCTCTGCGTGCGTACGGGAGCTCCGGGGTGAAGCGGATCCTCGATACCAGTGGCAGCGGGACGGAGACCACGGCATAGCGACCGCGCCAGTTGCCGGCCGTACTGCGCACGGTGACGCCCTCTTCATCCTGCTCGACCGCGGTTACCGGTGCCTCCAGCACGACCCGGTCACCCAGCGCCTCGGCCATGTGCAGTGACATCGCCTGCGAGCCGAGCGCGAATCGAAACATCTGCCCTTCGCTCACGGCCTCCATGCCATCGGTGGTCTGCAAGAAATGCAGGAAGTTCAGCATCGACACTTCGGAAGAGTCGGCGCCGAACATGCCGCGCGTGACCGAGTTGTAGAAGCCCTGAACCGCGGCGGTGTGTAGCGACGACTCGTCCTCCCAGCCCTTGACCGTGAGGCTGTCCCAGTGGACCGCCCGCTTCGCGGCCCACGGCGCCTTTGCGGGGACCTTGCGACGCTCGTACTCCAACTTGAGCGCCGAGGCCCCGAGCCCGAGCATGTTGACGAGCGGCGGATCGATCAGCGAGAGGCGCGGGATCGTGCCCCTGAACGTGCCGATTGAGCCGTTGTAGTCGCGGATCTTGAGGCCGTTTTCGACTTGCTCGACGCGGATGAGTTCGAGCCCGTACTCCTTGGCCATCGCGTGGACGCGGTGTTGCTTCTCGCCGACGAACTGACCGCCCATGTCGAAGCGGCCCTTGCCGACCTTGCCCAGCAAGGTGCGGCCGCCGACGCGGTCGCGGGCCTCGAGCACTGCGACCGACAACCCAGCCTTGGTGAGGTTGCGAGCCGCGCTCAGCCCGGACAACCCCGCCCCTACCACGACGACATCGACGTTCTTCGTGTTTGTTTCCGACATCTCTCAAATCTCGAGGACGTGGACACTTTCCCGTGCCTGCGGATTCGTCAGCGCCGCAGCCTGAGCACCAGGCCGGCGACCACCAAGCCGACGAGCTCGACGCCGATAAAAACCATGGTGAGCGTGTTTGGGATCCCATCGACCACCATGCTGTACACGCGCGCGAGCAGGAACAGGCCGCAGATCATGACGGCCAACCACAGCGCGAGATTTCGCTCGTCTTCGCGGTAGGCCGCGCGGAGAAACAGCAGCGCGGCGCCGCCGAACATGCCGGCATACGCCGTGCGCAACTCGGACCGCCCGGACACACTGGGCACGGCGAGGTCGAGCTGTCCGAAGAAATAGTCGGGCATGAACAGCCCTTGCGCGCCCATTGCCAGGAAGCCGACGCCGAGCAAGAGCAAGACGACCTTGGAGATGGATTCGAGCTTGATCATTCGCCCCCCGCTGTGTGGTCTCGGTTGACGGCGACCATTGGACGCTTAGGAGCGGCAAAAGTCAACCGCAAAGTTTCCGTTTCGGGAATCTACGAAAGACACGGCTTGAGGTTATAGCTCTTCAAGCCGTGTCTCCGTGTTGAAAGCTCGCTTCGGACCCGTCCGCGTGAGAAACGCCTGAGGGTCACGTCGCAGTATCTACCCCGAAGTAGATGCTGCTCTGCTTCGACCCCGTTTACTGCCCGAACCTCTTGCGGTACTCGTCGGAGGAGATGAAAGCCTTGACCATCTCCGCCTGGATGTAGTCGCCTTTGAAGTCGTTGAGCTTCCCGAGCCAGAAGTTGTAGCCCACGAAGTCAGTGTCCGGCGCGGCGTTGGGGTCGCGGCGGAGGTAGCCGAAGTACTGCATCAGGACGAAGGCGCGATTCGTCTCGGCCTGCGCGAAGAGCGCGTTCTCGACCACCTTCCGCAGCACGGAGGCGCGCAGCGACGGGTCGGCCGGGTTCGTTGAAAGCTCCGAGGTGAGAGACAACTTCTCGGCCTCGGTCAGCACGCCCCCGGCGTTCGTGTTCAGCAGGTTGACGAAGGCGGCGGCCGAAGTCTGCGCCGGGTAAAGTGCCAGGAACTCCGGCGTCTGGACGAACCGCAACGCGTACGCCGCCTTGTTGGCCGCGAGCTTCTGCTCCCAGCCCGCCCGCCCGACGACGACCTCGCGCCCCAGAGCGCGCGTGTCCGCGATGAAGTCCTCGAATGACACGGGCACGGGGCTGCCGGGGATGTCTCCGGCCGTGGCCTTGTGCATGCGGTAGGAGAAGACGCCCGTGTTCTGGAACTCAATCGAGAGGAAGAAGGCGCCGCTGGTGTGTATCCTCTTCACCTCGCGGCACCCCGCGTCGGCGCCGCACGACTTGATGCCGTCCGTCCAGAACTTGAGCCCTTCGGCGTCGGGCTCGCGGCCCAGGAAGTCGTGGTAGTGCTGGCGCACGAACGACTCGTCGTCGTCAGAGGGGTTCCCCGCCGACTCCGTCAGGTCGTCCGTGATCTCCAGCGCGGCCGAGGGGAGGGAGCCGAGCCCGTTCCCGCCGGAGGCGCCGGACAGACGCACGTGCGTCGTCTCCGTGCCCTCGACGAAGGAGTCGTCGTTGACCAGCACGACGAAGGTCTTCTCCGCCTCGCCCGCCGCGAAGTCGAGCCGGCCCGCCGCCTCCGTGTAATCGCAGCGCCCGAGCGCCAGCCCCGTCACGGAAGAGCAGGGGACGTAGACGGACGGGATGCTCCCGTCGTCGGTCGTGTAAACGACGCTCGCCGCGGTGCTCAAGTCGCCCCTCCGTTTGACGACGAACGTGACCGAGCCGCCGCGTTCTGCCACGGAGTAGAGCGGCAGCGAGAACTCGAAGAGGCTGCCCACGGCCTGCGCGCCGCCCAGCGAGCCCGAAGAGGCGTTGAAGTTCGCGGCGCCGCCGTAGTCGGCCGTGACCGTGTAAGAGCCCGCGGCCAGCGCCGAGGTCGTCAGGGAGGCCACGCCGCTCGCGTTAAGCGCCGCGGGGGCGCCCACGTTCCCTCCGTTAACCTTGAACTGCACCGTGCCGCCCGGCGTGCCCGCCGTCGAGGTGACAGTCGCCGTGAAGGTCACGCTCTGACCCGCCGCCGAAGGGTTGGCCGAAGACGACACCGACGTTGCCGTCGCCGCCTTCGAGATCGTGAAGGAGCGGACGACGTTGCTCGCCGCGCCGTAGTTGTTGTCGCCCGCCTGCGACGCCGTCACGGTGCAGGAGCCCGCGCCCGTGATGTGAGCGTTCGAGCCGACGACCGTACACGCGCCAGAGGTGGCGAAGCTCAGCGTGAGCCCCGAAGAGACGCTCGCGTTCAAGGCGAAGTCGGCGTCGCCGTAAGTCTTGTCGCCGGGCGCGGTGAAGGTGATTGTCTGCGCGACCTTCGACGCGTTGACGGATTCGGTCGCCTGCGCCGCCTCGTAGTTGGCGTTGCCCGCCTGGCTGTAGGTGACCGTGCAGGTGCCCGTGCCGCTCGTCATCGTGAACGACGCGCCGGAGTTCGAGCACGAACCGGCGGCGGCGTATGTGACCGCGTTGCCGGAGGCGCCGCCGGACGCGGCGACCGTGAACTGGCTGTTGTAAGCGGCGCTCGCGGGAGCGTGCGTGTTGATGTTAATCGTCTGGGTCGCCTTCGCGACGTTGAACGTGAGCGCGACGTCGGCCGCGGCCATGTAGTTGTCGTTGCCGGCCTGCGACGCCGTGACCGTGCAGGAGCCGGCGCCGCTGATGGTGATGGTGGTGCCGTTCGTCCCGCCCGCGGCGCAGTTGCCGGACGCGGTGAAGGTCACGGGGTTGCCGGACGCGCCGCCCGTCGCGCTGACAGTAAAGGCGGCGTCGCCGTAGGTCTTTTTCGACGGGGCGGCGAACGTGATGGACTGCGGGGCCTTCGCCACGGTAAACGATTGCTCGACGGGCGTGGCCGCGTTGTAGTTGACGTTGCCAGCCTGCGCCGCCGTGACTTTACAAGAGCCCGCGCCGGTGATGTGAACCGTGGAGCCGCTGACCGTGCAGGCGCCGGTCGCGGAGAAGACGACCGCGAGGCTCGAAGAGGCCGACGCGCTCACGAAGAAATCGGCGTCGCCGAAAGTCTTGCCCGACAGGGTGCCGAAGGTGATCGTCTGGTTCGCCTTCGCCACGGTGAACGAACGCTCGACGGGCGTGGCCGCGTTGTAGTTGGCGTTGCCGGCCTGCGTCGCCGTGACCTTGCAGCTTCCCGCGCCCGTGATGTGGAGAGAGTTTCCGCTCAGGCTGCACTGGCCTTCGACCGAGAAACTCACGGCCAGCCCGGAAGAGGCCGTGGCGCTCAACGTGAAATCGGGGTCGCCGTAGGTCTTGTTCGTTGGGGCGTTGAAGGTGATGGTCTGGCTCGCCTTCGTGATCTGGAAGTTCTTACTGTCGCTGCTGTCGTTGTGGTTCGTGTCGCCCGCGAAACTGGCCGAGGCCGTGTATTCGCCTACGTTCGTCGGGGCGGTCGTCGAAGGCCCGTAGACAGTGGCGTTGCGCCCCGCGTAGGTCACGGTCAAGCTCTGGTTGAGTCCGCCGGCGCCGGTCGCGGCCGCGGTGCCGCCGTGCGGCTGTCCGTCGTAGGTCGCGTTGGCGACGGTGACGGTGGTCGTCGAGCCCGCCTTGCCGATGTTGAAGGAGCGCGGGACGGGCGTCGCGGCGTTGTAGTTCGCGTTGCCGGCCTGCGAGGCGGTGACGGTGCACGAGCCCGCGCCCGTGATGTTGACCGAGCCCCCGCTGAAAGTGCACTGGCCCGTGGCCGCGAAGCTGACCGTCAGGTTGGAACTGGCCGTGGCGACCGGCGCGAAGGACGCGTCGCCGAACGTCTTATCAGTTAAAGTCCCGAACGTGATCGTCTGGTTCGCCTTGTTGACGGTGATGGACTGCCTCACGCTGCGCGCAGGGTTGTACTGTATGTTCCCGTCCTGGTCGGCCTGCACGGCGACCGTGCCCGCGCCCGTGAAGGTGAGCGTGTTGCCGGAGAGCGTCGCGGGGCCTGAGACGACGCGGAAACCGACGGGCAGACCCGACGTGGCCGTCGCGCTGAGGTCGAGGGTGGGGCCGCCGTACGTCTGTGCGGCGATGGCGCCGAAGCTGATGGTCTGGTCATCCCCGCCGGGCGCGCCGGGGGTGTAGAGGTCTCTCATCCGGAAGCTTCGGTAAGTGAGATTCTGAGTCTGGAGGATGAAGGCCAGACTGCCGTCGGGGCGGGTCTCGATGGAGCGGGCGACGCCGCTCAGGAATCCGGACTCGAAGTGGAAGTTGCCGCCCGTCAGCTTCTGCGCGCTCCCGAGGGCGCCGGAGTATCCCCCGAGGTCTGCGTTCAACTGGAAGGTCGCAACCTTATTCACCTCGTCGAGGTTCAAGACCTGGCCGCGGCTGTTCTTCGTCACGCCGGCCACCGGCTGGCGCAGGTTCCCGTTGTCGAAGAGGATGAGCGCGGTCGGGTCGCCGGGCACATAATCCGCGTCGTGCTGGTAGGAGAACCAGGGGTACGGGTCGGCCGAGTTGAACGTAAAGTCGCCGTCCTTGCCGAGCTTCCAGATGATGTCGCCGTCGCCGGCGCCGTCCTGGTAGTCGATCTTAACGACCCACGCCTGGTGACGAATCGAGAGCACCAGATTGCCGTCGGCGGGGGAGTACCCGACGGCGTTGGCGTGAGTCCAGTCGTTGGCGGTCGCGGAGGGCGTGATGCACAACTGCGGGCACTTCTCGTCGAGCAGCGCCTTGCGCGTCACGTCGAGGTGGTCGAAGGAGTCCCAATGCCAGACCACCCGCAAGTTCTCATCCAGGACGACGATCATGTCCCCGACGATGGCGACGGGGCCGGGGCCTTGCACGTCCGACAGGACCCGCTCGGTGCCGGCCAGCACGACCGTCTTCCCGTCCGGCAGACGCCGGGCCTCGTGGTGGAAGGAGGTGATGGGATGCGCGCCGCGGAGGACGAGTTGGTCCGAGACGGCCTTGAGATTCGTGTCCCATACCGTGTTGCCCGCCAGGTCGATCTCGCGCACCCCTCTTTGCGCATCCCGGACGAGGAGGAGCGTCCCGCCCCCGACCGGGCGCGTGGCGTACTGAACACTTATGTCGTTGTCGTAATACCAGAGCAGCGCGCCGCTCAAATCCGTGGCGGTGATGAAGGGCCGGCTGGCGCGGTTTAAGAGACTGTGAAGCAGCACGTCCTGCCCGGAATCGCCCGCGGAAGGAGTGACGACGGACGAGGCGGGCGGGGCGAAGCCCGCCGGCAGAGCCCCGGTCGTGAAAGAGAGCGTCGGCCCGGCGGTCACGGGGGCCGCCGGGTCGGAGCTGACCTCGTGCCGCATGCTGTACGCGGTGGCGGGCAGCATCCCCGCGACGTAGAAGTTCCTGCTCACCCCGGACAGGCAGCTCTTCCAGGGCGTGGTCTGGGAGGTGAAGTCGCCTGTGCGCCAGAACCTGACACGCATGCTGCCCGCGTCGCAGGGCGGGGCGCTGTAGAGCGCGACCAGCGGGTTCCCCGTCGTCGAGATGACGGCGCTATCCCCCGTCACGCGCGAGGTCACGGAATAACTCACCGATAGCTGTGCAGCCTCCCCGGTGCTCATGTTCCTGGCGTCGACCTGAATGTCGAAGCTCCCCTCGCGCTCGCTCGGCGTCCACTTGAACGAGTTGGAAGTGGCGAAGTCCCGCACGACCGTGTAGACGCCCCCGGAGAGGCGGACGCTGAACTGGTACTCAAAAGCTCCCGGGTTCGTGTCGGTGGCGGCGGCCGTCCAAGTGACGGTGGTACCCACGGGCCGCGGCGAGCTCAGGGAGGGTGAAAGCTGCTGAACCACGACGGCGGCGTGGGCGGGGACGCTCGACAGCGCGAACACCGCGACCACGACTGCCGCAAAGGCATAGATGCGCGTTCGTAACTTTGACTTGGGGGGGAGCGGCGATGCGGCGAGGGAAACGGACTTCATCGTGTACCTTTCGCGAAGAGCTTGTTTATTATCGAACCACCGGGCAGGCTCAATTGGGAATGAGGGGCAGGGCCGGGCCGACCTCGAACCGAATATTACATTAACGGCTTTCCCTCTCCTAGCGGCGAGACAAAATTTGCTGTTCCGAGAGAGCTGTCGAAGTGGGCTACAGAGGAGGGCGACCGTGTTTCAAAAACTCCCTGTCATATCGGCCTTACGCTGCCGGAGTCCGATAAGTAATACTACATCCTCCGAGTATTCATCAACTACCATTCAGGCAGATACGCAACCGACGGTGAGAGCTTCGACGGATTCCCTTGTGCGGTCGCCAAAGTGGGTCGGCGAAACGGCACTCGCATCGTTGTAAGTTCTGCGGCTCGTGCGGGCTCAAGTATTTTGCCTTCTAACTGCCCTCCCCCGGCGTCGTGACTTTACCGATGGAGTCTAGAGCGCGTGAAGTCGGAAACTCGGGCCGGCTTTGTTTAATTTACTTACCGGGGCTAAATTTCTCCTCGTATCTACTCGCCTGCAAGAACTGTCCGAAGTCTTTGATTTCGAGGATGTCTCTGATCGCGCGCTTCTTGTCCGCGGCGTTACGGTAGTAAGCCTGGCAGACCTTGTAGCCGACGTAGTAACCCAGGTCCGCCGGCCTCTCCCTCGCCGTCCTGCCGTTGTAGAGCCAGTTGGCCACGCTCTTCCCGCCCATCTCCCTCTTGAACGCCTCCCACAGCTCGCGCTCCCTCGGGTCGCCGTAGGCGTGCAGGTGCGTGTTGATGTGCCGGCCGGAGATCAGCTCGGCGATGAAGTCGGCGCTCCCCTCCTTGACGGCCTCGGCCAGAAGCGTACGCCCCCCGCCGGGGTACTTCTGCTGGCAATGGGCGAGTTCGTGCGCGACGATGTGCGGGAGCCGGTCAATGGACGTCAGGACCTGCTTCTGAAAGTCGTTGAGTTCGTCTTCGGGGGCGGCGGGCGTCCTGCCGTACATCTCCGTGCCGATGAGCAGCCCCGTGTCAGTCAGCGTCCCGCCGGAGTTCATGCACCCGATCAGGAAGTAGACGTCCGGGAACACCGCCTCGTCATAAAGCGCCTTCAACTTGCGGAAGCTCGCGCGAATCGGCCCCTCCATCGACTTCACCTTGAGCGTGCTTTCCCGTATGGAGGCGTAATAGTGGGGGTGTGTGGCGAGGGTCTCGACGAAGCCGCACCCGTCTATGCGCAGCCGCTTGAACGCCTTCAGGCCGTCGCTCCCCTTGCCGAAGTAATCGCGGTCAAAAACTTCGGCGCGGTTCTCGTTCTTCGCCGCGTCGTAAGCCTTCCAGAAATGATCGATGTCGGAGGTGACGAGGCGCGCGGCCCCTGGGTCACGGTTCACCTTCGTCCCGCCCTCTTCACGCGCCTGCCAGGGAGCGGGCGCGGCGTTGGATGATCCGATTAGTAGTAAGGCTAAGGCCAGAACGAGAAGCCTCGACATTGTCACCCTCCTGCACGGTCGTGATTGAACAGCCCGCCCGTAAAACACCACCCCTTTCGACTTTGTGTCAACAAATACACGCGCGCACCCGCCGCGCAAAGAGGTCGTGCTGACAATCCTCCCGCCGGCCTTATCGGACGTGCGTCGCGCATGCTCTGATTGAAGGGCCGCAGCCTCGCGTCAATCCTATCCCCGGAATGTCTTCTGCGTGACGTTAAGCCTCTGATGACACCCGCCCGTATGGGGTGATCCCTCGCGCGCGCGTACTACGCGTTCTAGCTTCGGGGGCCGCGCGCGTGTGGGGGCGTAGGCGCGCGGCCTCGCGTGGGGGTTTGGCTCACAGTTCGGGTACAGTTCAGGAGGGGAGAAAGAATGCGTTCAAGGTCAATGCGCGCGGCGGCGCTGGCGCTGCTGTTGCTCGCGGCCGTCCCTGCTTCGGCGCAGGAGCAGGTCATCAAGCGGCTGCGCTTCGCGCGCGGCGGCAGCTCGAAGATCGTTAAAGGTCAGGTGAGACCGGAGGGCGACCGTTACCTATACTTCTTCAAGGCGCGCAAGGGTCAGCGCCTCACAGTGAGGCTGGTCTCTGAAGACGGCAACGCCGTGTGCGACGTGATGAGCCACGGCACCTTCGACGCCAACCCCGTCGTCGAAGAGGCGGTGGACTGGACCGGCAGACTGCCGGAAGCCGACGCGGGCGAATACAGCGTCGAAGTGCGCTCGACCGGCGGGCTCGCTAAGTACGTGCTCGAAGTCACCATCAAGTAGAAGACTCTTCGGCGCGCGGGACGCAGGTCGGGTAAGGGGGTTTTATACGCGAACACGAGGGCGTTGGAAATCTACACCCGGGTCGGGGCTCCTCTTCGGAACTTAATTCTCCTTCGGAAGTGAGTCGCTTTGCTTCGCGAGCGATTTGTGCTCGCAGCGCGCGACGCCCTTCTCGAAGCCTTCGGGATACCACATGCCCGTGCCGAAACAGTCCGGGCATTGCGAGGCGTCGACTTTAGGGGCGGCGGCCGAAGGCTCCTTCGACCTCTCGTCATCGATCTGACGCTTCTCCTTCTTCCAGAGGCGTCGTCGCAGGTGCTCGGCCAGGAAGGCGGGGACGTTTGAGACGGTCGTCCGGCCCGCGGCGATTTTCAGTTCCGTGACGAGAATGTCAGACAGCTCCTTCCACCTGACGCGGTCCGCCGCGCTCACTTCCCTGCCCGTCACCTCTCGGACGGCGCGTCTGAGGTCGGCGAGGAAATCGGCGAAAGCCTCATCATCATCATCTCTCTCAGTATTAGTCTTAAAAGAAGTCTTGTCGTGTGGGTTAAGTCCTTCAGAATCAACGCGATTAGGTAGCCCAGCCCAGACCGTTTTTTGGGCTAGGTCTAAGTCCGTTTTTTGGCCTGGGCTAGGATTGGGCTGGGATTGGGCTAGGTCTAGGTCTAAATTAACTTCTTCAGGCAGAAACACCTCATAAAAAGAGCCCTCGTGTTCGCCCTTAAGCGTCTGCCACGCGACCAGTCCCTGCTCGCGGAGTTTGTTCAGGTGTGTCTTGATCGTCTTGACGTCCTTGACTCCTGACCAGGCGAGCAACTCCCTGTGCCTGGCCTGGACGGTGCGTGTGGGGACGATGGCTCCGCGCGTGCGAACGTACAGCGCGTCATAAATCTTCTTACTCGCGCCGGGGAACTGGCCTGTGGGAAGCGCCGAGTGCTCAAGACTATTGGCTCTCTTATTAAAATTACGCTCGGGTGCTACCGGATTGGTTGTAGACTGATTTTGGACTACCTTCGGCCTATCTGTAGTTTCAGCTAAGCTTGGATTGGATGCTGCTTGAGATTGGACTACCTTTGGACTATCTTCGGGCTGGGCTGGGATTGGACTAGGTATGGGCTGGGACTGGGCTGGGTCAACTTCCGGCACGGGCTCGTCGTGTGAACCTTGGAGGAGGAAGGCGAGCGCCTTCTTGACGGGAGTTTTGTCTCCCCCCGTCACCCGGTCAAGCGCTTCGTTCGCCCGCCGCGCTGCCGGTGTTTCCTTGGCGTTCCTTTGTGGCATTCACTACCTCCTTCGCCAGCCGCCCGTAGTCGAGGAATCCGCTCGAACGTTGATAATCCAGCATCGGTCGGCCGGCAGACATCGCGACCGAGATGTCCGTATTCAGGTTAATCTTGGCATCCAGGAGGTGCTCGCCGAACTCCTCCGACAGCCGGGCTCGAAGGTTCTCGTGCTCCTTAACGCCTTGACGGTAAAAGGTTTGCAGCGCCAGTACGCGCCAGCTCTTACCGAAAGCCTGCTTGAGCGTGCCGAGCAGCTCCAGCAGCTCCAGCGCCTCCTTGAGGGCGAGTGACGAAGAGATCGGGACAATGACGTAGTCCGCCGCCATCATCGCGTTCACGGTTAAAAGCCCAAGGTTCGGCGGGCAGTCAATGAGCACGTATTCGTAGAGCAGTCCTTCAAGGGCCGAGCGTAGCTTCTCCTCGCGCCGGTATGTGTTACGCAGCTCCACCTCGCCCATCGCCAGTTCACGGTTCGCGGGCATCAGCGACGCCCGCTCGCGCAGAGCGCGGATCGCGTCCTGCGCTTCCGACCGCCCGAAAAGCACGTCGTAGACGGTCGGCGAGAGCAGGTTCGCATCCAACGCAAATGCCTGAGCGCAATGGCCTTGCGGGTCGAAATCCACCAGGAGGGTGGTCTGTTTCTGGCCGAGGAAGGCGGCCAGGTTGACCGCCGTCGCGGTCTTACCCACGCCCCCTTTCTGGTTGGCGATGGCAATGGTGATCATGCAGCCTCCGCTCTGTAGGGCCGGAGGGCCAGAACCTCCGCCATGCTCACCAATTTCTCGCGCCTGTCCAGCACGTTCGGGTAGGTCCTGACGACCCCATCGCGGATGAGCTGCGTCATCTTCGTGTGTGACACGCCGATTAGGGCGCGCGCGTCTTTCACCGGTATCAGGTCAGTCGGTCTTTCGTGCTGCATGGTGCGAGATAATATGTCAACGGTTCAAAATAGTGCAAGATAATTCTCCCGAGAATGCAGAGTTACATTGCGCCTGCTGAGACAGGGAGACGCGGAAGCTCCTTGAACCGTGAAACATCAGGTCATCATTGAGCGCGCCATAAGATGGGGATAAATCGGAGGCTTTGCCTTTGTGATTCCACTACGTGTCAAATAATGGAATCATCAGAGCAGGAATGTAAGACTCTGGCGCGGAGGTCTCTAGACGGTGTGCGAATAAGATGGGCTATAAGAAATTAGTGGGACGAGTATACCTGTTCTGATTGCTCGGTATTGAGAGATTTAAGACGGGCCGCGCAGCGTTCAGGACTTACGGCGCGGCCCGACAATGTCTTAAATCCGGGGTACGCTCTGCGCGGGTGTTTGAATAGTGCGGGGGCGTACCCCGGCGTGGGCGTCGCCGGCGTGAGGATTACCGGCGTGAGCAGTGACGAGCCTGACAACGGCGTCGGAGACGGCAACACGACCGATGACATCGTGATTGCGTCCGACTGCAAATCGGTGCGACTGTGCTCCGAGCGGGTGGGCGGCGGCAACGGGCGGGTCTACACCATCACTTTCAAGGCGACCGACGCCTCGGGCAACGTCAGTACCGCGACGGCGACAGTCACCGCGCCTAAGTCGCAGGACGGCTCGGCCGCGGTGGACGACGGGCCACATCACACAGTCCTGAGCGGCTGTCCTTAGACCGGCCGCGTCATCCCCGACCCGTTTTTTCCTTGTGCGGTCTGCTCGACCCGGCGGGGCGGCCTCGGGCGCCGCCGATTGCACCGCGACTAATTTGCGGGACGGCGGGCGCCTCCGTGCGGGCCGGGCACGCCTCATCCTTTATGTCGAGCAGCTCCCGCGCATACCAGCGCCTGTGTCTCTCCAGAGTCGAGCATAAAGCAGGGCTGTTGACGAAGCTGTCCTTCATGTACTCGCGCCAGATGGTGGAGGCCAGCGGCTTCCCCTCGGCCGTGGTGTGCAGCATGATCGCCGCGAAGTGGTCGAGGATGTACTCAGCGGTCGCGGCGACCTGGGCGTACTCGTCCGGCTTATCCTCGGGGACACGCGCCCCGTCGTAGAAATACTTACGGAGGTGCGGGTGCTCGACGAACAGCCTGTCTAACTCAAGCTGTTGGGTCTTCAGGGGCACGAGCAGGTTTTCCCTCAGCTCGCGGTCCGACATCCGCGTCTGACGGTATAAGAAGATGAGGGTGATGATGACGCCGACGAAGCCCGCCGCCGAGATGATCAGCGAGAGCAGCTCGTACAGCGTCAACGCCTTCAGATCGACCATAGCTTTCACCTCACAGAAACGCCTCGACGGGTTGTCGGACGAGGAGGAGGCGTGCTAACCCGCGGGGCGGAGTGAAAACTCGATGGTGCGTTCCGCCACGATAGGGGGGCGCAAATCCTCCCTGCGGCTGACCTCGTAGAGTGTGCCGTCGTAGATGACGTGCCCGCCCTCCCGTATGCGGTCGGACGTGTCGTTGAAGGGCATTTCGAAGGTCAGCGCCGCGCCGTTGCCGGCCCTCACGTTGCGAACCTCGTCCGGGTGTAAGGACACGGGCCGTCTCAAATCCGTCATACCGACTCCCCCTCGTTTTAGTGAACCTTACCCTCAGCGGTCTCCGAGAGCAACTTCCGGTCGTGCCCGCGGGCCGGGGAGTTTTGCCCGGCCTGTCGTACACTGGGCGCATGTCTCATGCAGAAGAGTTCACAGTCGGGGTGGAAGAGGAGTACCAGATCGTCGACGCGGAGACGCGGGAGCTGCGCCCGCGCGCCCTCCGCATCCTCCCGGGGGCGCAGGCCGCCGTGGGCGAGCAGGTCACGCCGGAGATGTACCTCTCGCAGATCGAGATCGGCACGCCCGTCTGCCGGAATCTGTCCGAGGTGCGCGCCGAGCTGACGCGCCTGCGGCGCGAGGTGAACGCGGCGGCCGCGCGCGAGGGCAGCCGCATCGCGGCGGCGGGCACGCACCCCTTCTCCCACTGGGAGGATCAGGAGATCACGCCGCGGCGGCGCTACAGGGGAATCGCGGAGGAGTACGAGCAGCTCGCCCGCGAGCATTTGATCTACGGCTGCCACGTCCACGTCGGCGTCAAAGACCGTGAGACGGCCATCCAGGTGATGAACCGCGCGCGGCTCTGGCTCGCCCCGCTGCTGGCGCTCGCCGCCAACTCGCCCTTCTGGCTCGGCCAGGAGACGGGCTACGCCAGCTACCGGACGGAGATTTGGCGGCGCTGGCCGATGGCCGGCACGCCGCAGGAGTTCGACTCGCGTTCAGAATACGACGCACTGGTGGAGGCCCTCGTGGTGACCGGGAGCGTCGCCGACGCCACCAAAATCTACTGGGACCTGCGCCCCTCGGCCCGGTTCGAGACGCTGGAGTTCCGCGTCACGGACGTGTGCCTGACTGTAGACGAGGCGGTCATGATCGCCGGACTCTCCCGTGCGCTCACGCGCGCCTGTTACGGGCAGGCCGTGCGCGGGGAGCCGCTCAGGCGTGTGCGCCCCGAACTGCTGCGGGCGGCGAAGTGGCGCGCGGCGCGCTACGGCCTGGACGCAGACCTGATCGACGTGGAAGAAGGGAAGTCCGTCCCGGCCCACGAGCTGGTCGAGCGCCTTCTGGCGCGTCTTCGTAACGCACTCGAAGAGGATGGGGCCTGGGAGGAGGTGGGCGAACTGGTGGGCGCCACGCTCAAGCGCGGCAACGGCGCGGCGCGACAGCGGGCCGCTTACACACGCGCCGGCAGTTTTGAGAACGTCGTCGATTTTATCGTTTCTGAGACGGCGGGCCACGAGCCTGGCTGACTTTAGAAAACCCCCTACCGTGGCTTTGTTCCGTGGGAGGCGATCTTGTTGATGGCTTCCGCCGCGGCGAGCCTCACGACCGTCGCCTGATCCTTCTGTAGCCCGTTCAGCGCGGGGAGGGCGACCGCCGCCTCGCCGCCCAGCTTGCCTAAAGCCGTGGCGGCGCCCGCGCGCACCAGCGGCTCTTCGTCCTTCAACAACTCGACCAGAGGACCGACCGCCGCCCGCGCCTCGCCCCCGATGTTCCCCAACCCCTTCGCGGCGCTGAGGCGTACGAACCTGTCCCGATCCTTCAAAGCCTCGATCAACTCCGGCACCGCCGCCTTCGCCCCGGGGCCGAGCTCGGCCAGTGCCTCGGCGGCGTACCTGCGGACGTGCTCACTCGCGTCCCGCAAAGCCCCCGTCCACACGGGGAGCGCTGCGGCCGGCTCTAACCCGATGCGCCCGAGCGCCTGGGCCGCGTTCATGCGCACGACGAACTCCTGATCTTTCAACGACTCCGTCAGGGCGGGCACCGCCCCCTTCGCCTCCGGCCCGATTCTGCCGAGCGCCTCGGCCGCGGCTTTGCGTGCGGACGGACTCACGTCCTTCAACAACAGAATCAACGCGGGGGCCGCCGCCTTCGCGTCTACGCCGAACCGCCCGAGCGCCTCGGCCGCGTCTCTGCGGACGCCTTCGTGCTGATCTTTCAGCAACCCGGTCAGGGCCGTTGCGGAAGCCTTCGCCTGACCCCCGATCCTCCCGAGCGCGCGGGCCGCACCGGCTCGCGCCCAGGGGCTCTCGTCTTTCAGCAACTCGGTCAGCGCCGGGACGGCGGGCTCGGCCTCCGCGCCGACCTGACCTAACGCGAAGGCGGCGTTGCCACGCACGGAGCCGTTGGCGTCTCTCAGCGCTCCGGTGAGAGCGGGCACGGCCGACCTCGCCTCCGGCCCCATCCTGCCCAGAGCCTCGGCCGCGGCCTTACGTAACTCATCATCCGGGTCTTTGAGCAGCACAGCCAGGGCGGGCGCCGCGGCTTTAGCCGCCGCCCCCTTCGCCTTTATCTCTTCGACGGCGGCGAGGCGGGCCTGCCTGTCCCCCTCTTGCAGACGCCGGACGAGGGCCTGTGTCTGCGCGTCGGTCGCCTCCTGCGTCAACGCGGTCTGTGTGAGACAGAACGCGGTCAGGAGACTCACGCCGAGCAGACGGAACACGGGACGTTGAGACATGCGTAGATAAATCCTTGTGGGGTGTGGCGCTACCCCGCGTGCATGAGCAGGCGGTCGCCTGACTCGAACCGCACCTCGATCTTGCCGGCCCGCGCCAGCGTCACCTTCCCCTGCCCGAACTTCGGGTGTTCGACCCACTCCCCCGCGGCGTAAACCTCTCTCGGCGAGTAGGGGCGCGCCGGCCCCGCCGGGGCGTCTCGAACTTTTTCGGCGGGCCTCCTCGCCGCGCGCGCCGAGCCTTCCGGCCTGCGGGCCGTCGCTTCCTTCTTCTCGTGGAAGCGGTGCTGGCCGCCGCAGGTGCGGCAGATGACGGTGGCGGGTTTGCCGTCCGCATTCAGGGCGACGACCTGGTGCGTGCGTTCGGCTTTGCACCGCCCGCAGTAGGTTTCCGTGTCGTCGCCGGGGCGGAGTCTCTTGATTCTGACGGGTGCGCTCACGATAAGTATGAATCCTCCGGTATCCAGCTTTGCGAACCATGTGCCTCAACGACGGCGCGGGAGGCCGCAGGTTGAAACCCCCACTTCAATATAGACACCCACGGTCGCGATTTACCAATGGGGTAGAGTCGATTTTAAGCGGCGACACCGAACAGGTTTACGATGAATCTCGCCTGACCCGCCAGGTCCCGGCCACCCGCGACCTCCAGTGTTCGAGCGAAGCCCCTTGACAATCTAGGGCCTTTGCCGCACCATCGTCCTAGATTATCTAGGAGGTGGCCCATGCCCAAGCAGGACGCGAAACTTCTCCAGGGCACGCTCGACATGCTCATCCTCAAGGCGCTTAGCTTAGGCGCGCTCCACGGCTTCGGCGTGGGGCAGCGCATCATGCAGATGTCCGCGGACGCGCTGCGGGTCGAGGAGGGCTCGCTCTACCCGGCGCTCTACCGCATCGAGCAGCAGGGCTGGATCACGTCCGAGTGGGGCGTCTCGGAGAACAACCAGCGCGCCAAGTTCTACCGGCTCACGCGCGCCGGGCGCAAGCAGCTCCAGGTCGAGGAAGAGAACTGGGCGCGCCTGGCGGCGGCCGTCTTCAAGGTCTTGCAGACGAGTTGAAGGGGGCTCCGGGCGATGTACTGGCTCAGGCTCCTGCGCACGCGCCTGCGCGGGCTGCTGCGAAAAAAGAGCGTCGAGCGCGAGATGGAGGAGGAGCTGCGCTTCCACCTCGGGATGCGCGCCGCGGAGAACGTCCGCGCCGGCATGGCGCCGGACGAGGCCGAGCGCGCCGCCCTCAAGAGTTTCGGGCAGGTGGCGCGAATCAAGGAATACTGTCGCGACTTTAAAGGAGGCGGACTGGTGGAGACACTGTGGCAGGATGTGAAGTTCGGCGCGCGGACGCTGTTGAAGAACCGCGGGTTCACGCTCGTGGCCGTCCTCACGCTCGCTTTAGGCATCGGCGCCAACACGGCCATCTTCAGCGTCGTCGAGGCGGTGCTGCTGCGCGCGCTCCCTTACGACAACGCCGAACGGGTGGTCATGTTGTGGGAGAACAACCGCATCCGGAACCGGCCGCACAACGTCGTCAACCCCGGGAACCTCATGGACTGGCGTGACCAGGCCGGCTCCTTCGAGGAGGTGGCCGCCTTCGTCGACCAGCGCTACAACCTGACGGGCACGGGCGAGCCGGAGGAGGTCGCCGCGCAGGCGGCCACGCCGAACCTCTTCCGGCTGCTGGGCGTCCGGCCCGCGCTGGGGCGCACCCTCGTGGCCGGGGACGAGGTCGAGGGGGGCGCGAACGTCGTCGTCATCGGCCACGGCCTGTGGCAGCGCCGCTTCGGCGGGGCGCCCGACGTGGTCGGCAAGACGGTGACGCTGAACGGCGGCGCGGCGACCGTCGTCGGCGTCATGCCGCCGGACTTCAAATGGTTCGTCAAGGAGAACTCTTTGAGCGGCAAGCCCGCGGAGCTGTGGGTGCCGTTGGGGCTCACGGAGCAGCAGCGCACGGCGCGGCGCGGGCGCTACCTGTCGGCGGCGGCGCTCCTCAAGCCGGGCGTCTCGGTCGAGCAGGCGCGGGGCGAGCTGGACACCATCGCGGCGCGGCTCGAAGCGCAGTACCCCGAAGTTGATAAGGGCTGGGGCGCCAGCGTCGTGCCGCTGCGCGAACAGCTCGCGGGCGAGGTCAGGCCGGCGCTGCTCGTCCTGCTCGGGGCGGTCGGGTTCGTGCTCCTCATCGCGTGCGTCAACGTGGCGAACCTCCAGATGGCGCGCGCCGCCGGCCGGCGCAAGGAGATGGCGCTGCGCGCCGCGCTCGGGGCGGGGCGCCTGCGCCTCGTCCGCCAACTGCTGACCGAGAGTCTGCTGCTCGCCGCGGCGGGCGGCGCGCTCGGGCTGCTGCTCGCGCACTGGTGCGTCGGGGCGCTCGTCGCGCTCGGGCCGCAGAACCTCATCGGCGCCGGGCAGGCCGGCGTCAACCCTTCGGTGCTCCTGTTCACGCTGGGGGCCTCGCTCCTGACGGGGCTGGCCTTCGGCGTGATGCCGGCCGTCGAAACGTCGCGGCTGAACCTGAGCGAGTCGCTGAAAGAGTCGAGCCGCGGCGACGTGGGCGTGGGGCGCGCGGGGCGCGTGCGGGGCGCGCTCGTCGTGGCCGAGGTCGGGCTCGCGCTCGTGCTGCTGGTCGGCGCGGGGCTGATGGTTCGGAGCTTCGTGCGGCTGCAAGCGGTCAACCCGGGTTTCGACGCGAGCAACCTGCTCACGATGCGCCTGATGCTGCCGCAGACGAAGTACCCGGAGGACGGCCGGAAGGTCGAGTTCTTCAGGCGCGTGACCGAGCGGCTCGGCTCGCTCCCGGGCGTGCGGTCGGCCAGCGCCGTCAGCGCGCTGCCCTTCGCGGACATAGGCTCCGCCACCAGCTTCACCGTCGAGGGCCGGCCCCCCTTGCCGCCGGGCGAGAGGCAGGGCACGGACGTCCGGGTCGCGGACGAGAACTATTTCCGCACGATGAACATCCCCGTCGTCTCGGGCCGCACGTTCACAGGGCAGGAGGCGGTCGAAGACCGGAAGGTGGCGGTCGTCAACGAGGCGATGGCGCGGAAGTACTTCGCGGGCGAAGACCCCATCGGCAAGCGCATCCTGGTCAACATGAGCAGCACGCCCGCCCCGACCGAGATCATCGGCGTCGTCGGCGACGCCCGTTACGACAAGCTCGACGGCGAGCTGCGGCCGATGGTCTACTGGACGCCCCCGCAGCTCACCTACCCCTCGATGTGGCTCGTCGTGCGCACGAACGGCGACCCGGCCTCGCTCGGCCCGTCCGCGGTGCGCGAAATCCAGGCCGTCGATAGGGAGCAGCCGGTGTCGGACGTGAGGACGATGGAGGGCTGGCTGTCGGAATCGACGGCGCGGGCGAGGTTCGGCACGTTGTTGCTCGGCGCCTTCGCCTGCGCGGCGCTGGCGCTCGCGGCCGTGGGCCTGTACGGCGTGCTCTCTTACTCCGTGACGCAGCGCCGGAACGAGATCGGCGTCCGCATGGCCCTGGGCGCGCAGGCGCGCGACGTGCTGCGGCTGGTGGTCGGGCAGGGGATGAGACTCGTGCTGGTCGGCGTCGTGCTGGGGCTGGCGGGCGCGCTCGCGCTGACGCGCGTGATGTCGGGCCTGCTCTACGACGTGGCGGCCACCGACCCGCCCACGTTCGCCGTCAACGCGCTGCTGCTCGTGGTTGTGTCGCTGGCCGCCTGTTACATCCCCGCGAGGCGGGCCACGCGGGTCGATCCTTCGACCGCCCTGCGGCGGGAATAGGATTGCCGTCCGCGCCCCGTGCCGGAGGCCGACTATAAACACTTGCAGCCGTCGTTCGGGTTCCAGCCGAGCGTGACGTTATACGTGGGCGCCACGCTTTGAAAGGACGCCTCCCCCGTCCAGTAGGAGGTGGCGTTGGCGGTCTGGTTCGGGCCGCACTTGTTTTGGCAGGCCGGGCACGTCTGCCCGTCGGTCTCTTCGGCCGCGACGGTGATCTTGAACGAGCCTTTCGACGGGACTTTCACGGCGTAAGTATTGTTGGGCGCTTTCGGGAAGTTCTGCGACCAGGAGTAGTTGCACGAGCCTTTCACCGTGACGTAGACCTGCTGCTGGCCGATGGCCGACCAGTGGTCGTAACCACAGTCGGAGCCGACTTCGCCGTTGAGCCTCACCTCCGCGTCCGTCTCCGTGGGCTTGTTACAGCAGTTGATGCACGCGGCCTGCGTCGCGAGAAACAGGAGGGCCGTGACGCGGATGATGCGCGTGATTGAGCCGTGGCGTGTGATCTTCATCTTGAGGTCTCCTTTGCGAGGGGGCTAGACGTGAAGTCGTGGAAGGGGTAGCTCGGCCTTGAGCCGGCGGTCGGTGATGGTGATGCCTTCCGCCTTCTCGACGGCGAAGAAGACCGTCTGGCCGACGACGACTTCGACCTGCGGCGGCTCGACCCGCTCGCCGCTGATGACCACCAGCGTCGCCTCCGACAGGCGGCCTTTGTAGGACTCCATCTCGCGCGCAGAGCCCGTCGGCGGCATCGTCACCAAGACCTTCCCCGACACGCGATGCCCGTTCGCGTCCTCCCACTCGAAGAGGCCGGGGCTGCCGAAGGCGTGTGCGTAGAGGGCTTCGCGCGCGAGGGCCGCGCTGCTGAACGAGGCGGTCTCGGAATGCCCGCTGACAGAGAAGCCGGGCGTCGAAGGGGTGGCCGCGCTCCAGAGCACGGCGTCGCCGGCCTCGATCTCTAACGCGGGCGGGTCGGCCTTGAGTCGCCCGCCGTCCGAGCGGACGGAGACGTTGTGCTGCCGGCCCTCCGGGTTGTTGTTGCGCGACGCCTTCACGTTGATGGTGAAGGGGCCGTCCGGCGACACGACGCGGTTCGGGAGCGGCAGCCCGAAGTCGTAGCTGTAGCGGCCGGGCTGCGCGAAGCTCTGCGCGAAGGCGTCCGCGAAGCGCAGGAATCTGCTGTCAAGGCTGTTCATAAGGCTCACCTCGTCTCAGGAAATCTCAAACGCGAAGACCAGCTCGTCCTCGTTCGACCCGACGACCGACGCGGAGACGCGTTCGAGGTAGATCGTGACCGCGGGGTTGAGCTGCACGGGCGGGGCCGCCGGCAGCACCGTGAAAAGTTTCGGCTGCTTGTAGAGGTTGAACGTGAGGCCCGCGACGAACACGCTCAGGATGGGACCCAAAAGGCCCGTGACGCCGGCGATGCCGACCGCCGCCGTGATGGCCGCCACGCCCACGGCCAGGAACGGGCCGATGAACGGGATGGGCGCGAGGATGGCGGCGGCGACCAGGCCCAACGCCGCGAGGATGGCCGCGGCCGCGGGGCTGATCTGTAGAACGGGGAAGCCGACGATCACGGCGTCGATCTCCCAGTTCGGCCCGACCGGGCGCGTCCGGAGGGCGAAGTCGGAAGTGAACCTCACGACGTCCGAGTGGCCGAAGGGGATGGTGATGGTCGGCCAACTGATGCAGACCTTCGGCGAGCAGATCGTGATCTTCTTCTTGAAAATCTTGATCGTGATGCAGACCTGCGGCAGGCAGAAGGTCGGCAGGATGTTGTTCAGGTTGAGCGAGACCGAGAAGTTCAGTTTGTAGTGCAGCTCGCAGTTCGCGATGCGAATTACGTTGGGGGGAATCAAGTCCACCCTGCCGCCCGAGAAGAAGGCGGTCGCGCCCCAGTTGGTGTTGAAAGGCCCGAGGTGGCCCGACCCGCTGCGGGTGATGGCGCCGAGCGTGGCTTCGGCGTCGTGTACGAGTTCGGTCGCGGCGACTTCGTCCGCCGCCACGGTGATGTCCGGCATGTCAGCCTCCTCAGAGTGCGTTCCCGCGCACCTCGATCTGGTTGTTTTCGGACTTCGGCCCCACCAGCAGGATCAGGCCGAACGCCCCGACGGTGAGCGTGTTGTAAGGAATCTTCACGTCACCCAGTACGGCTTGCAGCACGGCGACCAGGCCCGCGTTCTGCAGCCCCGGGAGGGGCGGCGTGAGCGTCACGCTCTTCACGTTGATGCCGATGATTCCCGTGCCGGGCTGGGAGACGGTGACGACGGGTTCGCACACCCCCAACATCTGTACGGACGGAATGGGGATGGGCAGCGACCCGAACAACGGCGACGACGCGTTCCCCGAGACCTGCGTCAGAACCGTGAACTCCCCGGGCGCGGTCAGCGCGCCGCCGTCGGGGTTGATGTCAACGGCCGGTATGGTGAAATGCAGCTCGTAGTTCACGGGGATGCCGAAGACGTATAACGTCGGGTGGACGGTCACACTTTGGCTGTTGCCCGCCGTCACGAACGGCGGCGTGACGTGGTGCAGGTGGCGGGGGCGGGCGTTGAAGAACGCCCTGAGCAGTTCGTTGAATCCGAGTTCGTTGACCCCCGCAAATAGATGTTCCGCCTGAGTGAAGCTCATAGAATCCTCCGCGCCTCTCCGTAGTCGCACCCACACTCCGGGTTCGGACGACCGTGCGGCTCGAACGCCGGATTGCCGTCCACACCCGGGAGTGGCTCTGGACGGAAGAAACGTAACGCCGGCGAGGAAGATTTTTTTTAAGTCGTCTGCGTTCGCGTCGCGTGGATGACTTTGGAAGGGGGGAGGAGGGCGTCGCGTACGCGTCAGCCTTCCGGCGTGAGGAGCAGGACGCCCGCGACGAGCGCGACGCAGGTCACGACCGCGCCGTTCGGCCCGAGCAGGCCGAATATGCCGGCGTTAGACCGGGAGCGGGGCTCAGACGCCGCGCGCTCTTTCACGAGTGAACTCTACGCCCCGCGGGCGGGACAGACCGGGGCGGGCTAGAAGCTGAACCGGAGTCCGGTCTCGACACGCCTGCCGGGCAGCGACGCCGTGGCCCGCCCGAAGAAGGGCGAGGTCTGTACGCCGGAGAAGCCCGTCGGGTTCGTGTGGTTGAAGAGGTTGAAGACCTGCGCATAGAGATCGACGTGAAACCTCCGGTCGTTCGCGCCGGGGAATGACGCGCCGCCGCCCTCGCCCACGCGGATGACCACGGGGCCTGTGGGGGCGCTGCCCGCGCGCCTGCCGCCGAAGCCGAAGCCGTAGCCGACGCGCGTGCCCACCTCCCAGCGCCCTGCGCCGCGCGCGCTGTTGCGGCCGACCCCTGCGGGGCGGTCGTTGCTCACCGTGTCGCCGTTGTCGTCGAAACCCGTCGTGACGTTGTAAGGCGTCGCCGAGCTGGCGTTAAAAGTCATCCCGACGGAGAGCCCCTTGAAGAGCACGCGGCGGTTGACCATCGCCGAAAAGTAGTGTCGCATGTCGCCCGGCGCAGGCCCCCACTCGCCCCGCAGGTCGAAGTTGTTCGCGGGGAGCGACAAAGCCCCGGCCGTGTCCGTCGACGTGCGCGAGTACATGTACATGGCCGACCAGAAGAGGCCGGGCTTAATCATCGCTGGCGACAGGTGGAGCATCAGCCGGTTCGAGGTGGAGCTGGCCGACGACTCGATCTGTGTGACGTTGCCGAGCGCGGCGTCGGGGCGGCCGAGGCCCGGCACGGGCGCGTTGACGTTGCGCCCACGGAGCAGGTGCAGCCCGCGCTCGAAGCGGTAGTCTGCGCCCAGGCGAAAGCGCTTCGACAGCCGAACGTCTGCGCCGACCGAGGACATGATGACCGAGGGCATGCGAAGGTCTGGGGCGACCTGCACCTTGCCGGGCGGGAGCGTCGCCGGGCCGCCGCCGCCGAACGGGTCGCCGAAGACGGGGTTGCGGACGACGAGGTCACGCTGGCGCACGCCGTCCACGCGGATCGTCTGCTCGAAGTCGTTCGACTCGAACCAGTCGTAGAAGACGCCGGCGCCGGCGCGCAGCGTGACGCTGCCGGACTTCGTCGGCGTCCAGGCGAGCCCCGCGCGCGGCGCGAAGTTATTACCGTCGCCGAGGTTCGTCTGCGCCTCGTGCCGCAGGCCGTAGCTGAGCAGGAGGTTCTTGCGCACGCGCCAGTCGTCCTGCCAGTACCACGCGAAGCGGTACTGCGAGAAGGAGAGCGAGGGGTCGCCCGCGCGCTCGCTGTAGGTCGTCGGCCGCCGGAGCCTGTACGCGTCCAGGCCCGCGAAGGTGTAAGTGCCGAACGGGTTCGAGCGCTCGTCGCTGCGGTAGCTCCCGGCCTCGAAGCGGAGCCCGGCGCGCATCGAGTGGCTCTCGGTGGCGAAGTCCACGTCGTCGGACAGCTCCAGCTCGCGCGCGTGGCGCGCGCCGCGCGTGAGGGCGCCGCCCGCGTTGAAGGCCCCTGCGACGAGGACGGCGGGCGCGTCCGTCCCGGCCGCCGTGTCGCGGCCCTGCCAGCGCGCCTGGAAACGCAGGTCGTTGAGGTAACGCTTCCGGAACGTGCCCGTCTGCGAGAGGCGGAAGAGGTGCTCGGACTGTTCGAGCGTGTAGGCGCGCTCGGGCAGGTCCAAGTCGCCGACGCCGAGGCCGCCCTGGCGGCCCGCGTTGCGCTCGTACGAGGCGCGCAGCGCGTGCAGCTTGTTGAAGGCGTGCTCGACCCGCGCCGAGAGGTTGAGCCGGCGCGACGGGCGCAGGAAGAGGTCGTTGAGGCGCCCCGACTCGGTCGCGGCGACGATGGTCTTCGAGTCGTAGGAGGAGTTCCCGTCGGCCGCGAGGAAGAGCGAGGTGCGGTTCTTCCACAGAGGGCCTTCGAGCGTGAAGTCGAAGCGGCGGAGCTGTTCCGGGCCGCGGAAGCGCGCGAAGGGGTGGCGCGCGTTCAGGGACTCGTCGCGGAAGCCGAAGCCGACCGAGCCGCGCCAGTCGCCGGCGCCGGGCTTGGTGAAAACGTCGACGGTGACGAAGCCGCGCTCGTGGTTCTCCGCGGCGTAGGCGTTGCGGCGGAAACGCATCTCGCGGATCTGCGACTTCGGGGGCAGCTTGCCGCCGCGGAAGCCGTTGATGCGGATGTTCGCGCCCGGGCCGGTGAGGTTGTTGACGGCCGCCTCGAACTCCTCCGGGTCGTCGGGGAGCGCGGCGAGCTGCTCCTCGGTCAGGACGTTCGAGAAGGCCGGCCCGCGCGGGTCGAGGTTGCGCTCGCGCTCGTCCCTGCCGACCTCGACCTCCTCGCGCACGGCCGCCACTTCGAGCCGCACCTCGGTCTGGTTCGAGCCCGCGTCGAGCCGGAGCGGCCCGACCGACTGCGGCTCGAACCCCGCGGCCTCGACCGTCAGGCGCGACTCGCCCGCGGCGACGCGCGCGAAACTGACCTCCCCGCGCTCGTTCGTCTCGGCCGTCTTCTCGCCGCCCGCGCCCTCCTGCAAGGTGACGCGCGCCTTCTGAACGAACGCGCCCTGCGGGTCTACGACCGTGACCTTCAGGCTCGCCTCGCGCCTCGACTGCGCGAGCGCGCCGGCGGGGGAGAGCAGGCAGAGGGCGGCCAGACACACGACGAGCGTGCGGGCCGCGAATCCTTCAAGACGCATCGGATGACTCCTTCGGAGTCGGTAGACAGTAGTCAGTAGACAGTAGGCTCCGCCCGGCGGAGGTTGAGACCGACAAGTTAACTGTCTGCCGAGAATGTTCTCCTACTGATTACTGACTACTGACTACTGTCTACTTCTTCTGAAACTTGTCGGCCTTGAACTGCGGGTTGACGACGTAGCTCTTGATTTCGAACTCGTCGGTCGTCTCGCCGTCGGCGCCGGAGGTGATACGGTGCGGGAGCTGAAGCCCACCCACCTCGCGGTACTCGGAGAAGCGCCACTGCATCTCGACCTCTTCGGGCCTGGCGGCCGCGTCGGCCTTCAGCTTCTCCTGCGCCTCTTTGGCCGTCTCCTCGGGGCTCTTGCCGCCCTTCCCGCCCTGCATCGTCATCGTGAAGACGCGCGGCCTGGGGGCGCGGTAGCTGAGCATCAGCGGGAGGTGCGTCTGCTTGTCGAGGAAGAGGCGGGCGGCGAAGCCGTCCGGCCCCGTGGCGTCGATCACGTCGGCGCTCCCGTCGTCGGCCGTCGCCTCGCCGGCGTAGGTGAACTCAAGCGGGAAGTCGGCCGGCGGCGCGGCGAGGAGCGCCAGCAGGTAGCGCGCCATCTCGGCGCGGAGGCGCTGCGCCGCCATCTTCGCGGCGCGCTCCTTCTCCTCCGGCGTCGGCTCCTTGCCGTCGCCGCGCATGAAGATCATGCCGCCGCGCCCGCTCGACCAGGACTCCGCGCCGTTGAGCGTCTGCGAGGTGTTAATGCTCACCGTCGAGCCGCCCGGCGTGAAAGACTCCGACTTGACGAACTTGTCGGGGAGCTGAAACTCGAACTCGCGCTCGCCCGCCGTCTCGCGCTCCCCCATGACGCGCCGGAACTTGCCCTTGAGCGAGAGCGCCTGCACGCCGCGTAGCTTCCCCTCGCCGCCGAGCGCGGCCCGCGCCTGCTTCAAGACCTCTTCGGCGCGCGTGCCGCCGGCCTCCGCGCCGACGTAGGCGCCGGCCGAAGCCAGCGCCGCCAGTAAGAACGCGGACAAGGGTCGAATAAGTTTTCGCATAAACTTCCTCTTCTATGGATTCGTTGGTTGCACGCGCCGGCCTCGACGCGTTCGGGCGCGCACACGTCTCCCGGGGACGGCCCGAGCCGAACTCGCTGAAGTCTTGCTGCCCGGTGGTGGCTGAAGCGCCCGCCGGCAGGAGCGTGGCGGACGAAGATGATTCGGGCGGAGGCGTTAGAAAGTTCCAGAGAAAATCGAGAGGCCGCGTGGGCCTTCAGCCTTCACGGGGAGCCTCCGCGGGCGTGTCCTTTGTCGTCACGTTGACACGCGCCGACGCGGGCCTCTGAAGCGTGGTAGATGTCGAGGCGCGGGTCGGGAGTTAAAGGCCCGCGCGGAACCCTTGTAATTGATTTCCAAAGCCCGTTCGGTTATTCTGCCCACGCTCCTTCGACTGCGCGACGGTTCGGCCCTCGGCAAATGACCTGCCCAGAAATACCCAATCTCCGCCAGGCCAACCCAGCGTCACCTGACAACTGTTAACTTCTGTCCTCGGTCGGCGGTTGACCGCCCGGCCGCGGCGTAACTCGATGCCGACCCGCAGACGCGCGGGTATCTTTTCCGCCGGTTCCAAACAGTCACACCTACACCCTCGCAGCAACCGCCGGACTGAACGGCACGGTGTGTAGATGGCTCGACCGTTCTCGCTTCAAACGTCAGGAGAGATTAAAAGTGAAGAGACGTAGCCAACCACTCGCGCTGTTTTTAGTCGTCGTCATCCTGCTGTCGGGCTTCGCGGTGCTGTCGCCGACGCGCGGCGCGCGCGCGCAGACGCGTTCGCCGAAGATCGACGCGCCGAAGCAGACCCGTTCGCCGAGGCCCGACGCGCCGGAGCAGGACGCGTCCGCCCAGCCCCAGGCCCAGGAGCAGGGGCTCAGCGACGTGACGCGCGCGCAGATCGAGTCCCTCGTCCGGGAGAAGGAGTCGCGCAACAAGGCGCAGGCGAAGATCGACTCGCAGCTCATCTACGCGGCCAAGCAGCAGCGCGGCGAGGCCATCACCGACGCCGTCGAGACCCTGGAGGTCGACGTCAAAGTCGACGAGCGCGGCTACACGCTCGTCGACATCAGGGCCGAAGTGACGGCGCAGGTTCTCTCCACCATCAGGCAGGTCGGCGGCAAGGTCATCTCGTCGTTCCCGAGGGACGAGGCCATCCGCGCCAGCCTGCCCCTCAGCAGCATCGAGACGGTCGCCGGCCTCGCCGAGGTGAAGTTCATCCGCCCGGCCGAGGTGCCCTACACGGAGAAGGTCGACGCCGACGGCAAGCGGGCCGTCAGCGACGTGGTCGTCAACCCGGCCGGCGCCCCGCGCGCCACCGCGCCCCCCGCGGAGGGCGCCGTAAACCCTACCCTGCTGCGCGGCCTGCGCCCCGGCTTCGCGGAGCGCGCAGCAAACACCCGCGCAAGGCTCGAAGCCGCGCTCGCCGCCAGGGTCGCCCCCGTCCGTGAAGACGAGTCCCAGCCCGACATCGGCGCCGCGACCGCCGAGAGCGACACGACGGAGCGCACGCGCGAGGCGCGAAACTTCTACGGCCTCAACGGCAAGGGCATCAAGATCGGCATCCTCTCCGACAGCTTCAACTTCCGCAACGAGTACTCGAAGGACATCGCCACCGGCGACCTGCCCGGCCCCGGCAACCCCTACGGCTACACGACGCCGGTGACCGTCGTGCAGGAGAGCAGCAGCACCGACGAGGGGCGCGCGATGGCGCAGATCATCCACGACATCGTGCCCGGCGCGCAGCTCTTCTTCGCCACCGCCAACGGCGGCCAAGCCAACTTCGCCAACAACATCCGCATCCTGCGCAACACACACAACTGCGACATCATCGTCGACGACGTGGGCTACTTCCTTGAGTCGCCGCTGCACAAGAGCGCCATCGTGAGCAGGGCGGTCGACGACGTGGTGGCGGCCGGCGCGATGTACTTCGCCTCGGCCGGCAACGCCGGCAACTTCAACGACGGCACCTCCGGCATCTGGGAGGGCGACTTCCGCGACGCCGGGGTCGGGAACACCGGCGGCATCACCGCCGTCGTCGCCGGGGGCACCTGGCACGACTTCGACCCGGGCGCCGCCGTCGCCACGCAGAACCCGGTCAACCGCACGACGACCGAAAACCGCGCGGCCAACCTCTTCTGGTCCGACCCGCTCGGCGGCTCCTGCAACGACTACGACCTTTACCTCATCAGCGGCACGCTCGACTCGGGGGGCGCCGGCCAGGTCGTCGCCGCCTCGACCACCCTCCAGACCTGCACGCAGGACCCGGCCGAGCAGGTGACGGTGCCGGGCTCGGCCTCGGGCGCGCCGGGCGGGCGCCGGCTCGCCATCTTCAAGAAGGCGACGGCCGCCACCCGCTTCCTCCACCTGACGACCAACCGCAGCCGCTTCGACCCCGTCAACGGCGCCGCCATCCCCGCGTGGGAGACGGCGGGGCAGGCCAACGGCCACGACGCCACCGGCGACGGCTACGCGACGGCCGCCACGCCGGCCCAGTCCCCCGGCCCCTTCCCCGGCGTCCACACCGGGGCCAACCAGGTCGAGACTTTCAGCTCCGACGGCCCGCGCCGCATCTTCTACAAGTACGACAACACGCCCTACACGGCCGACCTGACCTCGACGGGCGGCGTCGTCTTGCAGAAGCCGGAGATCACCGCCGCCGACAGGGTCTCGACGACCGTCCCCGGCTTCCAGCCCTTCTCCGGCACGTCGGCCGCCGCGCCGACCGCCGCCGCCATCGCCGCCCTCATCAAGGCTTCGAGCACGTCGCTGACGCCGACGCAGGTGCTCAACTCGATGACCTCCACGGCCATCGACATCGAGGCCCCGGGCGTCGACCGCGACTCCGGCGTCGGCATCGTCATGGCCTACCAGGCGCTCCAGTCGCTCTCCACGCCGCCGGGCGCGACCGTCGAAGCCGGCGCGGTGACGGTGACGCCCGCGAACGACTGCGACAGCGCCCTGAACCCGGGCGAGCAGGGGTCGATAACGGTGGCGCTCAACAACGTCGGCGGCGCGACCGCCACGGCCGTCAGCGCGACTTTGACCTCCTCGACGGCCGGCGTCACCATCACGCAGGGCGCCTCGGCCTACCCGGACATCCCGAACGGCGGCTCGGCCAGCAACTCGACGCCGTTCACCTTCCAACTGTCGAACAGCCTCTCCTGCGGGCAGACCATCAACTTCTCTTTGCGGGTCACCTTCACGGGCGGGCAGGCCAGCCCCATCAACTTCCCCTTCACGGTGCAACTCGCCGGGACGCCCGGTGCGACGCCGTCCACCTTCGCCTACTCGGGCGCGCCCGTCACCATCCCCGACAACAACTCCGCGGGCGTCAACATCCCCGTGACCGTGAGCGGCTTCACCGGCGCCGTCAGCGACCTGAACTTCAAGTTCGGCGGCACTTCCTGCAACGCCACCGAGGGCTCGACGACCAACGGCGTCAACCACCCCTTCGTCGGCGACGTCATCTTCAAGCTCACGTCGCCCTCCGGCAAGACCGTCACCATCATCAGTCAGGCCGGCGGCGCGTCCAACTCCGGCAACAACTTCTGCAACACCGTGCTCGACGACGACACGGCCAACGGGTCGATTCAGTCCGTCACGGCAGCGCAGAACCCGTACACGGGGACTTTCAAACCGGCCAACCCGCTCTCGGCCTTCGACGGCGAGAACCCGAACGGCACCTGGCTGCTCAACGCCTCCGACGTGGGCGCGACCGACGTCGGCAACGTCACCGCCTTCTCGCTCGACATCACGGCCTTCTCCTGCCCCGCGTCGCCGACCTCGACCATCAGCGGGCGCATCACCGACGCCAACGGCAACGGCATCGACGCCGTCACCGTGAACCTTTCCGGCTCCGAGACGCAGACGACCGCGACGAACTCGAACGGCGACTACTCGTTCAGCCTGACGACCTGCGGCCTCAGCTACACCGTCACCCCGTCCAAGCTCGGCTGGGCGTTCACCCCGCCGAGCCGCACCTTCTACGGCCAGACCAACAACACGAACGTTAACTTCGTGGGGACGAACGCCGTCACGTCGCCCGGCCAGCTTATCATCACGGAGTTCCGCCTGCGCGGGACGGGCGGCGCCAGCGACGAGTTCATAGAGCTTTACAACAACACCGACGCGAACCTCGTGGTCAACGCCGCCGACGGCTCGGGCGGCTACGCGCTGGTCGCCTCCGACGGCACCACGCGCCACACCATCCCGAGCGGCACGTCCATCCCGGCGCGCGGCCACTACCTCGTCACCAACAGCGCGGGCTACTCGCTCTCCGGTTACGCCGCGGGCGACGCCAGCTTCACCGTTGACATCCCGGACAACGGCGGCGTCGCGCTCTTCAAGACGGCGGACGGCGGGGGCTTCACGGAGGCCAACCGGCTCGACGCGGCCGGCTTCACGTCCGCGCCCGCGCTCTACAGGGAGGGGGCAGGTCTCGCGCCGATAGACCCGACCCTCAACATCAACCACGCCTTCGTCCGCGACCTGTGCGGCAAGGACGGCTCGGTCACGACCTTCGGGCCGTGCCCTTCGGGCGGGCTGCCGACGGACAGCGACGACAACGCCGCGGACTTCTTCTTCGTCGACACGCAGGGGACGCAGACCGGCACCGTGCGGCGCCTCGGCGCGCCGGGGCCTGAGAGCATGGCCTCGCCCGTCCAGCGCAACAGCTCGTTCCCGGGGCTGAGCCTCGACTCCACGAAGGCCAGCAGCTCTTCGCCGAACCGCGAGCGCACCATCGCCCAGGACACCCCGAACAACTCGACCTTCGGCACGCTCTCCATCCGCCGGAGGATCGTGAACAACACGGGGGCCAACGTCACGCGGCTCCGCTTCCGCGTCATCGACATCTCGACCTACGAGGCGCCGACGGGCACGGCCGACCTGCGCGCGCGCACCTCCTCGAACGTGACGGTGAGCGACATCAACGACACGGCCACCTGCGCGGCGTACGGGCTCACGCCGCCGTGCGAGGTGACGGTGCAGGGGACGACGCTGGAGACGCCGCCCACGCAGACATCCGGTGGCGGCTTCAACTCCACCCTGAGCGTCGCCGTCCCGGGCGGCTCGCTCGCCAACGGGGCCTCGATTAGCGTGCAGTTCCTGCTCGGCATCATGCAGACCGGCAGGTTCAAGTTCTACGTCAACATCGAGGCCCTGACCGACGTGCCGCCGCCGCCGGCCGCGGCCTCGGCGGCGCAACCCTCGAACAAGCTGCGCAGGTTAATCACGGAGTCCCAGTCGCCGACGACCGGCACTCTTGAGGCGCCGCTTCAGTCGCAGCCGCGGCCCGCGCAGCAAGCCGTGCCCACGCGCCAGAACCAGCCCGCGCAGCAGGCGCCGGGCCGCTGGCTCTACCTGCCGCACATCATCCGAACCGCGCCCGTAGAGAAGTCCGAGCCGGCCGCGCCGGAGGCGAAGCCCGAGCCGGCGGCGCCCGCGGCGGAGCCCGAGCCGGAGCAGCGCCCCGTCTCTAAGAAGAAGAAGAAGCGCGCGAGTTCGGCGAAGAAGGCTAAGGACGAGTCGGGGCAGGACAGCCCCGAGGAGGAGGGCGGCAAGGAGGGGCGAGACGCCTCGGAGGACTCGCCCGCCGACCCGCCCGCTTAGTCCAACCCACGGACGGCTGGAGCAGCAACAGCCGCCACTCAGAACACACAGGGGCCGCCGCGGACACACAGTCCGCGGCGGCCCCTGCTTATGCAGGACTACAAATAATTAAAGCGGCACACGACCCCAACGCCGGGAGCAACGCCGGGAGCGCGGGCATCCTGCCCGCCAAAGCGTGCCCCGGCACGCTTAGCCGTGAGGCGCCGACATTCAAGCCTGAGTGTCGGCGCTTCGTGCATTCGCGCTCTCGCGCTCATGGCGGGCAGGATGCCCGCGCTCCCGG
>DASVQJ010000219.1:0-111268 GCA_036389235.1 Pyrinomonadaceae bacterium | reverse complement strand
AGACTATTACTCTGTGCCCCCTCCGCGCCCTCTGTGCCTCTGTGGTTAACCCGACAAACACGACCCGCAAGCCGCGCCGACAAAGACTCCGAGGGGGGCGCGGGTCAGAGACGTTTGAGCGCCTTCGCGGCGAGCGCGGCGGCCCTCTTCTGCTTGTCGGCGCGCTCCTCGGGGCCGCTGACGCTCAGGCGCAGGACGGCGTCGCCCTTCAGCACGGAGAGCGTGGAGGTGTGGCGGTTCCCCGTCAGGTAAGCCTCCTGGCCCAGGCCGGGGACGCGCTGCGGGCGCGAGTCCTCCTCCTCTTCGCCCTCCTCCTCTTTCTTGCGTCCGCCCTCCCTCACCTGTCCGGCGGCGCGCTCGCGCTCCAGCATCTCCTCGCGCTGGCGCTCGCGCTCCTCCTTCAGCTCGCGTTCGCGCTCGCGCGCCTCGACGGCCTCGGGGTGGAAGCGCCTGCGCCAGTAGTCCTTCAAGGCGCCCGCGTCCGCGCCCTGCGCCGCGCGCACCACTTCGAGGGTGACCGACTTGCCGAAGTCCGGCAGGCGGTAGAAGCACTGCGACATCGAGAGCGGCCCCGTAGCGTGCTCGCTCCCCTGCGCGGCCTCGGGCGCCTGGCCCTGCACCTGCTTCACCTCCTCGGCGGAGATGAGCGCGCACGTCTTGCTCTGCGGAATCTGTGCGGCGGCGGGGGCGGGCGTCGCCGCGGGCGGCGCGGGCGCGGGCGCCTTCGCGTTCTCCGCGCCGCCGCGCGCGCCGCACGCGAGCACGGCGACGAGGGGACAGGGCAGTAACATCAAAGTCACAAGACGCATCAGCAATCCTCCGTAGTCGGGGAGTATGAACGATGAACGCCGAACTGAAAACCCGCTGTCTTCAGTTCGGCGTTCGTCGTTCACACTTCATCCTTCCCGGCGACGCTACCGCGGGTGGTTCTGAACTGATTTAGACGGGGCGTCCTGCGCGGCCTTCTGGCGCAGGCTCTCGACGCGCTCGCGCGCCCACTCGGGGGCTCCGCCCGCGCGCGCCATCGCGCGGACGTAAGCCTCTGCCGCCGCGAGCGCCTCGGCGTTGCGGCCTTCGCGCTCGCGGACGCGGCTGAGGTCGGTGTAGAACTGCGGGTTCTCCTCGCCGGCCAACTCCGCGGCGCGCGCGAAGGCTTCGCCCGCCTCCGTGAGACGACCCGTGTGCTCGTAGACGCGCCCGAGGTGGTAGAAGACGAGCGGGTAGCGCCCGCCCTCCCTGCGCGCGACGGCCAGCAGGGAGGCGGCCGCCTCCTCGTTGCGACGCAGGCCGACGAGCGTCAGCCCCAGCTCCATGTTCGCCGGGGCGAGGTAGCCGCCGCCCTCGCGTATCGCGCGGCGGTACAGCTCCACCGCCTCTTCGGGGCGGTCGCCCGCGCGCGCCGCGCGCGCGTGCAGCAGAGAGTCGTAGGCCGGCTGCTCGACCACGAGCTGCGCGGGCGCCCCCTTCGACGCACGCGCCCCGCCCGCGAGCGCCGGCGAGTCCGGCGGCGCGGCCGTCGTCAACGTGCCGGCCTCATTCGTGCCCCTCGGCCCCGCGGCGCGCGCGGCCTCGTAGACGTTCGCGGCGGCGACGATCTCCCCGCGCGCGACCGTGACCTCGCGCGGCACGTCGGCGCCGCGTCGCTTCGCCCGCGCCTCGTACGCGTCGAGCACTGCGAGCGCCTGCCGCGCGTCGCCCCCTTCGGCCAGCGTGCGCGCCAGCGCGGCGGCGGCGTCCCCGTGTTCGGGCCGGAGCCGGAGCGTGCGCGCCCACTCGGCCGCCGCGAGCCCAGACTCGCCGCGCAGCGCGTGCAGACGGCCCAGGCTGTAGCTCGCCTCCGCGTACGTGTCGTTCTCCAGCCGCAGCGCCGCGCGCAGAACGCCTTCGGCCTCCTCCCAGCGCCCCAGGCGCGTGAGCACGACGCCGAGGTTGTGCTGCGCGCGCGCGTAGCCGCCGCGCTTCTGCGCGACGGCCTTGCGGTAAGCCTCGGCCGCCGCCTCCGGCTCGCCCATCCGCGCCAGCGCGTTCCCCGCGTTGTAGAAGAACTGCGGGTCGAACCTCTCCTCCGAAACCTCCGCGCGCACGACCCCGACGGCCTCCGCCCGACTCCCGCCCTCGGCCAGAGCCTCCGCCAGCGACAGGCGCAGGCGCGCGCGCTCCGCGGGGCTCGTCGCCGCGTCGGCCTTCGCGCGCAGCGCCTCGACCTCTCCGCCCGACGCCTCCGCCGCCTCTTCACGCGCCGGCCCCTCCTTCGTCGCCCCCGCCGCGACGCGCCTGACGCGCACGACCTCGCCGCCCTTCGACGCGGCCGGCTCCTGCGCCCACGCGCAAGGCGCGCACGCGAGGAGGGCGAACGCTATCCCGGCGCCCGCCTTCGAGAGTCCGCCCCGGAGGAGCGGGATGTTTATAGCTGTGGGCAGCATCTGTTTACTCCGAAGCCCCTTCAGGGGCGGCATGTGACGTGTCGCCCCCGACGGGGCTCGTTTGGAAATACCGGCGGGGCTATAGACGTTCCGTCCCTGCGGGACTTCGCACCGGCCTCTCCGTTCCGGCCCTGCGTTCGCGGGCTCAGCCCTTCAGGGCGACGATTGTCCCGCCGAAGCCGGCGGCCCACGCGCGCCGGCCGACCGTGTGGATTCGTTCGAGCGCGTGCGTGGTCAGGCGCTTCGTGTCGGCCCAGGTGCGGCCGCCGTCGGCCGTGTGCAGCATCGCGCCGCCGCGGCCGACCGCCCAGCCCTCCGCCTCGTCGAAGAACTTCACGTCGTAGAGGTCTTCGCCGACGCCCGACGCCTGCCGCCGCCACGTCCGCCCGCCGTCGGCCGTCGAGAGGATGACGCCCTCGCCGCCGACCGCCCAGCCGCGCTCCGGCGTCGCGAACCAGACGGCGTTGAGCCGGCGCCCGCCGACCACCCTCGGCCCGTCCCCGCCCAACTCGCTCTGTCCGCGACCCGAAACATTCGGCTGCCCTTCCGCCCCGACGCCCGCGGGGAGGAAGACCGTGCCCGCGCGCCACGTCGCGCCGCCGTCCGAGGTCTTCAGCAAGGTCATCCCGCCGCCCGAGAGCCAGCCGGTCTGCGCGTCGAGGAACGAGGCGCCGAGCAGGAGGTGTCTGGTCGGCACGCGCTGGCGCGACCAGGACTTGCCGCCGTCGCCCGTAAAGAAGAGCGCCCCCATCTCGCCGTAGACCCAGCCGTGCTCGCGATCCGCGAAGCGAAGGCCCGCGAGCTTCAGGTCGACGTCCGCCCCGCGCGTCACCTCGACGCGCGACCAACTCGCGCCGCCGTCCGCCGTCTTCAGGAGGTAGGAGACCGACTCCTCCTTCTCCATCGGCTTGAAGATGCTGCGCTCGCAGACGAGCCAGCCCGTCTCCGCGTCGTGGAAGAAGACGTCGCGCAGCGCGTCCTCCGTCGGCGGCTTCCTCGACTCCCACGTCGCGCCCCCGTCCGAGGTCGAGAGGAGTGCGCCCTTGCCCCCCGCCGCCCAGCCCCTCCGCTCGTCCACGAAGAAGACCGAGTGCAGCCACGCGAACGTCCCCGTCTTCTGCCTCTCCCAGGCGGGGTGAGCGGTGAGCGGTGAGCAGCGAGCAGTCGACGGCAGGAAGTGTGCTGCGAGCAGTGAGCAGACTATTAGCAACGCGGGGCGGATAGACACCCGCTTCGATGCGGGGGCAGAAATTTCAACGTCAAAGCCTTTCATCTTTATGACGCACCGGCGGTAGACGCCCGGCCACCGCCCACCGCTTACCGCTCACCGCTCACCCTTAAAACCCTCCGGTGAAGATGCGCGCGAAGCTGAGGATGGGGGCGAGCTTGATGATCGACTCGACGCGCTTCCACCTGTTGCCGGGGACGAAAATCTGGTCGCCGGGGCTGAGGAAGTAGTTGTCGGGGGCCTTGCCCTTCTCGATGGCGGCCACGTCGATGGGGATCTGCCTGACCATGCGGTTGGCGTCCCAGTGGAGCACGACGACCTTCTTCTTGTCGCCGGTGCCGAGCACGCCACCCGCGTCGTGGATCGCTTCGAGCACGCTGAGGCGCCGCGTCATGATGCGGACGCCGGGCTGCGCCACGTCGCCGACGACGCCGTAGTGCATCGACATCGACTTCTCCAGCGTGACCGTGACCTTCGGGTCGATGATGTACTCGTCGAGGTGCTGCGCGATCTCGTCGGCCACCTGCTGCCGCGTCTTCCCGGAGACGTTGATGCCGCCGCGCACCATGTAGTAGTCGATGACGCCGTCGGGCGGGACGGTGATGCCGCTCTTGGAGTACTTCGGCAGGTCGAAGACCGAGACCGAGATGACGTCCTCGGGGCCGAGCCGGTAGGTCGAGAGGAAGTTGTTGTAGTAGGGGACTTCGGCCGCCTCGTCCTCGCCCACGCGCTCGTGCCGGTTGGCGAGCACCTCCTGCGGCACGTCGGTGCGCACCTCGCGCTTGTCGTCGGGCTCCAGGCGCTCGCCGGCCTGCGGCTTCTGCCGCGCGGAGTCCTTCGCCTGCTTCTGCGCGAAGGACGCGGGCGCGGCGAGCGCGAGGAGCGCGAGGAGGAGCGTGGCGGCGACTTTCGGTTTCGACTTCATGACTTCAAACCTCCGATGACGGCTGGCGTGCGCGGCCGCTTACCTCTTGACTTGCGGGTCGCGCGAAGGGCGGTTAACCACGGAGACACGGAGGGCACGGAGGGGGCACGGAGACATCCCTCTGTGCCCCCTCTGCGTACTCTGTGCCTCTGTGGTGAACTCGACTTCCATAACTCTCAACCACCGAACCGACCCTCAAGTCCCGCGCCCGAACAGGATGGTCTTCACCGTCTCGAAGAGGATGACGGCGTCGAGCACGAGGCTCTGGTTCTTGATGTAGTAGAGGTCGTACTGCAACTTCTGGCGCGCGTCCTCGACCGACGCGCCGTAGGGGTACTTGATCTGCGCCCAGCCCGTCAGCCCCGGCGGGATGAGGTGGCGCTGCTCGTAGAAGGGTATCTCCTCGGCGAGCTGTTTGACGAAGTGCGGGCGCTCGGGGCGCGGGCCGACGAAGTTCATGTCGCCGCGCAGGATGTTCCAGAACTGCGGTATCTCGTCCACGCGGATTTTGCGGATCACGCGCCCGACGCGCGTCGTGCGCGCGTCGCCCGCCTTGCTCGCCCACACGGGGCCGTCGCGCTCGGCGTCCGTCCGCATCGAGCGGAACTTGTAGACGCGGAACGTGCGCCCGTTCTTGCCGACGCGCTCCTGCGAGTAGAGCACGGGGCCGGGCGAGTCGAGCTTGACGAGGACGGCCGTCAGCAGCGCCAGGGGGAGCGAGGCCACGCCGCCGACGAGCGCGACGCCGCGGTGGAAGAGCGCCCGCAGCACGGCCGAACGCCGCGCCTGCCGCGCGCGCGAGGAGAAGATGAGCCACGACGGCCGCATCATGTCCAGTGAGACGCGCCCCGTCAGGCGCTCGTAGAAGCTCGCGCACTCCTCGATGTGCACGGCGCCCGACAGGCTCAGGTCGAGGAGCTGCTGGGTGGGGAACTGCCCGCGCCGCTCGGCCTGCGCGACGACGATGCGGTTGACGCCCTCGCGCCGCGCGATCTCGGCGAGGTCGTCGGTCACGCCGATGACGCGCGGGTTAATCAGACTCTGCCCGACCAGCTCCGGCCGGCTGTCCACGAAGCCGACGATGCGGAAGCCCGCGTCTCGCCGCTCAAGCACCTCGCGCGCGACCTCGACGGCCGTCGCGCCCGACCCGACGATGAGAATCTTCTCGCCCACGCCGGGGTGGCCGAGCAGCCAGTGCGCGCCCGCGCGCCACGCCACCATCAGCATCAGCGCGAGCGGCAGCGAGAAGAGCGAGACGCCGCGCCCGATCATCAGCGCCGGCGCGAGGTACATCGCAATCGCCAGCGCGACCCACGCCAGCCCGAGCGCCTGGATGAGCCGCAGCACCAGCTCGCGCCGGTCGTGCATCACGACGAAGTCGTAGAGGTCGTAGAGGTAGAAGGCGGCGAGGCAGAAGGCGGTGACGAGGCCGACCTTGAGGTAGCCGTTCTTCTCGCTCAGCTCGAAGTAGGCGTCCGCCCAGCCCAGGCGCAGGTAGGCCGCCCCCACCGTCGCGAGGCAGATCAAAAAAGCCTCCGCGACGATGAGCAGCAGCGTCCTCACGTTCAGGCGCGACGAAGCCAATGCCTTCAGCCCTCCTGCCTACTCCCCGCCCTCCGCGCCGCGGCGCGAGGAGGAGTAGCGGCGGTAGTAGTAGTTCTGCTCGTTCAACTGCTCGTCCGAGCCGTTGAGGATGACGCCGAGCAGGCGCTCGCGCGGCAGCGGCTCAAGGAGCCGTTCGAGCGCCGCGTAGCGCGTCCGGCCGGCGCGCGCGACGATGAGCGCGGCGTCGGCGCGGTTGATGAGCACGCTCGCGTCGGTGAAGATGCCGAGCGGCGGCGCGTCGATGATGACGTAGTCGAACGTGCGCCGCACCTCCTTGAGTACGGCGAGGAAGCGCGGCCCCGAGAGTATCTCCGCCACGTCGTCGCGGGCGGAGCCGCCGGGCAGGATGTGCAGCCCCGCCGGCTCAAGCCTGACTATCGCCTCCGACAGGTTCGCCTCGCCCGCCAGCACCTCGGACAGCCCTACGGGCGCGTCGAGGCCGAGGTACTCGGCCGCGCAGGGGTTGCGCAGGTCGCCGTCGATGAGCAGGGCCTTGACGCCGTCGGTCTGCGCGAGCAGCCAGGAGAGGTTGACGGCGGTCAGCGTCTTCCCCTCCATGATGCCCGCGGAGGTGATGACGAACGCCTGCATCTTGCGGCGCTCGCCGGCGTGGAGCACGCGCGTGCGCAGGGAGCGGTAGCGCTCGGCGTGCGACGAGCGCGGCTGCGTGATGGCGACAAGGTGTGGTTCGACGCGCGCGGCGGAGACGTCTACCGAGACGAATTCCGGCGTGCGCGCCGAACCGGCAGCGCCCAAAGTTGCCCCAGCAGCACGCGAAGCCTGCCCGGCGGGGAGTGCCGACCCGTCGGGCGCCAACGTCTGCTCATTGGGCGCTGTTGTGTGCGCCGTCTCCGGCGTCTGAAAGTGTCGGGAGGCGCTGAAGAGGTACTCGGGGGCGTGCGGCGCCCCGTCCGGCGCGTGCGCGTGGCCGTTGCCGTTCGACTCCGCGCGCGGCGCGGCGGCCTTCTCCTCGCGCGGCCCCGGCTCGGCCGCCTTCGCCTTCGGGCCGCTCTGCTCGGCCGCGCGCTTCAACGCTTCGTAGACTCTGCCCATCACGAATCTCCCTTGCTGTCCCAACTGCGGAAGGCGCGGCCCAGCTCGTCCCGGTCGGGCGCGCCCGCGGCCGCCGCGCCCAGCTCGCGCTCGACCTCGCGCTCGTGGCTGACCTGCGCGGCGCGGCCCACGGCCGAAGTGTCCGCGCCCGAGCTGCTCGCCTCGGCCGCCCACAGCTCCGAGCGGCCGGCGGCGGTGAAGATGCGCGCGGAGGCGGCGCGCTCCTCGCCCGCCTGCCGGCCGCGCTGCGCGTTCGGCAGGAGGTCGAAGGTCTCGGCGACCTCCTCGACGACGTCGCGGTTGATGTGGCGCGCGCCCGCGGCGAAGCCCGCGAGCAGCGAGTTGTCGCAGATGTTGTTGATCTGGCGCGGTATGCCTTCGGAGCAGCGGAAGACGAGGTCGACGGCCGCGGGCGTGAAGACGTCCGTGCGCTCGGCGCCCGCGGCCAGCAGGCGCGAGGCGATGTAGCGCGCCGTCTCCTCGATGTCGGGGAGCGGCTTGATCTCGCACCGCAGGGCGACGCGCTGCTTGAGCTGCCTGAGCTCGGGCTGGTTCAGCACGTCGCGCAGCTCGGGCTGGCCCGTCAGGACGATCTGCAACTGCTTGGCCGAGTCGGACTCGAAGTTCGACATGAGCCTGATCTCTTCGAGCACGGAGGGCGAGAGCCCGTGCGCCTCGTCGATGACGAGCACGGTGCGCAGGCCCCTCGCGTGGCGCGAGTCGAGGACTTCGCCGAGCCGCAGGAGCAGCTCCGACTTGCTCTCCCAGCGCGGCACGTCGAGGAGCTTCGGCGAGGAGATGTACTGGTAGAACTCCGAGACGGTCATCCGCGGGTTGAAGAGGTAGGCGACGAGCACCGTGCGGTCGAGCCGGTTCATCATCCAGCGCAGGATGGTCGTCTTCCCCGTCCCGACCTCGCCCGTGACGACGATGAGCCCCTTGCCGCTCTCGATGCCGTAGTGCAGGTTCGCCATCGCCTCCGTGTGCGAGGGCGTGAAGTAGATGAACCGCGGGTCGGGCGTCAGCGCGAAGGGCAGCTCTTTCAGTCCGTAGAAGTCCAGGTACATCCGTTGACCTCCGGTCAGTGAATGGTGAATGGTAAATGGCGAATGGTCGGAGGCAGGTTCTATTTACCATTTACCATTCACTATTCACCCCTTCTCACCCTCTCGACGCGACCAGCTCGATGATGTGCAGGCGGCTCAGGACGAAGGCGAGCGCGGGGGCGCTCACGACCGTGGCGACGACCGCGGCCAGCGCGAGCGCCGCGCGGCGCGCCTTCAGGTTGCGCTGCTCGCGCGGCGTCAGCAGCACGGGCAGCGTGACGAGGACGGGCAGGCCCGTGTAGTGCTCGGCGTCCTCGCTCGTCTGGACGGTGAGGAGGCGCGGCACCTCGAAGGCGGCCGCGAGCGCGACGCCGACGGCCAGGCCCGCGAAGAGGCCGAGCAGCATCAGCAGCGGGCGCTTGGGCGCGACCGGCTGCTGCGGCATGCTCGCCGCGTCGATGACCGCGATGGACTCGCCCTGCGCGCGGCCCGCCACCTGCGCCATCGTCTCGGCCTTGTTCCGCTGCTCGACCGTCTGGTCGTAGATGGCCTTCTCGGTCTCGTACTCGCGCTGGATGGCTTCGAGCTCGACCTCGGCGACGGGGACGCCGCTCAGCTGGTGGCCGACGGCGGCGATGTCCGCCTCGGCGCGGTCGAGCTGCGTCTGCTGCCGCTTGGCCTCGGCTTCGAGGCGCTGCACCTCGGCCTTGTTGAAGCCGAGGCGCGGGTCGATCCGCTTGTCGATGCGGGTGCGCATCTCCTCGACCTTGCGCTTGTGCTCCTCGACCATCTCGTCCATCTGGCCCTTGATCTCGTCGATCTGCTTCTGCACCGACTTCATCTCGGGCGCGGCGGGCTTGAATTTAATCCCCAGCTCGGCCTTCTGCGCCTCCAGCTCGGCCTTGCGCTTGACCAGCTCGGCGTAGGCGTTCGTGCTCTTCGGGTCCTGCATCTGCGCGACGGTCTCGTCGCCCGCCTGCTGGTTGGCCTTGGCGAGCTCGGAGCCGGTGCGGTTGAGGAAGGCGATCTGGTCCCGGATGCGGCCGATCTCCTGGATGCGCGCCTTCTGCTCCTCGCGCAGCCCCGCGAGCTGGCCGACGAGCGACTGCATCTGGCTCGGCAGGCTGTTGACGCGGGACTGCATGGCCGCGAGGCGGCGGCGGTCGATCTCGTCGAGCTTCTGCTTCTGCTCCTCGACGCGCCCGTCGAAGAACTCCTTCGTGAGCCTCGTCTCGTCGCTCGACGCGGTGCGCTGGCTCTCGACGTACTTGGCGGCCAGCGCCTCGGTGACCTTCTGCGTGTCGCGCGGGTCTTCGCCGCGGAAGGAGAGGAAGAAGCCGTTGGTGATCTCGTTGCGCGAGGTGTTGAGCGTGATCTTGAGGTCGCGCGTGCGCATCCGCTCGATCAGCTCGTCCATCGAGGCCCCGCGCCGCCGCTCGACCGGGTAGAGGCCGAACCGCTCGATGAGCGGCTGGAGGGTGCTGCGGCTGGTGACCTCCTGCGTGATGTTGTTGATGCGCAGCGTCAGGTCGCTGTCCGAGAGCTGCGTCACGCCCTGCGCCGCGATGGTCGCCGGCCTCACGGCCAGGAGCGTCGTCGACTCGTAGACGTTCGGCAGCCGCCAGACCACGTACGCCACCGCCACGGCCACCGCCGCCGTCGGCAGCGCGATCAGCCACTTCCGCCGCCAAACCATCCGCGCCAGCTCGCCCGGCGTCCGCTGCCTGAAATCAGCACTCATAGCTCACTCCGTTCGCGGTGAAGGGTGGTAGGGGATGGGTGATGGGTTAAGGCTTTTACCTATCACCCATCACCTACCACCCTTCACCCTCTTAAAGACTTTCCAGCGTGCGGCGCACCTCGTCCACGGGGGTCTGGGTCGGGGGCTTGACGGGGCGTTGCTGCTCCTGCGCGGCCAGCTCCAGTGACTTCTGTAGCTCGCGGCGGGCGGCCGCCTTGTCGCCGTTCTTGGCGAGCGCGGCGCCGAGGTGCCAGCGGTAGAGGGAGTTGTCGCCGCCGCGCTTGGCCGCCCCTTCGACGGCGCGCTTGAGCTGCTCGACCGAGTCGCGGTAGAGCCCGCGGCGGAAGTAGACCCAGCCGAGCGTGTCGGCGAAGCCGGGCTCGCCGGGGAAGCGGCGCACCACGTCCTGGCCGAGCCGGATGGCCTCCTCGGGGTTCCCCCTGCCGTGGTCGCCGTAGAGCGCCGCGAGGTTGTTGGCCGCCACCGGCTCGTCGGGGCGGATGGAGAGGACGCGCCGGTAGTACTCGGCCGCCGCGTCGAGGTTGTTGCGGCCCGCCTCGATCAGCCCGATGTTGCGGAAGGCGACGAAGTCGTCCGGGCGGCGCTCCGTGATCTTCTTGTACTCGCCGATGGCGCGGTCGGGCTGCTGCGTGCCGAAGTAGACTTCGGCCAGCGCCGTGTAGGCCGGCACGAAGTCCGGGTCGAGCTCGACGGCGCGGCGCAGCGCCGCCTCCGCCCGCTGCGCGTCGGGCGCGTCCTGCTGGCTGCCGCTGCGGTACGCCTGGCCGAGGAGGAACTGGAGCGGCGCGCTGTTGGGCTGCTCCTGCGCCAGCCGCTCGACGCGCGCGCGCACCTCCCCGACCCGGCCCGCGGCCGCGCCGAGGTTGACGAGCGCGGTCAGCGCCTGGAAGTTCGTGCTGTCGAGCGCGAGCGCCTGGTCGAGGTGCTGCCACGCCTCGTCCCACCTGCGCTCGGCGGCCGCGGCGTCGGCGAGGTTGACGTGGGGCAGGGGCGAGTTGGGCGCCGACTGGCGGGCCGCCTCGAAGTCAGCGCGCGCCGCCGCCAACTGCGCCGGCGTCTGCGCGGCGAGCCTGAGCGCGGCCTTCCCACGCAGGAGGTACGTGTTCGTCTTCACGTCGGCGAGGAGCTGCGGCGTCAGCTCGCCGCTCGGCGCCGCGTCCTGGAGCTTCTTTAAGAGCTCGTCGGCCCCGCGCTTCGCGCCCTCCGCGTCGCCCGAGTCGAGACCTATCTGAATCTGGAGGAGCCGGGCCGGGAGGAAGTCCTGGTAGTAGCGCTCCAGCTCGCCCGCCCGCGCGCGCGCCTGCTCCAACTGCCCGTCGCGGTAGAGCGCGTCCGACATGAAGTAGAGGCCGAGCTTCGAGCGCGGCTCGGCGTCGAGCACGGTCTTCAGGTCGGCGATGGCGTCCTTGAGCTTGCCCTGGGCGACGCGCGTGCGCGCGCGCAGGAAGAGCGCGTCCTGGTCTTTAGAGTTGCGCCGGAGCAGCTCCTCGGCGTGCGCCGCGGCGGCCTGCGCGTCGCCGCGCTGGAGGCTGATCTCGCCGAGCCGGTAGCGGCCGCGCGTGTAGTCGGGCGAGGTCTTGACGATCTCCTGGTAGAGGTTCGCGGCGTCGTCGAAGCGGCCGACCGTCGCGTAGTAGTCGGCGAGCCGCGCCTTGCCCTCGGGCTTGTCCCAGTCGAGCTGCGCCCAAGCCTTGTAAGCCTCCTCGGCGCGGTCGAGTTTGTTGTTGACGAGGTAGTAGCTGGCGAGCACCCAGCGCACGTCGCGGTTGTCGGGGTCCACCTCGACGGCCCTGCGGAACTGCGCCTCGGCGGCGTCGGCGCGGCCCGACTGCGTCAGGAACTTGCCGTACTCGATGTGCGCGAGCGACGAGCGGTCGTTGACCGAGACGGCCTCCTGGTAGACGCGCTCGGCGTCCTGGGGGCGGTTCGTCTGGAGGTAGAAGCGCGCGAGCCCCATGTGCGACTCGACGCGCTTGGGGTCGAGGGCGACGGCCTCCTTAATCATGGCTTCGGCCTTCGCGGCGTCCCCCTTGAAGAAGACGACGTTGGCGAGGAGGATTTTCCCGTCGGGGTTGTTCGGCTCGCGCGCGACGACCTCGCCCGCGAGGCGCTCGGCCTCGGCGAGGAAGTCCGGCTCCTTCTGCCGGCCGAAGGCGGCGAGGTAGCCGTTGGCGAGGCGGACGCGCGCGACGACGTTCGCGGGGTCGAGCTTGACCGTGCGCTGTAGCTCTTCGATGTACTCGCTGCCGCGGCCGAGCTGCTCGTAGGCTTGCGCGAGCCCCCAGTGCGCGGCCGCGAGGTTCTCGTCGATCTGGATGGCGTTGCGGAATTCGAGCGAAGCCTCCTGCCAGCGGCGCTCCTTGAGGAAGGCTTCGCCGCGCGCGACGTGTTCGGCCTTAGCTTTCTCCGGGTTGGAGCAGGACGCCGCGAACGCGACGAGGCAGGCGAGCAGGACGGCGAGCGGCGCCCGGAGGCTCCGGGCGCGCGGGCACTCTTGAAGGTTCATCTGACTGGCACTCCTTAACGGGCTGGCGGCCGCCGCGCACGCGCCATGCAGACCGGGGCTAGTGGTCTGCCGGGGCACGAACCCTACGCGCGACTCCGCCGCTTCTACCTGACCGTCCCGGCCTCTCCCCCCGTCGGCGGCGGGCAAAGCCGCTTGCGGGAGTCTCGGGGCCGTCGGTTTTCGTCCGCGCCCTCCCGGCGGGGCATGCCGGCGGGAACGACGTTTAGGGAAACGTCCAAAGACGCCCCACTTCCTCTAAGATGCCCTACCGGAGGGCGAAAAAGCAAGAATTACTTTATTGATTCATCCGTTCATCGCGTTGATTCATCGGGCTGATGACCGATGAATCAACGAACCGATGAACGGATGAATCAATCCCTCAGTCCGGCACGTAGGCCGGGAGGCTCGGGGCGAGCTGGGCGGCGAACTGCGCGGCCGTCTCCTGCGCCTCGCGCTCGGAGCCGCGGAAGGGGACGAGCACGCGCACCATCGCGCCGTCGGAGCGGCGCAGGCGGATGCTGTCGAAGACCGTGTAGACCTTGTCGACGTACTCGCTCGCGACCGCGCGGCCGCGCCCCTGATACCAGTAGAGCATCAGCATGCGGTCGGGGCCGTGCTCGATGACGTAGCTGTTGGCGCGGAAGGGCGCGCGGCCGTCGGCCGGTTTGACCTCGACCGTCGAGGGCTCGCCGAGCGCCCAGCCGGAGCCGGGCAGGCAGTTGAGCGGGCTGTGGTAGGTGGCGCCGGTGCGCTGCGTCGAGTAGTAGCCGACGTAGAGCGAGGCCGAGCGCCCGCCCCCGCCCGCGTAGTCGCGCGAGACGTAGTCGTCTGCGCGCAGCACGGCCTCGGTCGCCGCGTCGAAGCGCACGTCGCGCCCCGACTGCCGCCAGCCGCCGAACTCCGCGGGGAACTCCGCCAGGGCCTTCCGCGGCGCGCGCGCCTCGCCCGCCTCCGCCCAGTAGTTGATGAACGCGCCGCCCAGCAGGAGCAGCGCCGCCATCGCCCAGAACTGTGTGGACTTCTTCATGGCTGTAGACCCGCAGTCCCCTCCCCGCCGACGGGCACGGCCGCCGCCACGGGGCTTTCGACGCCCCCCGCCTGAGCCCCGGCCTCTCCGGCCGGCGCCGCGCCGCCGCGCGGGCCGCCGCGCCGCGTCGGGTTGAAGCGGTCGAGCAGCCAGCCGAAGGCGAAGAGCAGCAGGAAGGCGACGACGTAGATGACCCAGCCCGAGAACTCGTGGAAGAAGCCGTCGGCGACCTCCGTCCCGTAGTAGCGGGCCAGCACCCCCGTGCCGCTCACGCGCGCCGCGTTGGTGGCGATGGCGATGGGCACCGCCGCCAGCACGATCAGCACCGCGCGCAGGGCGCGGAAACGCCCCGGCCGCGGGCCGCCCTCGCCGCCCTCGTCCGGGGGGCTCGTGAAGTACGCGAAGACGACGGCCAGCGTGACGAGCGTCATCAAACTCCGGATGCCGCTGCACGCCTCGACCACTTCCAGCTTCTTCGTCGTCGTCGAGCCCAGGGGGTAAAGCTCGATGACGTTCCCCTCGCGCAGCACGGGGATGTCGAACAGGCGCATGGCCCAGACCGCGCATCGCGACGCGAAGAGCTGGAGCGGGAAGGCGACCTTGTTGAAGACGATGGTCGGGACGGGGATGGCGAGCAGCAGCAGCAGCAGCGGCACGGAGAGGGCGCGCAGCAGCCGCCAGCCGTGGAAGTAGACGACGAGGCCCGCCAGCAGCAGCACGAGCGACGTGCGCTGCGTGAGCAGCTCGGCCCCGGCCGTCCCGACCCACAGCATCATCAGCGCCGAGACGACGGCCGCCGCGCCCCAGAAGGCGCGCGGGCGCCGCGCGAACGAGGCCAGGCGCCCGCGCTCCGTCCAGACGATGTAGCCGATGACGAAGGGGATGAGGAGCCCGTGCGAGTAGTTCTCGTCCTCCCACCAGAAGCGCCCCAGCCGCGCCAGCACGGCCCAGTAGGCGAACACGACCGCGGCCGCGATGACGAGCGGCTTCCAGACTCTTTCGGCTGAGATGGTTGGGGGCATGCTTGATAAGATTTCGGGCGTCCGGGGCGCCGGCGCCCGCCGCCGAACCGCGGGCGGGCGCCGACGCCTTCAAGCTTACCGCAGGCGCGGGCGGGCGGGCAACAGGATTCAAGGGAGACGGTCGAAGGCGGAGGGATGAAGGGACTGCTGTCCGGCGTCCCCTTCACCCCTCCGCCTTCATCCTTACTCCTTCACCGGGTGCGCTCTCACTGCCTGAAGCGGTCGCGGTACTCGGTGGAGGAGAGGAAGGCTTTGACCATCTCGGCGCGGACGTAGTCGCCGCCGAACTCTTCGAGCTTGCCCAGCCAGTGGGCGTAGCCGCCGGCGTCGGGGTCGCGGCGCAGGTAGCCGAAGTACTGCATCAGGACGAACGCCTTGTTGGTCTCCAGCCGCGAGAACTCGTCGTTCTCGACGACCCGCGCCAGCACCTCGGCGCGCGCCGCGCCCGCGGCGAGCGACCCGACGGCCGCGTCGCGCTCGGCGGCCGAAGGCGTCACGCCCATCGAGGCGTAGAGCGCGTCCACGAACTGCGCCGAGGTCAGGCGGTCGTAGCGCGCGCGGAAGTCCGCGCGCTGCACCCACGCCTGGTAGAACGCGCGCTTGTTCGCCGTGAGCAACTCCTGCCAGCCCGCCTCGCCGACGACGATGCCCTTCTCGACCTCCTGCGTGTCGGCGACGAACTCGCCGAACGACACCGTCCGGCCGAGCGAGCCCCTGTAGAGGCGGTAGACGACGTAGCCCGTCTGCTGGAACTCGATGGAGCGGAAGTAGGCGGCCGAGACGTCGATGCGCATCGTCTCGACGCACTGCGGGCTCGCGCCGCAGTTCCTGATCTTCGAAGTCCAGTAGGCGCGCCCCGACTCGTCGGGCTCGCGCCCGAGGAAGTCCACGTAGTGCTGGCGGACGAAGTACTCCGCGTAGTCCAGCGGGTTCTCCACGTTGCCGTAGACCATCAGCACGTCGGCCAGCTCAAGGCAGTCGATGGCCTTCTGGAGCGCCGACCTCGCCTCGGCGAGCTGGTTCTGCCCGGCGTAGGAGCTGGCCGAAGCGGCGTACGCGAGCGCGCTCGACAAAGCGGTCTCGGCGCGGCCGGCCGCGGGGTAGAGCGCGCGCTCGGCTTCGAGGTCGAGGTATGCCTGCTGGATGGCGGCGGCGACGGCGGCGATGCGGTCGGCCGGGTTCGTGACGAGCGCGTTCGTCCCCGACGTGCTCGGGGCGGAGGTGACGGCGAGGGCGTTGCTCAAGTCCTGCGCGTTGCGCCGCGCCCCGCGGAGGCTGCGCTGCGCCTTGGTCTCGGCGGTCGGGGTCGGCGTCGGCGTCGCCGTCGGCGCGGGCGTCGGCGTCGCCGCGGGGGTCGGTTCGGGCGTGGGGGTGGCCGCGGGCGTGGGCGTCGGCGTCGGCGTCGTAGCCTCCGCGCGTGCGCCGACCGCCCGCCCGTCGGTGCCCAACAGGGCCGCCGCCTCGGCTTCGGAGGCGGGGAAGAAGTTGCCGACCGGGTAGGTCTGCGTCACGTAAGAGGGCTTGGCGTAGAGGGCGTTGCCGGCCATCGCCCAGCCGTCGGCGAAGGTGAGCAGCGCGATGGTGCCGACCGCGCCGCCGCTGGCGAAGACGCCGTAGTCGCCGTGCGGCAGGAGGTTGTTGTTGAAGGCGAGCCCCGCGTGCTTGAACTCGCCGAAGGCTTCGATCATCAGCGCCGTCCGCACGCGCCCGCGCACCGTGTTGTGGTCTATCGTGACCGACTCCGTCCCCTGCAAGAGCTGGAAGGCTTTCCCCTCCCCGCCGAAGGCGCCCACGCCCTCGACCAGGTTGTCCGCTATCTTCACGCGCCGCATCCGCAGCGCCGTGTCCCCGTCGTCGAAGCCGCGCAGGTTGATGCCGTTCCCCACCTCGCGTATGACGTTGCGCGACAGCTCCACGTCCTCGACCACCTCCCAGCCGCCGTCGCGGAAGGCGTTGAAGATGATGGCCCAGCCCGTCTGCGCGTCCGGCCACGAGTTCTCCATCACGTTGTGCGTGATGCTGACGCGCCGCGCGTTCTTCAGCTCCAGAAGGTTCTTCACCGTCCACGCGGAGCCGTCCCACCCGGGCGCGCCCTGCCGCCACGACAGGGGCTTGAAGAGGTGGTTGTTGCGGATCGTGATGTCCGACGGGACGAGGTTGGGCGTCGCGGGCCGCGCCCCCCCGAAGAGGATGTTCTCGCCCGACGCCTCAAGGTAGTTGTTCTCGATGAGGAACGGCCCCGGCCCGTTCCAGCCGGCCGCCGCCTGCGCGTCCTGCCCCGCCGACTTCATGCCCGAGACGTAAGAGTTGGTGAGCGACGTGGAGGCGCTGTTGAGCGCCACGCCGCGCTTGAGCTGCGCGAGGGCGTCGAAGGCGTGCAGGTAGCAGCGGTCGATCTGTATGTCGCGCGGCGCCGCGGCCAACGTCGTCTGCGACCCCGAGAAGTCGCCGTCGCCGAGGCGGACGAGGTCGTAGGTGTCCACGCGGGCCGACTGCGTCAGCTCCAGCCCGACGAGCCGCCAGTGGTGCGAGTTCGGGGGCGCCAGGAAAGCCGGCGAGGCGTTCGGCGTCGCGACCCGCGCCATGCGCGCCGCGTCCGAAGGGGCGACCCGGCGGCCCTCCGCGAGCTCGCCCGAGCGCGACGACCTGACGGTGACGAAGGACGAGCCGGCCTTCGAGGGCAGGACGAAGTTGCCGACGAAGGAAGCGCCGGCCTCTAAGACCACCTCGTCGCCGGCCGCGGCGCGATTCAGCGCGCCTTGTAAGTCACCGCCCGCGGGCACGAAGAGCGTCTCGGCGTGGGCGGTCGTGAGCGCCGCAAAAAGGAGGAGGACGACGGACAGGAGAAGTTGGAAGGAGTGGCGGAAGAGGTCGGAAGAGGGTACTAGGTCGGAACGCTGGATGCCCATTGGAAAGTGCCTCACTTCGGTAACCGGACGATCTCCGAGGCCGGAGACTCCTGGCTTTGCGGACCCGCATCGCTGCGGGGGTGCCTTTGATTCGGTGACGGCTTCGCCCGGCCGGAGGGGTTTGAGGACCGCGCGGCCGCGCACTGCCTGATTGCACGCGAAAGACGCGATAAAGGGCGTGCCGCCCGGCGGACGCGCCTGCCGCGCGGTCTCGGCCGGGAGCAAAGTTGTGTGTGTTTTGGTTGCGGAGGGTCTTGGCGGGGATCGGAGCAGAGCCGGACGGCGACAGAGATGCGGCTCGATTCGGGCCGGGCTCCCAGACGTTCGATTGACACGGGCGGTCCGAACCGCCGTGAGGGAACCGTCAACCGACGACGCGCGCGCCCTTAACGAGCGCCCGCTCACGTCCGGAGAGAAAAGTCCCGACTTCTCCGACTGCCTTCGGCAACCAGACAATCTCCCCCGGCGGGGAGACTCACGGCTTTGCGTCCCTGCCTCGCGACAGGTTTGCCATTATCGTGTACAATCGATGCCTTCAAAAGAACACGCCGCAGGGCGGCTCACATTCATTAAAAACGTTTTGGCCGATGTTTGTCAACCGCTATTTTTTCAGCCCCGGTCGGCGCGTCGTTCCTGCTCAATTCGACTCAAATCCGGGGAAATCGGCTGTTTCTTCCGACAGACCTCCCCGCGCGCCCGCGTATGGAAGTCGGCCGACGTTAAACGTTTCAGCCTGCTGTCAGTTTTTTAAATCCCCACGCGTGAGGCGTCGATGTCCACAAATCTTGAATACAGGGAGAGCGCCGAAGTCAGACGCAGCGCCGCCGAGGCGTCGCACTTCGACGACTCGAACCTCGTCTCCCCCGACCTGAAGCGCTACCTCGACCCGCCGGCCGACACCGTCTACCCGCTCGAATACTCTTTCCACCTGCTGGGCGACGTGCGCGGGCTGACCGTGCTCGAATACGGCTGCGGCGACGGGGAGAACACGGTCGCGCTGGCGGCGCGCGGGGCGGGGCGCGTCATCTCGCTCGACATCTCGCCCGACCTGATCGAGATCGCGCGCCGGAGGCTTGAGGTCAACGGCGTCGTCGGGGACGTGGAGTTCGTCGTCGGCTCGGCGCACGACGTGCCGCTCCCCGACGAGTCGGTGGACGTCGTCTTCGGCATCGCCATCCTGCACCACCTCGACCTCGGCCTCGCGGCCCGCGAGGTCAGGCGCGTGCTCCGCCCCGGCGGCCGGGCCATCTTCCAGGAGCCCGTGCGCAGCTCCCCGCTGATGAGGGCCGCGCGCAAACTCATCCCTTACAAGGGTGAGGACGTTTCGCCCTTCGAGCGCCCGCTGACCGACCGCGAGCTGGAACAGTTCGCCGAAGGCTACACTTCGTTCCGCTCGAAGTCGTTCCTGCTGCCGACGACGAGCATCCTCAACCTCCTGCCCGTGACGCGCAACCACTCCGCGCGCCTGCTCCGCTGGGACGCGGCGCTGCTCCGGCGTCTGCCCTCGCTCAACTACTACGCCGGCGTCCGCGTGGTCGAGATGGTCAAGTAGCGCCCCGCCTTCGACGGCTTGTAGAAGCTTGCGGCGAGTAAGGTCGGAAAGGCGTTAGCCACAGAGACACAGGGGCACAGCTTTCTGTCTTAAAGCTGTGCCCCTGTGTCTCTGTGGCTAACGCCTAAATGGAGCTGAAGCCCCGGGCTCTGCAACCGGCGGGCGGCGGGCCGCGCCCGCGCCGGCGCGTCGCCGCCCGCGTTCTCCGAGAGGAACGAGGCGAGGCGCGGCGCGGCAGCGGCGGCGCAGACAACCAGCAGTGGTTTCGTGAAGCGCGCCCGACCCGCTCCCTCTCTTCCGCGGGCCGGGTTTCGATGGTCGCGGCGGACATCTGCGCGTGTCCTCAGCTCTTGACGATCAGGAATGAAGGCGTGCGCGGGTTCGAGTCGCGCAGCTCGCGCCGGATTTCGAGCCCGCGCCGTGCGAGTTCGCGGCGCAGCAGCGGGACGGTCTGGAACGTCTCGCGGCTCGGCAGGCGCGTGCGCGGCTGGCGGCCGGTGAGGAGGTAGACGAGGCCGGCCAACAGGACGCGCGCGTTGTACGCGGCGGCGCGCGCGTCGCCGCGGCGCGCGGCCGCGCCCAGGTCGCGCACGTAGAAGCGCGCGTGGTGAATCTTGAGCAGGAGCGCGCCGCCCGGCCTGAGCACGCGCGCCAGCTCCGAGAGGCAACGCGCGTTGTCCGTGTAGGGAAGCGCGAGGCGGCAGATGACCACGTCGAAGGCGCCGTCGGGGAAGGGCAAAGACTCGGCGGCGGCGCGGACGAAGGCGACGCTCGCGGCGGGCGCGCGCGAGGCGAACAGCTCGCGCCCGGCGAGCCCCGCCTCCGGCGTCACGTCCGCCCCGACGCAGACCGCGCCCGCGCGCGACGCGAACGGCAGAAGCTCCTGCCCCGCCCCGCAGCCCACGTCGAGCACGCGCCGCGCGTCGAGCCCCGCCACGGCTTCCAGAGACGCGCGCGAGCGCCCCTCGTCCGCGACGAACATCTCCCACTCGGCGCGCACGTAGCTGTCGTACTCGCTCGCCATCACCTGCCCGACGGCCGCGCGTACCAGGCGAGGGCGGCGTCCAGCCGCTCGAAGTCGCAGCCGGGGTCTTTGCCGTCGGTCGCGCGCCCCTTGAAGCGCGGGTCGCGGACGCGGTAGTTGCCCCGCGCCGCGTCGGCGAAGAAGTCCGGGCCGAAGGCGGCCGGGTAGAGGTTGCCCGGAGGGTAACGGCCGGCGTCGGCGCCCGCGATGACGTTGCCCGCGAAGCTCCAGCGGCGGGAGAACTGTTCGAGCGCGGCCCCGCCGAGCGCGCCGCCGCTGGCGAACACGCCGTAGTCGCCGTGCGCCGTCAGGTTGTTGTTGAAGGCAAGCCCCGCGTGCGCCTGCCCGGGCAGCGCCTCCAGTATCAGCGCCGCACGCACGCGCCCCTGCACGGTGTTGTGTTCTATCGTGACCGACTCCGTCCCGTTCAGGAGTTGGAAGGTCTTCCCCTCCCCGTCGAAGGCGCCCACGCCTTCGACGAGGTTGTTCGAGAGCGTGACGCGCCGCATCCGCGGCCGCGCGTTCGTCGGCTCCATCCCGCGCAGGTTGATGCCGTTGGCCGCGTTGCGGATGACGTTGTTCGAGAAGGTCACGTCGTCGACCACGTCGGGCGAAGAGTCTTCGCCGAAGACGTTGAAGATGACGGCCCAGCCCGTCTGCGCGTCGGCCCAACTGTTCTCAAGGACGTTACCCGTGACGGTCACGCGCCGCGCGCTCTTCAGCTCCAAAAGGTTCTTCACCGTCCAGGCCGACCTGTCCGAGGCCGGGTCGCCGCGCCGCCACGCCAGGGGCTTGAAGAGGTGGTTGTTGCGGATCGTGATGTCCGACGGGACGAGCCCCGGCGTGGCGGGCGTCGCCCCCCCGAAGAGGACGTTTTCGCCGGCCGCCTCAAGGTAGTCGTTCTCGATGAGGAAGGGGCCGGGGCCGTTCCAACCCGCCACGGCCTGCGCGTCCTGCCCCGCCCCCTTCATGCCGGAGAGGTGGGAGTCCACGACCTCGGTGTGGGCGCTGTTGAGGGCGATGCCGCGCTTGAGCTGAGTCCGCTCGTCGAAGGCGTGCAGGTAGCAGCGCTCTACGCGCAGGTGGTGCGGGGCCTCCTCCGCGGTGTCCTGCGGCCCCGCGGAGTTGCCGTCGCCGAGGCGGACGAGTTCGTGCGTGTCGAAGCGGCCGGACTGTGTGAGTTCGAGCCCGACGAGCCGCCAGTGGTGCGAGCCCGGGGGGGCCGAAAGGGCCGGCGAGGAGTTCGGCGTGGCGACGCGCGCCATGCGGGGGGCGTCGGCGGGCGTGACGCGCCGCCCCCCCGCGAGTTCGCCCGCGCGCGAAGAGCGCACCGTGATGAAGGAGTCGCCCGGCTTGACGGGCAGGACGAAGTTGCCGACGAAGGACGAGCCCGCCTCCAGGACTACTTCGTCGCCCGGGCGCGCCGAGTCGAGGGCGCGCTGTAAATCCTCACCCGCTTTGACCGTGACGGTCGTCGCCCCCGCCGCGGGGGCGCGGGGCGGTCGCGCCGCCTGAAGCTGCGCGTTCGCGCAGTTCAGGTACAGCAGCGGGAGTGCCGCCAGCATCAGCAGCGCCGCCCCTCTCCTCTTAGCACGATGATTCATAACGCCACCTCACCTCAACACCTCCCGCAGAATCCCCGCGAACCTTTCGGCGACGGCCTCCGGCTCGAAGCCGCGGCGCACGTCCGCCGCGCCCCACGCCGCCGGCTCGCCGGCCGAGGCCCGCAGGAAGGAGAGGAAACCCTTGAGCGTTTCGGCGACGCCCGCTACGTCCGAAGGGTCTGCGACCCAGCCGCCCAGGCGCCGGATGAGTCCGGCCGCCGCCCCCGGCGGGGTGATGCCGAAGACGGGGCGCGCCGCGCCGACGTAGTCGACGAGCTTCGACGGGAGGAAGACGCTCAGCTCGGCCGGCGCGTCGATGACGAGCAGGCCGTCGGACGACTTCATCAGCCGCAGGCTTTCCAGATACTTGACCGAAGGGCGCGACACCACCAAGCCCTCTGGCAGCGAGCCGAACCCCGCCGCTTCGAGCTGCCCCTCGCCCTTTCCGCCGACCAGCTCAAACCGCACGCCTTCGAGCGCCGCGGGCTCCGCGTCCAGCAGCCGCCGCAAAGCTCCGAAGAGTGGCGCGGGCGAGCGCCGCCCGTAGAAGTCGCCGACGTAGCGCACGACGAGCGCGGACGAATCGCGCTCGGGCGTCGCGCGGAACAACTCGGGCTCGAAGGCGTGCGGCAGCACGCGCGACTTCCGCTCGACTTCGGGGCCGTGCTTCGAGGCGAAGAGCGCGACCGTCTCGTCGGTGGTGAAGACGAGGCGGTCGGCCTCGCGCAGCACGCGGGCTTCGAGCGCGCGGTTGTAGCGGCGGGTCAGACGGTCGTAGCCGAGGAAAGGGTTGTCGGCCCACGGGTCGCTGAAGTGCGCGACCCACGGCACGCCCAGCCGCCGCTTGAGCCGGAGGCCGATGAGGTGGTCGCTCATCGGCGAGCCGAAGGTGGCGAGCACGTCCGGCTCGTACCGGCCTCCGCGCATCAGCCCTTCGACGGCCGAGAGCACGGCCGGCCTCCACGGGCCGAACCGGTCGGGCGCCTTATCCACCAGCGGCAGGTCGAGACGGTAGGCGACGCGGCTGACGAAGCTCCTCGGCGCGGAGCGCGCGAAGGGGACGCGCACGCAGCGCGCGAGCGGCGCCTCGGCCTCGCGCACGAGCGTCGGGTCGATGCGGTCTTTGTGGTCGTAGTCGGCGCAGGCGAGGGTCGTCTTAACCTTCAGGTGCCTGAGGAGGCGCGCCACCTGCACGGCCCTCGGCGAGGCCGCGGGCGGGTAGGCGAACGAGACGGCGAGCATCTCGCGGCCGGCCAGGTCGGCAGCGGCCGCGACGCGTTCGTCTGCCTTCGGCTTCGGCTCAACCACGAATCCCCTCACCCACTTCGACCGGCTCGGCCGCGTCGGCCGCGGGCGCGCGCCGCTCCGACATGATCGGGCGCAGGCGGTAGTCGCGGTACTGGTGCGGGTCGCCCCCGCGCCCGTCCACCGCGGCCATGCTGATGTTGAAAGCCTCGCGCGCGCTCGCGAAGTGAATCCGGTAGCGCCCCGTCCGCCCCGACTCTTCGAGCGCCTCCGACCAGAAGCGGCGCGCGCCCTCGCCGATGCACGCGCTCTGGTCGTGCGTGAAGAAGCCGTGGCAGTAGAGCTTGACGAAGACCCAATCGGGGCGGCCGCGCACGGCGACGCGCGCGCGCGCCCAGCGTTCCAGGCGCGCGAAGTCCGAAGGGTAGTTGGCCGTCAGCGAGCCGTCGTCGAGGCGCGGCACCGGCAGGCCCTTCACGCGACGCGACCAGTTGAAGACGAGCGGCCCGGTGAAGATGACGGGTAGCTGCGGACGGCGGCCCACCCTTAACGAAGGCCCCGAACGGTGCGGCACGGGCTCTTCGAGCGGGCGGCCGCACTCGTAGACGGCGTTGATGCGCGGCACCTGCGGCTGGAGCGGCGCCGCCGGCAGAGTCATGTCGGCGTAGCAGCCCGTCTCGGCGAGGACGCGCATCTCCGTGTCCACGCCGCAGAAGCGCCCGCCCGAGGAGTTGGCGAGCGCGAGGTTGCCGTGGACGAAGGCGTACTTCGGCTGCCCGCCCGGCTCCTCCCTCGAAAGGCACCCGTGCTCTTCGGCCAGAAGGTCGCGGAACTCCACCAGGGCGCGGCGCAGGTTCGCCTCCGTGTCGGGCGCCTCGACCCCGTGGTGCAGGTGAATCTCGACCTCGCCGAAGCCTTCGCGCTGGAGCGCCGCCATCGTGTCGAGGATGGGCGCGTGGTACTGCTCGCCGGGGTAGAAGTTCGTGTGGCGGAAGGGCGTGCCGTCTGCGTCGCGCACGGCCTCGCCGGTCGCGCGCGCCACCTCGCACCAGCGGTCGAGCCGCCGCCGCTGCTCGTCCACGGGCAGCAGCCCGCCGCGCTCGCTCCACGAAGGCTCGAAGTGGTTGGCGACGACGACGATCAGGTGGACGGGGCCGCCGCCCCCGCCCGCGCCGCGCGCCGCCGCGCCCGCGCGCCAGAAGGGGTAGCGCGCGAGCCACGGCAGCGACCACGAGAGCTTCGTCAGCAGGCCGGAATCATGCTCGCTCATAACTCTTCATCCGTCACCCCGCGCCCGACAGCTCTTCGTAGAGCGCCAGGACGGCGGCGAGGTTCTCCTCGCGCGGCTCGCCCGCGGGCGGGCGGCGCGCGCCGTTACTTAAGCACTGCTCGGCGGCCTCGCACAACCGCGCGAGGTCTTGCGCGGGGACGACGCGCACCCCCTCGGGGCGCGGCGCGCGGTCGGTGGCGACGACGGGGACGCCGAAGTGCACGGCCTCGCGCACGGCGATGGAGTCGCCGTCGTAGAGCGTCGTGCGCAGCATCAGGTCGCTGTCAGCGATGACGCGCAGCGCGACCTCGCGCCCCACATCGCCGCACAGGAGGACGTGCCCGCCGTAAGGCGTCTCGTCCGCGCGGCGCCGCACCTCTTCGCGGAGGCCCCCCTCGCCCACCAGCACCAGCCCCGCCCGCGGGAACCGCTCGCGCAAACGCCCGAGCGCCTCCAACTGGAGCAGCGGGTCGTACTCCGCTTCGAGCCCGCCGACCGAGACGAGCAGAGGGCTGTGCCGCTCCATGAAGGAGCGCAGCGGCTCGGGCGGCTCAAGGACGGGCGGCTCCGCCGGCAGCGCGTACGGGCTGATGAGCCGGACGCGGCCCGCCTCGACGCCGACCTGCCGGAACCACGCGGCGATCTCCTCGTTGACCGCGACGACGCGGTCGAGGCTCCTGAGCGCCAGCCCGCGCAGCGAGCGCGGGCGCGCCGCGCGACCCTCGGGCGACGAAGGGTAGCCGCCCGAGTGGAACGTCAGGACCGCCTTGCGGCCGGGCAGCGCGCCCGCCAGCAGCGCGAGGGCCGCGAGCCGCGGGTGCAGGCGCCCGCCGACGTGCATGTGCGCCACGTCGTAGCGCAGCGTCAGGAGGAGGCGCGCGACGCCGAGCCCGCCGCCCGGGCCGTAGACGCCCGCGCCGTCCGTCCGCCGGTTCGGGCTCAGGTCGATGACCTCGCACGCGACGCCGCGCCGGACGAGGAACTCGCGCAGCGCCGTGACGTGCGCCTGCACGCCCCCGCGCGGCGGCGTGTAAGGCCCGATCAGAAGGACTCTCAGGGGCGGCATCGTCGTGGCGGCGGGGGCTTCACGCGCGGGGCGCGAGCGCCGCGAGGTGTCGGCGGATTTCGTCGAGCCGCGCCTCCCAGCTCTCGGGGCGGATGGCCTCGCTGCGCGCGCGCGAGGGGCCGGGGTCTTCGAGCGCCTCTTCGATTTCGCGGATGGTCTCCGCGGGGCCGTCGGCGATGCGGCACATGCCCAAGACTTCGACCTCGGGGATCGGCGTCGAGACCACGGGGAGCCCGGCCGCGAGGTACTCGCGCACCTTCAGGGGGTTGGCGTTGAGCGTCAGCTCGTTCAGCCGGAAGGGCATCAGCGCCACGTCGAAGCCCTTGCAGTAGGCGGGCAGAGACTCGTACGTCTTGCGCCCCAGGATGTGCACGTTCGGCAGGGCTTCGAGGGCCGAAAGGTCGGTCGTGACCTTGCCCAGAATCACCATCGAGCCGTGCGCGAAGTGCTTCGCCACCGCGGCCATCAGTTCTACGTCAATCCAATCGGCCATGAGCCCGAAGAAGCCGATGACGGGCCGCGGCAGGTCGGCGACCTCCTCCGGCACCTTCGTCCCGGGGTCGAGCGCGCGGCTGAAGTGCGTGAAGTCGACGCCGTGGCGGACGAGGACGGTGTGCGGGTTGAGCCTGCTCTTCGATTGCAGCAGCCGGTCGGCCGAGACGATGGCGAGGTCGGCCATGCGCAGAAGCTTCTCCTCGAACTCGGCCATCGCCCTGCCCGAGACGCCGGAGAAGGCGCCGTACTCGTCCACGCATTGGTAGATCAACTGCTCCTCGCCGAGCTCGCCCGCGACGACCGCGGCCGGCGGGTTGAAGACCCAGTTGATCGGCCGCCGGAAGCCGAGCTTGCGCATCGCGCGGCGGACTTGCAGGCGGAGCAGGTGCCGGTTGACCGCGCGGGCCGAGGCGCTGCCGTAGACGGGGACGGCCAGCGGGTTCAGCACGTAGATGTTCGGCTCGGGGTTGCCGAGCGGCCGCGCCGCGGCGGCCAGTTTTTTGAAGGCGCGGCTCGCGTCCGCCTTCGAGACCGTGGGCGTGCGGTAGCCGATGGAGTTGACCCAGAGCACGCGGTTGTCGCGCGCGAGCAGGCGCATGAGGTGCGTCTTCGAGAGCGGGTCGCCGCTCCAGTCGTGGCTGAAGCAGAGGATGTCGCGCCCGCGCAGGACGTCGCTCGCCTGTCCGTCACCGTTCGTCTGTGCCATAGGAGTTCGGCGGGGGTTTTACTGCGCGGCGAAGGCCGGCTCGGCCCGCGCCTCCAGCGGCTCGGCGGCCGTCTCGCCGTCGATGAAGCGGCGGAGCCAGACCTCGAAGTTGACGAGCGTCCAGAGGCGCTCGGAGTGGTCGCGCTCGCCCGAGACGTGTTGGCCGACGACGCGCGCGACGAAGTCGGCGTCGAAGATGGCGCGGGCGCGGGCGCGGTCGGAGGTGACGTACTCGTCGAGGACGTTGCGGTAGCGGCCGCGCAGCCACGCGCCCAAAGGGACGGGGAAGCCCATCTTGGGGCGCGTCAGGATGGCCTCGGGCAGCACGCCCTTCATCGCGCGGCGCAGCACGTACTTCGTCGTCCAGCCGCGCAGCTTCAGGCGCTCGGGCAGCCGCGCCGTGAACTCGACGAGCTTGTGGTCGAGGAAGGGGACGCGGCTCTCGATGGACGCGGCCATGCTCATCTGATCCTGCTTCATCAGGAGCTCGTGCAGGTAGGTCTTCGTGTCGGCGTAGAGCAGGCGGTTGAGCGGCGTCGAGGCGTCGGACGCTTCGACCAGGCGGCGCACGCCGCGGTAAGGGTCTGCGCCCGCGCCCGCGCGCCCGACCGTCTCCGGCGTGAGCAGGCCGCGCTGCATGGCGCGGGGGAAGACGGCGAAGTTGTCGAAGTAGAGGCTCTCCAGGTCGGCCGGCAGGCAGACGAAAGTGCGTTCGAGCTTCTGGCGGACGCGCGAGCCGGCGCCGAGCGACCCGACGGCCCCGGCGACCGCGCGGCGCAGCGCCGCGGGCGCGAGCGATTGGTAGCGCCGGCCGAGCGCGAGGTTGTAGACCGTCTTGCGGTAGCGGCCGTAGCCGGCCAGCATCTCGTCGCTGCCCTCGCCCGTGAGCACGACCTTGACGTGCCGCTGCGCGAGCTTCGAGACGAAGTAGAGCGGGACGCTGGCGAGGTGCGCCAGCGGCTCGTCCTCGTGCCAGACGAGCTGCGGGAGCGCTTCGAAGAACTCTTCGGGGCTGAGGACGACCTCGTGGTGATCCGTGCCCAGCTGCGCGGCGACCATGCGCGCGTACTCCAGCTCGTTGGCCTCGCGCTCGGCGAAGGCGACGGAGAAGGTCTTGATGGGCTCGTCCACTAGCTGACTCATGACGGCCGCGATGGCCGACGAGTCGATGCCGCCCGAGAGGAACATGCCCAGAGGCACGTCGGCCATCAGCCGCAGGCGCACGGAGGTGCGGAACAGCTCCGCCCACTCCTCGATCAAATCCTCCTCGCGGCGGCCTTCGCTCTCGCCGCCGCCCGCGAAGGTCACGTCCCAGTAGCGCTCGACGCGCACCTCGCCGTCGCGCCACAGCAGCGTGTGGCCGGGGAGCAGTCGGCGCACCCCGCGGTAGAGTGTCTCTTCGCCCGAGGGCGCGTGGTTGGCGAGGTAGTCGGGCAGCGCCGCGTAGTTCAGCTCGGCGCGGACGGCGCCCGCTTCCAGGAGCGCCTTGATCTCGGAGGCGAAGTAGAGCGAGCCGTCCTCCGCGTGGACGTAGTAGAGCGGCTTGACGCCGAGGCGGTCGCGCGCGATGAACAGCTCCCGCCTGCGCGCGTCCCAGATGGCGAAGGCGAACATGCCGCGGAGGTCTTCGACGCAGGCCGCGCCCTTCTCCTCGTAGAGGTGAAGGATGGTCTCCGTGTCGCAGTGGGTGCGGTAGACGTGGCCGCGCGCTTCGAGGCCGGGGCGGTGGTCGGAGTGGTTGTAGACTTCGCCGTTGTAGACGATCTGGAGCGAGCCGTCCTCGTTCGTCATCGGCTGGTGGCCGGCGGCCACGTCCACGATGGACAGGCGGCGGTGGCCGAGGCCGACGCGCCCGTCCGCGAAGAGCCCCGCGTCGTCCGGCCCGCGGTGCGTGAGCACGTCGCGCATGCGTTCGACGAGCCCGGCGGAGACTGTCCGCCCCGACCTGCTCGACAGAGCTATCCCGTTAATGCCGCACATAATCTTTAAAGCCCTCGGCGTGTGTGAGGCGTCTCGGCCGTCCGCGCGGTCGGGCCGCGCCCCTCCTTTGACAGCTTATCACGGCGCTTGAGCGCGTCGTCAACAATTACCGAATCGCCGTTCGAACCGGCGGCCCTCCCGCCGGAGCCCTCCGGCTCCGACTCGAAGTCCAGACGCCCCGCGACCGCGCGCCCGACGGCGCAGCGCAGGCGGCGCGGCGAGGAGAGCAGCTCGCGCCCGCCGTACGTGAAGCGCGTGCCGCCGCCGACGAGCACCGCCTCCGCCACGCCGCCGTCCGGCGCGAGCCGCGCCCACGTCCACGCGAAGTCGGTGGTGAGCTGCCCGGCGGAGGCCGCCCGCCCCGCCCGCCCGATGACGAGCAGGTCGCGCGCGCCGCCGGCCGAGACTTCGAGAAAGTGCGCCGCCCCGCCGTCGTGCTCAGTGCTCAACACGCTCGCGGCTTCGGCCCCGGCCGGGCGGGGCAGGACGACGGTGACGAAGTCCTGCGGGCCCTCGCCCTCCGCCTCGAAAGTCCAGACCGGCGCGGCGACGCGCGCGCCGTAGCAGGGCGAGACCCAGTCCTCTTCCGCCCGCCAGCGGCCGACCCCGCCGTGAGCGTGCAACTCGACGCCCGGCGCCGACGAGTCGAACAGGCGGACGGCCGTGTGCTCGCTCTCGACTCGTGAAGGGGCGTCGGGGGCGAGGTGGAAGCGCAGCGCGTAGCGGTGGCGCGTGCTGGCTTCCGCCTCGTCGCGGATGACAAAGTAGTCGCCCTTCAGGAAGAGGACGGAGCGGCGGTGCGTGACGGGGTCGGGCAGGCGCCGGTAGCCGTCGTGCCAGCCCTCGAAGAAGTCGAAGCGCGCGCGGCTCAGCCACTCGCGCGCCTCGCAGCTCGCGGTGTGCGACCAACTGAAGGTGCCGGCCGCGACGGAAGACGACTCGCCGTCCACGACGAGCGCGTTGTGCGCGCTCGTGTGGCGGAAGTGGTCGCGCAGCTCGCCCGAGCCGGTGTAGGTGCAGGTGCCCGCGTCCACGAGGAGCGTGCGGCCGCGGGCGGCGAGCGTGAAGGAGAGCGCGTCGGCGTGCGCGTGGCCGCCGTTCATCGCGCCGTGCGGGCCGCAGTCGAGGAGCATGTAGCTCGACTCTCGCGCCCAGCCGTCGCGCATCACGTAGAAGCCGCCGTCGGGGAAGGCGCGCGACCCTTCGGCGGGCGGACGCGCTTCGAGCGCGTCGAAAGTCTCAAGCCCCGCGGCCCCCGCGAGCCACAGCGTCTCTTCCGAGGCCGGCCCGGCGACGTGCTTGTAGTCGGCGCGCGCGTGGACGGCGGCCGCGGTCGCGAGCGTGGCGCGGAAGTCTTCGGGCGGGCGGTCGTCGAGCGGGGCGAGGCGGCCGCCGTCGTCGTCGCCGTAGAAGGGCGTCGTGCCGTCGGGCGCGGTCAGGTGCATGAGGTGGTCGCAGAGGGCCGAGAGTTTGGGCGAGACCTCCGCGTCCACGCTCTCGCCGGCCGCGCGCGCGAGCAGCAGGAAGTGCGTGTAGAAGTCTGCCGTGTAGCGCTGGTAGTAACTGGCCTGCTCGAAGTAGACGCCGTCGGGCCTGACCTGCCGGTCTAACTCTTCTATCAGAACGCGCCGGCCCGTCTCGCGCCAGCGCGCGGCGCGGCGCAGCTCCGGCAGGCAGGCGCCGAGGTAGTAGAGCCCGAGCGCCTCGCCCGTCAGGTGCGTGTTCGGGCTGTAGTAGGTCGAGAGGTAAGTTTCGAGGTGGCGGCCGTTGAGGTAGAGGTACTTCAGGGCGCGCGCGTAGAGTTCGGGCGTGAGGCGCGTCGAGTCCTTGAAGAAGTGGAGCGCCCAGAGCCAGGAGATGGAGCGGAAGGCGACTTCGAGGCTGCTCATCCAGTTGACGCCGCGCTTGGGCGGGTGCTGCTCCATCCACGACGCGAGGTGCGCGGCGAAGGCGCGCGCGTGCGCGTCGTCGCCCGTGTGCCAGTAGGCGCGCCCCAGCGTGAGGAAGTGCTGGTGGCGGTTCAGCTCCCAGATGATCTTCTTGTCGCCGGCCGACTCCGCGTCCAGCTCGACGAAGCTGCTCCAGTGATTCATCGCCGAGCGCTTGCCCGCGACCGGCTCGAAGTTCCAGTCCAGAGGCTCGCCGAAGGAGAGGTCTTTGAGGCCGAGCAGGTCGAAGCGGCCGGCGGCGGCGCGCGCGGCGCGCTCCCTGACGATTGCGGGGTCGGCGAAGCGTCGGCGCAGCTCGGCGCGCGTGGCCTCCGGCTCTTCGAAGGCTTTGAAGAAGGCGCGGGGCGCGAGGCGGAAGTGCGCGAGCAACGCCTCGGCGTCCGCGCGCCCCGGCCCGCGCGGGGCGGGCAGGAGGAGGCGCGACAGCCCGGCGTCGGTCGGCAGGCGCGCGCCGACGCCGAACCGCTCGGCGCGCGCCGCGAGCGCCTGCGCCCCGCGCACGCGCAGCTCGCCGAGCCCGCGCCCCTTCAGCCTCTTCAGTTTCTTCAGCGCGCCCTTCATCGCCCTTCAGTAGACGTCGGCGGCCGCGGGCTTGTGCCCTCGCAGGCGGTTCTTCAACTGCTCGAAGCCGCTCGTGCTCTGCACGAAGTGCGGCAGGTCGGTCTCGGCCGGGACGCGGCGCAGCGTCAGAGGGTCGGCGCGGCGCTCGTTGAGTCCCGGCTCGGTCGTCACGGCGCAACGGTAGCCCGCGCTCGCGGTCTCGCGCCGGACGCGCTCGTCGAAGGCGCCGTTCGGGTAGCAGAAGAGTTCGACGGCGTGCCCGAGTTCCACTTCGAGCCGCGCGCGCGAGTCGCGCAGCTCGCGGCGGAGCTCGTCGTCGCCGGTCGTCGTCAAAATCGGGTGCGAGACCGTGTGCGAGCCGACCTCGACGCCGGCCGCGTCCATCTCGCGCGCCTGCCCCCAGGTGACGGGACCGAACTCCGCGGGCGGAAGCCGGGGCAGCGCCACGCCGTGCGCGTCGGCGATGCGCGCGATGGCCTCCTCCCGCGCGAGGGGCGCGAGCCGCTTCAACTCGGAGTTGACGCGGCCCGCCGCGCCGACGCGCGTGTCGCGCCCCGCGAGCCTTATGTCGAAAGAGCGCCCTCCCACTTCGACGTTGAGCCGTTCGGCCGACGTGGCGAGCGCGACGTGTCGCAGCTTGTCCGTCCACATCCACGCGCGGCCGTCGAGGAAGTCCGTGATGACGAAGAGCGTGGCCGGCACGCCGCGGCGTCGGAGCAGAGGGAATGCTATCTCGTACGCGTCGGCGAAGCCGTCGTCAATCGTCACGCACGCGGCGCGCGCGGGCAGCTCGGCCTCGCCCGCGTAGTGGGCCGCGACGCGCGAGAGCGGGACGGGCGTGTAGTGCTCCTTGAGATATTTAAGGTGCGCGTCGAAGTCCGCCTCCGGCGTGGCGAGCGCGTCCTCGCCGCGGCCGAAGCGGTGGTAGGTCAGGATAAGCACGCGGCCGCGGTTCGCCGCCCGGAAGGGGGCGAAGGCGCCCGCGCGCGTCAGCAGTTTGAGCGCCGACTGCTTCATCGCCCCTCCGCGTCGGCGGCCCGCCCTTCGGCGGCCGTCCCGGCTTCGCGGCGGCGCGCGCGCAGACGGCGGCGCAGCTCGTCCTTCTCGCGCTTGGTCGGCAGGCGGTAGCGCTTGCCCCGGCTCGTGTCCTGCGGCCGCGCGTCGTACGTGCCTTCGGCGATTAGACGCACGGCGCGCGCGACCAACTCGGCCGAGCGCGCGCGCAGGCGCGACGTGTACTCCTCGATGAAGGCTTCGAAGTCGTCGCCGCGCGCGTCGTCGTAGGCGAGCGGCACGGTCTCCTGCACGAGCACCGCGCCGGTGTCCACCTTGGCCTCGACGAAGTGGACGGTGAGGCCGACCTCGCGCTCGCCGTTGTACAGCTCCCAGAAGACGGGCGGCCCGCCGCGGTAGAGGGGCGCGAGCCCCTGGTGAAGATTTATCGAGCCGAGGCGCGGGATGCGGAAGACCGACTCGCGGATGATGTTCGTCCCGTAGATGACCCCGAGGTCTGCCCGCGCGGCGCGCATCAATTCGGCGGCCTCTTCGGTGTGGTAGTTGGCGACGAGCTGGAAGGGGACGCCGGCCGCGGCGCACATCTCGCGCAGCGCGTCGCGTCCCGCTCCCGCGGCGTCCGCGACGGCGCGGCGGCCGAGCAGTTGGCCCGCCAGCTTCGAGGCGGTGGCCGCCCACCCGTCGTAGCGGATCGAGCGGCGCAGCTTCTCGCGCCACCCGCGCCGCGGCGTGGTCTCCGTCTCGACAAAGACGCCCGCCACCTCGACGCCCTCGACGCCGAGCAGACGTTCGAGCACGAGTTCGGCCCCGCCGTGCGTCAGCAGGATGACCCGGAACTTCTTGTCGCTTCCCTTCTCCATCATAAAAGGCAAGTAGTCAGTAGCCAGTAGAAATACGGCCGCTATCGAATCGTCCGAGTCATCATCAACGTCAGCAGGGCGGAGCCTACTGTCTACTGTCTACTGTCTACTGTTCTAACGGTTCCTCCCGTCGGCGACGGTGTCGGCGTGCATCAGTCGCCGCGCACCCGTCTCGGCGCGGGCGAGGAGCCGTTCGTAGAGAGCTTCGGTGCGCGCGAGCTGCGCCGCGCAGGAGAACTGTTGCGCGACGCGCCCGCGCCCGCGCTCGCCCATCGCGCGCGCCCGCGCCGGGTCACGCAGGAGCCCGCCGATGCGCGCGGCCATCCGCCCTTCGTCGCCCGCGGGGACGAGGTGTCCGGTCTCGCCCTCGACGATTGCCTCGCGCGCCCCGCCCACTTCGGTCGCGACCACGGGGCGCCCGGCCGCCATGTATTCGAGGATGGAGTTCGAGAAGCCCTCCGCCGTCGAGCTGAGCACGCACACGTCGGAGGCGGCCAGCAGCGCGCCGACCTGCGTGCAGCGACCCGTGAAGAAGACCGCGTCGGCGATGCCGAGTTCGGACGCAAGCTCCCGCAGGGGCGCTTCGAGCTGGCCCTCGCCGGCGAGGACGAAGGCGGCCTCGGGCACCTCCTCGCGCACGCGGCGCGCGGCGCGCAGGAAGGTCGGGTGGTCTTTGACGGCGTGGCGCAGGTTGGCGACGAGCGTGACGAAGCGTCGGCCGCCGTCGGCCGGCAGCCCCAGCCCGGCGAGCGCCTCCGCGCGCGAGAAGCCTGCGGGCGTCCGGACGCGCGCGGGGTCGAGGCCGTTGTAGACGACGGCGACCTTGCGCGCGGGCACGCCGTCGCCGACCAACTGCTGCTTGACGGCCTCGGAGTTGGCGACGACCGCGTGGGCGAGCCGGAACGCGAGCAGCTCGACGCGCCTCTGCGCGGCGGTGCGCATGCCGCCGGTCTCGCGCTTGGAGGCGACGCGCGCCTGCACGCGGGCCAGCGCCGCGCCGGCCATCCCGAAGACGTTCGAGTAGAAGTCGTGCGTCTGCACGAGGTCGATCTTCTCGGCGCGCAGGAAGGCGGCGAAGCGTCGGAGCTGCGCGACGAACCGCCGGTCGTAGAAGGAGGTGAGCGGGTACTCCGGAATCTCGCCGAGCCCCAGCCGCTCGACCTCCCCGCGCAGCACGCCCTCGGCGCTGAGGCAGGCGACGCGCACGCGGTAGCGCCCCGACTCCGCGAGCAGGCGCGTGAGCTGCGCGGCCTGCCGCTCCGAGCCGCCCTGGTTGAAGCTGCCGACGAGTTGGAGGACGTTGCGGGGCATGGCTCTCAAGTAGACAGTAGACAGTAGTCAGTAGTCAGTAGTAATACAGCCGCCGTCGAATCGTCCGAGTGTCAGCGTCAGTCGTCGTCGCGCGGAGCGCTACTGACTACTGACTACTGACTACTAACTCCTCCTCCCGCGCGGACGGCACTTCGTCGACGTAGGCGCGGTGCCAGAGTTCGAGGATGAAGAGCGACCAGAGCGCGTTCGAGTGGTCGCGGCGGCCGCGCTCGTGCTCGGCGAGCAGCACGTCCACGTAGGCCGCTTCGACGACGCCGCGGGCGCGCGTGCGCGCGTCGGCGAAGGTGTCGCGGATGCGCTCGCGCAGCTCGCGGTTGATCCACTCGCCGATGGGCACGCCGAAGCCCTGCTTCGGGCGGTCGAGGATTTCGTCGGGGACGAGCCCGCGCACGGCCCGCTTGAAGACGTACTTCGACTCCGCCCCGCGCATCTTCAGGGAGGCCGGCATGCGCGAGACGAACTCGACCAGGTCGCGTTCGAGCAGCGGCACGCGCGCTTCGAGCGAGGCGGCCATGCTCATGCGGTCAACTTTGGTCAGGATGTCGCCCGGCAGGTAGGTCTTGCCGTCGAGGTAGAGGAGCGGCGCGACCCCTCCGCCCGCGCCGGCGGTGCGGGCGGCGTGCGCGCGGAAGATTTCGGACGCCGGCTCGCGCCCCGAGAGCGCGCGGCGGAAGTCGGCCGTGTAGAGCGCGCGCTTAGCCAACGCGTTGAAGGTCGAGACGTTGTCGAGGTAGCGCTCGGCGGGGTCGAGCGCGACGTTGTGGATGAAGTTACGGCCGCGCGCGCCGTGCGGAAGCTGGACGGCCAAAGGCGCCATCAGGCCCCGGCGCACGACCCGCGGCAGGCGCGCGAAGCCCGCGCGGCCTTGTTCGACGGCGTAGCGCGTGTAGCCCGCGAACAGCTCGTCGCCGCCGTCGCCCGAGAGCACCACCTTGACGTGCTCGCGCGCGAGTTTGGAGACGAGGTAGGTCGGCACGGACGACTGGTCGGCGAAAGGCTCGTCGAAGTGCCGGACGAGTTCGTCAACCAGCCGGCAGACCTCGGGCGTGACGATCAGCTCGCGGTGGTCGGTCTCGAAGTGGCGCGCGGCCAGCCGCGCGTACTTCAGCTCGTCGAAGCTGTCCTCGCGGAAGCCGACGGAGAAGGTCTTGACGGGCGCGTTCGTGGCGCGGCTCATCAGGCCCACGATGGCGCTCGAATCGACGCCGCCCGAGAGGAACGCGCCGAGCGGCACGTCGGCGACGAGCATCATCCGCACGGACTCTTCGAGCCGCGCGCGCAGCTCCTCGACGTACTCCTCCTCGCGCCGCGGCGGGTCGTCCGTCTCGACGGGGAAGTCCCAGTAAGACTCTGTCGTGACGCGGCCGTCTTCCAGCGCGAGGCGGTGGCCGGCTTCGAGCTTGCGGACGCCGCGGAAGACGCTCAGAGGCTCCGGCACGTAGCCGAGCGTGAGGTAGGCGTCGAGCGCCGCGGGGTCTGTCTCCCGGTTGACCTCGGGGTGTTCGAGCAGGCACTTCAGCTCCGAGCCGAAGACGAAGGAGCCGCCGCGCGTGACGGTGTAGTAGAGCGGCTTCTCGCCGGCGCGGTCGCGCGCGGCGAAGAGGCGCTCTCGCGGGCCGTCCCAGACGGCGAAGGCGAACATGCCGCGCAGGCGCTCGACGCACGCGTCGCCGAACTCCTCGTAGGCGTGGACGACGGTCTCCGTGTCGGAGCGCGTGCGGAACCTGTGGCCGCGCGCTTCGAGGTCGCGCTGAAGCTCCTTGTAGTTATAAATCTCGCCGTTGAAGACGACGCGGACGCGCGCGTCGCAGCCCGGCATCGGCTGGTGCCCGCCGGCGAGGTCGATGATCGAGAGCCGACGCATGCCGACGGCCGCGCGGCCGAGGACTTCCGTACCCTGCTCGTCCGGCCCGCGGTGCTCGATCCGCAGGCACATGCGTTCGAGGAGCGCCGCGCGCTCTTCGACGGTGCGCGCCGCCGCGCCGGTCTCGACGAATCCCGCGATGCCGCACATGACCTTCTACTCGCCTCCCGCGCGGGCGGCGACGGCGTACGCGCCCTCGCCCGTCTCGCGCATCTCGAACGTCACGCCGTGCTCGTCCGACCAACGCCGCAAAGCCTCCCGCTCCTCGGGCCGGTTCGCGTCGTCGAGGAGGATGACGGCCCCGGCCGCGAGCCGCCCGCGCATCACCGGCAGCAGGCCGTAGCGCCCGCCGGGCGTCGTCCCCGGCGGCCCGTCGCAGACGACGAGGCGGAACGCGTCCGGCATCTCCGCGAGCGGCGGCTCGTACCAGGAGAAGCCGCCGTAACTCTTCAGCGGCGCGAGCGCGACCCGGGCGCGCGGGACGTTGTGCTCCGCGAGCGCGGCCGCGACGCGCGCGTGCCACTCCGGGTGGTGTTCGAGCGCCCACGTCTCGAAGCCGCGGCGGCCCGCCAGAAGCCCCGCGAGCAGCGTCGTCAGCCCGCTGCCGCATTCGAGCACAGGGCCTTCGACCGTCGCCGCGCGGCGCGACACCTCTTCGAGGTAGTCGAGGTCGGCGGCGAAGCCGTCGTTGTTCCACGCGGCCAGGAGGTCCGCGAGCAGCTCCCGCGAAGGCGCTTCGCCCTCGGGCAGCGCGGCGACCCTGCGCACGGCGCGGCGCAAGGTCTGTTCGAGCAGGGCTTGCTTGGCCGCCCGCTTGACGCCCGCGGGCACCAGCCTCTTGACCGGCCCGAACCCTCCCAACACCCTGTCGATGACGCTCATCGGCTTCACCCCTCAACCGCGCGCGGGCGCGGAACGCCCGGGTTTAAGAATCAGGAGGACCTGCCCCGCGTCGCGCAGCGCGCGCCGGCCCGCGGGGATGGCGAAGAGCACCGGCACCGCCACCGCGCCCGCGACGACCGCGGCGGCCCCGAGCTGCGACAAAGGGTTCGTGAAGAACGCCCACTGCCGGAGCCCGTAGAGCGCCGCGAGCACGCAGGCCGAGGCCGCCGCCGCCGGGGCGATGGTGCGGTAGAAGTCGAGCGCGCGCACAGGCCCCTCGCGCCCGACCCACCAGTAGAGCAGCGGGTCGAAGACGAGGAGGCGCGCCAGCGAGTAGGAGAGGGCGACGCCCGCCGGCCCCCACGGGAGCCCCGCCAGGATGGCGGCCACCGAGATGCCCCCGCCGATCAGTCCCCACTGCGCGAGGTGGCGTGCGCGCCCCTGCGAGATGAGGAGCCAGCCCGTCGTGTTCGCCACCGGCTGGAAGAGTCCCGAGATGCCGAGCAGCATGAAGATGCGCGCCGTCTCGCCCCACTGCGGGCCGAGCACGACGCGCACGATCCAGTCCGACGAGGCGACCATGAAGGCCATCAAAGGCATCGTCGCCATCGCCACCTTCTCCAACAGCCGCAGGTACGCGCGGCGGTAGCGCTCCGGGTCGTCGCCGAGGCGGCTCAGCGCGGGGACGGCCACCGCCGTCACGGGCTCGTTGACCTGGTCGAGCGGGAGCAGCAACAACTGATAAGCCTTCGCGTAGAAGCCGAGCTGGACGGCGCCCCAGACGCGGCCGATGAGCAGGTTGTCGAGGTTGCGCGCGAAGTAGTTGACGACGGTGAACCCCGTCAGGTCGCGCCCGAAGGCGAGGAGCGCGCGCACCTCCGAGAGCCGGCCCGGCCTTCCGGGCCTCCACCCGCAGACGCCCCACAGGCAGACGGCGTAGGCCGCGCCCAGCGCCAACTGCCCGCAGACGAGCGACCAGTAGCCGAACCCCGCCCACGCGAGCCCGACCGTGACGAAGGCGTTGACGGCGAGGGCGACGACGTTCGCCCCGGCGAGCGCGGCGAAGCGCATGCGGCGGCGCAGCAGCGCCTCGTGCTGGACGGCGAGCCCGCCGAAGACGAAGCCGGCGGCGTAGGCCGTCGTGACCGCGGTCAGGCGCGGCTCGCCGAAGAACCGCGCGACGAGCGGCGCCACGGCTGCCGTCAGGAGCGCGACCGCCAGACTAAACCCGAGGTTGAGCCAGAAGAGCGTGCTCACCTCGCGCTGGCTCAACTCCTCGCGCTGGATGGTGGCCGAGGCCAGCCCGAGGTCTTTGAAGAGCGCGACGAAGCCCATCACGATGGCGACCATCCCGACGAGGCCGTAGTCCTGCGGCGTGAGCAGGCGGCCGAGGACGGCGGTCGTCAGAATCATCAGGCCGAAGCGCAGCCCCTGCGAGGCCATCGTCACCGCGCCGCCCCGCGCCGCGTGCGCGCCCACGTCGGCGCGCACGTCGTCGGTGCGGAGGTGCTGCTCCGCCGCGCCCGGCCTCGGCGTGGTGGTCTCTTCCTTCATCAACCTTCTCTTCAGTATCTCACGGCGTAGTAAACCATCTTCACGTACTCGCCGGCCACCTCGCGCCAGCCGGCGGACGACAGCCACCACGACCACGCGCCCGGCGTCCGAGCCCCTTCGGCCGGCTCAAGCCCGACCTCGACCCCGCTCCCGCCAAAGACCCGCCGCCACGTCCGGAGCGCGCGCCGCGAGTGGTAGGAGGAGGTGACGACGAGCAAAGAGCGGAGGCCCCGCCCGGCGGCGTACGCGCGCACGGCGTCGGCCTCCTCGTGCGTGTTGGTCGGGCGCGCGTCGAGCACCGCTATGGACTCGGCGGGGACGCCGCCGCGCCGCAGCTCCGCCGCGGCCAGTTCGACGAAGCGCGGGTTGCGCTGCTCGTCCTCCGACCAGCCGCCGAGCACCCCGTCGTCCGTCAGGAGGACGAGCGGCGCCCGCCCCTCTCCATACAGCCGCGCGGCCGCGGCCGCGCGCTCGGCGTAAGCGGCCGAGCCGCCGAGGACGACGAGCGCGTCCGTCCTCCCCGCCCCGGCGCGCGTCACAAGCCCGCGCGCCGCGCCCCACGCCACGAAGGGCCACAGCGCGACGACGGCGGCCGACAGGCGCAGGACGCGCGACGCGCCGCGCGCCCGCGCGGGTGACGGCCGCCCGACGCCCCCCCCGACCTCAAGCGCCATTCCCCCCTCGCCCGTTCGTCCCTCCGGCGCCCGCGGGCTTCCGCAGCACCCCGATGATGTTCGTCCGCAGCGGCGCCAGCGGCCCCGTCATCAGCGCCCTGATCCAGAGCAGCTCGACGACCACGAGCGGCGGGATGATCTTCGTCACCGCGTCCGTCGAGATCATCCGCAGCTCCGAGACTTCGAGGCCCGACGCGCCCGCCAGCTCCCGAATCTGCCGCCGCGTGTTCGCCTTGTAGTGAACCTCGAACACGTCGTCGGCCTCCCTGTCTTCGAGGAGGCGCGCGAGCCGCTTGGCGACGCCGCCGGGGACGAGCCGGCGCAGCATGACGAAGTGGCTGTGCGCGTTCGGCGTGTGGAAGATGAGGAGGCCGCCCGGCTTGAGCACGCGGCGCACCTCGCGGAACTGCACGGCCGGGTCGCTCAGGTGTTCGACCACCATGTTCATCGTCGCGAGGTCGAAGGTGTCGTCGGCGAAGGGCAGGCGCGCGATGTCTCCGCGCAGCCGGTGCCGGATCGACTCGTGGCGGGTCAGGGACTTCGCGTCGTAGTCGAGCCCGACGACGGCGCGGCAGCGGCCGACGAGCTGCCGCTCGGCCTCGGCCCGCCACGGCGGGAGTATCTGATGCCCGCACCCGAGGTCGAGCCAGACCGACCCTTCGGCGACGTACTCTTCGAGCACGCGCTCGTAGACCTCCTGCGAGTAGCAGAGCCCCGGCGCGATGCGGCCCCGCGCACTCCTGTAGAACCTGTGTAGGGCCTTATGCATGGCCGTTCGACGCGGGCGCGGCGGCGCCCTCCCGCGCCGTGTCCCAGCGCGCGTAGCGCTCGCCGCGCGCGAACTTGTAGAAGGCGAGGACGCACGCCACGTTGGCGAGCACGAAGTAGGCGGGGAGCGCCAGCGCGCGCGCGCGCACGCCCGCCCTCCCCAGGAGCCACCCGGCGAGCGCCGCCGCGTAGAAGAGCGCCTGCCCGGCGAGGAGCGCCGCGTAGAACCGCGAGCCCGGCGCCAGCGCGGCCGACGCCGCCAGGACGCAGGCGAGGAAGAGGGGCACCGTGTAGCGCATCACCTTGTGCGAGACGAGCTGGACGGCGTAGAAGCCCGCGCGCAGCGGGTTGAGCATGGCGCGGTGGCGCCAGAGGTCCGTGAGCGTCTGCGCGATGATGCGCACGCGCATGCTCAACTCCCGGGACGGCCGCCGGTTGGTCTCCTCGGTGCAGACGGCCCGGGGCTCGTAGACGGCGCGCAGGCCCTGCTCGACCATCTTGGTGGCGATGATGAAGTCGCTGCACGCCTCGTGGTAGAGCGGCACGTAGGCCGCGCGGCGGACGGCGTAGAGCGCGCCCGGCGCGCCGATGAGCGAGCAGGCGAGGCTCTCGTGCCGGCGCAGGAAGGTCTCGTAGCCCCAGTAGGAGCGCGCGCCCGCGCCCGTCCCCGTGCGCGCCGGGTCGACGTAGACGAGGTGGCCCGCCACGCACCCGACCGAGGGGTCGGCGAAGTTCGGCGCGAGCGCCCGCAGCACGTCCCTCTGATACAAGGTCGTCGCGTCGGAGAAGAGGATGACCTCGCCGCGCGCCAGCTCGACCGCCGCGTTCTGCGCGGCCGTCTTCCCCAGGCGCTCGGCCTGCCGGTGGAGGCGCACGCCGCGCGCGGCGAACGAGCGCGCGATCTCGTCCGTGCGGTCGCCCGAGCAGTCCGAGGCGACGACGACTTCGAGCTTCGCGGGGTCGTAGTCGAGCGCCAGCGTGTTCTCAAGTTTCGCGGCGAGGTCGCGCTCCTCGTTGTAGGCGGTGATGACGACGCTGACCGTCGGCTCGAAAGGCCCGCGCCTGACGGGCCGTGGGCGCAGGCGCGCGACCGCCCACACCAGGAGGGGGTAGCCCGCGTAGGCGTAGAGGAGCGCGACCGCGCCCGCCCAGAAGATGATCTCCGCGGCTCGGCTCATAAGGCGGTCAGGCCGGCGGCCGTCGCGGGCACGCCTTCCTCCTCCCCCCCTTCCCCGCGCGCCGGCCCGGCCGCGGCGGACTTGAGCGCGTAGAGGCGGCGCAGGCAGACCGCGTAGGCGACGAGGTAGTAGACGTGCCAGAGGTGCGCGACCGAGGCGAAGAAGCTGCACACCATGTAGCCGGCGAGGCTCGCCTGCATCGCGACGGCGAGGTGGTAGAAGGCGGCGCCGTCTTTCTCGCCCAGCGTCTCGCGCTCGACGGCGCGCAGCCGCCTGAGCGGGGCGACCATCAGGAGGACGTAGAAGGCGAGGGCCGCCATCCCCATCTCGGCGGCCACCTGCGTGTAGGCGTTGTGGCTGACCTGGTCGTGCTGACCCTGGTGGTGGAAGTTGCCGATGCCGATCCCCGTGAGCGGGTGCCTGAGCGCCACCAGCGCAGAGCGCCAGAAGATGTCGCGGCGCGCGTCGGCCGAGCCCGTCACGTCCCCGCCGAACATGGACGAGATGCGCTCGCCGTAGCCGCCGGGCGCGGCCACGATGAAGACGCACAGCACGACCGCCGCCGCCGTCATCACCAGGAACCGCCTCTTCCGCCCGAGCTTCCACGCCATGACGCCGGAGCTGACGACGAGGCCGAGGAACCCGCCGCGCGAGAAGGTGACGACGATGCCCGCGACGCAGAGCGCCGCGCACAGGACGTAGACGACCTTCCTCAGCAGCCCGCGCCGCGCGAAGGCGAGGCCGACGGCGAGCGGCACCATCAGGACGAGGTGCAGCGCCAGGTCGTTCGGGTTGTCGAAGAGCCCGCCGAGCATCCCCTTGACCCGGCCGCCGCCGAACTCGAAACGCCCCTGCCGGTAGTCGCTGAAGGCGGAGAAGCTCAGCATGACGCTCGCCGCCAGCACCAGCACGAGCAGCCCGCGCAGCCGCCGCTCCGTGTTGATGACGTTGACCGCGACGACGAAGATGAGGATGACCTTGGAGAACTCGACGAAGTGGTCCCACGCCTCGACGGGGCTGATGGCCGTCGGCACGGAGAGCAGCGCCGCGGCGAGCAGCAGGAGCGCGAGCGTGACCTCGCGGGGCCGCGCCGTCAGGTTGCCCCCGGCCGCGAACTGTGCGGGCAGGTAGGCGAGGAACGTGAGGACGGCCACCCACTGCGCCCCCTCCCTGAGGAACGGGGCGTCGAACAGCTCGTACGGGCGGAAGTAGACGAAGGAGGTGAAGACGAAGAGGCCCGCGTACGTGAAGAGGTGGCCGCGCGCGGCGGGCCACCGCTCGGCGCGCGGCCCGGCGGGCCTGGTCGCCTTCGACTTGCGGCGCCCGCGCGCGAAGCCGCCCGCGTAGGGCGCGGCCTCCTCCCCGGGCGCGGCCGCGTCCCCCGCGCCCGGCTCCGGCCGGGGCAGGGGTCTGACGGCTTCGTAGTCGGCTAATACCTGGCCGTCCCTCATCGCGGCTCCCCGAGGTTCAGAATCCTCGACTACCGAATTTCGATACTCGATGCGGACTCGACGGTGACTTCGAGAAGGGCGTCGAGGATGCGTTCGGCCGCGCGGCCGTCCCAGAGGGGCGGGACGCGCGGCGGCTCCTTCTGCCTGTCCTTCGACAGCGCCCCTTCGGCCTCCGCGACGATGCGCCCGGGGTCTGTGCCGACGACGCGGTTCGTGCCCAGCTCGACCGTCACGGGCCGCTCGGTGTTCTCCCGGAGCGTCAGGCACGGGATGCCGAGCGCCGTGGTCTCCTCCTGGATGCCGCCCGAGTCGGTCAGCACCAGCCGCGCGCCGCTGTAGAGGCGCAGGAAGTCGAGGTAGCCCAGCGGCTCGGTCAGGCGGACGCGGCCGCGCCGCTCAAGGCCGTCGAGCAGCCCGAACTCGGCGAGGTTCTTCCGCGTGCGCGGGTGGATGGGGAAGACGACCGGCAGGTGCTCACTTATGCGCCGGAGCGCCGAGAGGATGCCGCCGAGCACTTCGGGCTCGTCCACGTTCGACGGGCGGTGCAGCGTGACGACCGCGTAGTCCGCGCCCGCGACCTCCAACTCCTCGCGCACGCGCGACTCGGCCGCGCGCTCCAACTGCTTGAACAGGGAGTCGATCATCACGTTGCCGACGAAGCGTATGCGCCCGGGGGGGATGCCTTCGGCGAGCAGGTTGCGGTCGCCGTCCCGGGACGGCGTGAGCAGGAGGTCGGAGAGCTGGTCGGTGACGAGCCGGTTGATCTCCTCCGGCATCGTCCGGTCGCGGCTGCGCAGGCCGGCCTCGACGTGCGCCACGCGCACGCCCAGCTTCGAGCAGACGAGCGCGCACGCCACCGTCGAGTTCACGTCGCCGACGACGAGCACCCAGTCGGGCCTCTGCTCCAGGACGACCGGCTCGAACTTCTGCATCACGGCGGCGGTCTGCTGCGCGTGCGAGCCGGAGCCGACCCCCAGGTGCACGTCCGGCGTGGGGAGCCCGAGGTCGCGGAAGAAGGCGTCGCTCATCCGCTCGTCGTAGTGCTGCCCCGTGTGCAGGACCGTCGGCGCGAACTCTTCGGGGCGCCGCCGCATCGCCTCCACGATGGGGGCGACCTTCATGAAGTTCGGCCGCGCGCCCACGACGTTGATGACTTTGAGCATGAGACGAATGGCCGCCGGTTGCCGGGCGCCGTCAGACGCCGGCGTTGACCTCCTCGCTGATGAACAGGTTGACGCGCTCGCGCAGCGCCGTCTCGAAGCGCCGCGCCTCCTCGATCCCGTTCAGGGAGAGCGCGCGGAGCTGCTGCTCGATGCGGCGGCGGTAGTCGGAGACCAGCGAGTCGGAGACGTTCAGGCGCGCGGCCGCTTCGAGCTGCGTGATGTGCGCCGGGCTCAGGTAACAATACCACAGCACGCCGAGCATGCGGTCGTACTGCTTCGACTTGCCGCGCACGGCCGCGTGCAGGCCGCGCAAAAACTCGTCCACGAAGTTGGCCGCCTCGTCCTCCGACTCGCGCCGGAGCAGAGACTGTTCGGGGTTCTCCCCCGCGTCCACGGGCTCGAACGACCGCCCCTCCTCGTCGTCGCCGCCGCCGATGGGCACGAGGTAGATGTCCATCACGGGCAGGCGCGACATGACGAGGCTGCGCAGGGAGCGCACGTCCACCGGCGAGTCGCAGGCTTCGAGCACCGAGACGATGAGGTCTTCCAGGTCGGAGTTGCTGATGATGATCTGCGCGTCGCCCGTGCAGCCGACCATGCGCGTGTCGCGCTGGCGCACGGGGATCATGTGCACGCGCTCTTCCAGCTCGGCCTGCGCGCGGCGCGGCTTGTCGGCCCGCCACTCCCTGAGCCCGTAGACGCGGTCGACGAGGCGCCGGTGCGGCTCGTCCTCGCCCGCGCCCGAGTCCACGCGCCGGAAGTTGGCGGAGGACTGGATGATGGTCGAGATGCGGCGCGCGAGCCGGTAGGACTCGGGGTGGCGCTTGCGCAGCTCGGCCGTGAGCAGGTTCGTCAGCTCGATCTGGCTGACCTCGCACTCGATCTCGGCGTCGGTCATCTCCGAGTCGAGGTAGTGCTGGAAGCGCGACTTCGAGAGGAGGGTGACGAAGAGCTCCTGCGTCAGGTCGAGGTAGGCGCTGCCGCGGTCTCCCTCCTCGACGAGGAGGCCGGCGCTGTAGGAGGCGCGCACGAGCGGGTGGTTGACGACGAGGCGTTGCAGCTCAGTCCAGAGGCGCGAGACGTCCGAGCGCCGCAGGGTCTCGACCCACGCGCCCGCGTGGCGCGCCCGCCCCTCCTGCGCCTGGGCGCGCCCGTGCCCCTGCGGGGTCGGGGATGTCTCGTGCGTTCCGCTGGTCATGGGGTCTTTCAAGTGGTGATCTTGGTCGGCAGATGTGGCAGCCATGTTACCGGTTCAGGACGGTTGGGAGCAAGGCCGGAGGTGTCTGGATACGTCCGCTGAGGGGATGGGCGAAGGGCGCGGGGTTAACGCCGGGGCGTCTCGCGGTTCCTCGGGCCATCGAACTTTCTCGGCCGGAGGCGAGACGAAAGTATCCGGGGGACATCTGCGCTCCGCTAGCTCTGTGGTTTGAATGATTGACCTTGCAGGGAAGCCCGCCGGTTCGGCCGCAAAGGGGAATGGCGCGGCCACCGTGAAGGGGTTACGGGGCAGTCGCCCCGAACACATTTGAGATGGTAACAGCAATCCCGCGATTGAGCAACACCTTTTTACACCGGGGCCAACGCGTTGAAAAATCAGGGGGAAAGGCACCGCCGGCCCCCCCCGGCCGGGGAGGAAAGTTTGGAAGAGCGGCGCGATTGGTACTTTAAGTTCCGTGCACGAGAGAAGCGCCCGTAAAGAGGCTCTCGCCGGCCGGCCGCGTTAAAAGGAGCCGCCCGGCCGGCGACAGGTCAGTCGGCCTCGCGCCCCGCACTACCCGTCCGGCGCTTCGCCCGCGCGGCCGCCCCGCCACAACCCCCCGGCCGGCGGGCGGCCAGAAACCGAGAGACTGCGAGGAGCACTCATGCCTTCTTCAATGACAGCCTGGTTCCGTAAGCTTCGCACATGCCCGCGCACCGAGACGCTGCTCACCTTCTCGGCGGGCGCGCGCCGCGGGGGGCGCGTCGCGGAGCACATCGAGTCCTGCGACTTTTGCGGCGCGGAGGTGCAGTTGCTCTCCCGCCACGCGCCGCCGGCGGCCGCTCTCCCCTTCGCCGCCCTCGCGATGCCCGAACCCCTGCGCCGCCTCGCCCAGGACATCCTCGCCGAGCCCTCCTACAACCGCGCCCGCTTCGCCGAGTCGCTCATGGAGGTCGAGCGCCTGACGCCCGAGACGGTGAGCAGTGAGCAGTGAGGAATGGGGGGTAGACAGTAGACAGTAGTCAGTAGCCAGTAGAAAAGCAGGCGGCGCGTCTCAGCCATTGGCCGGACGCGCCGCTTTGTATCCCTACTGACTACTGACTACTGACTACTGTCTACTCTCCCTTCGCCGTCCCGTCGTACAGCTCCTCGATGAGGCCGCTGTACTTCTCGTCGATGACGCGGCGTTTGACCTTGAGGGTGGGGGTGAGTTCGCCGCCGTCGATGGAGAACTCGTCGGGGAGGAGGGCGACGCGCCGGACGCGCTCGTAGTCTTGGAGCGGGCGGGTCAGCTCGGCCACCTCGGTCTGGACCAGCTTGAGGGCCGCGGGGTTCCGGCTCCACGCGACGCGCAGCGTGTGGTCTTCGGCCTGCGGCGTGGGGAGCGCGGAGGCGAGCGCCTCCCAGTCGGGCACGATGAGCGCGGCCGGCTGCTTGCGCCCCGCGCCGACGACGACCACCTGGCTGACGTACTGGCTCTCCTTAATTAGACTCTCGACCAGCTGCGGCGCGACGTACTTGCCGTTCGAGAGCTTGAACAGCTCCTTCTTCCGGTCGGTGATGTGGAGCCGGCCGTCCCCGTCTATCTTCCCCACGTCGCCCGTCCGGAACCAGCCGTCCTCCGTGAAGACCGCGGCCGTCTCCGCCTGGTGGCCGTAGTAGCCGCTCATCAGGTTCGGCCCGCGCACGAGTATCTCGCCGTCCGCGTCGGTCTTCAGCTCGATCCCGGGGAACGGGAGGCCGACCGACCCGACGCGGTTGTCCTCGGGCCGGTTGGCCGAGACGACGCAGGTCTCGGTCATGCCGTAGCCTTGCAGGATGACGACGCCCGCGCCGAGGAAGGCGTAGGAGAGCGCGGGCGACAGCGGCGCGCCGCCCGAGACGAAGAAGCGGAGCCGGCCGCCCACGCCCTCGCGCCACTTCTTGAAGACGAGCCGCGACGCCGCCTCCTGCTGAATCTCCAGAAGGGGCGGCACCCGCTCGCCCTTGTCCTTCAGCTCCGCGTAGCGCTGGCCGACGCGCAGCGACCAGTTGAAGAGCTTCGCCTTCCAGCCGCCGTCGGCCGTCCCCTTCTTGACGATCTTGTGGAAGACCTTCTCGAAGAGGCGGGGCACGGCCGTCATGATGGTCGGGCGCACCTCGCGCAGGTACTCGCCGACCACGTCGAACGAGGGCGCGTAGGCGACCGAGACGCCGTTCCGGCAGAAGACGTAGAAGACGACGCGCTCGAAGATGTGCGAGAGCGGCAGCACCGAGAGCGCCACGTCCGTCGAAAAGATGGGGAGCGAGCTTGAGATCGCCAGCACGTTCGACACGAACGTGCCGTGCGTGAGCATGACGCCCTTCGGCTCGCCGGTCGTCCCCGAGGTGTAGATGACGGTCGCGAGGTCTTCCGCGCCGACGGCGTTCAGGGCGCGGCCGAAGACTTCGGGCTCGGCCTCGTCCAACTGCGCGCCCGTCTGCTCAAGCTCGAAGAGCGAGAGCGCGCCCTCGACGCCCGCGGCGGCGTCCGTGTCGAAGAAGACGACGCGCTCCAAAGTCTCGACCGGCTCGACGCCGGGGCGCGCGTGGCGGAAGACCTTCTTCCCCGAGACGAAGAGGACGCGCGCGCCCGAGTCTTCGAGGATGTAGCGCACCTGCTCGGGCGCCTGCGTCGTGTAGATGGGGACGTTGACCGCGCCGAGGCTGAGGATGGCGATGTCCACGACCGACCAGTCGGGACGGTTCTCGGAGAGCAGGGCCACGCGGTCGCCCTTCTTCACCCCGAGCGCGGAGAGCCCGAGGGCGACGGCCCGCACGCGCCGGATGATCGCCTCGCCCGGGATGTGGAGCCAGACCCCGCCCTTCTTCAGGCTCAGCGCGTCCGCCTTCGCGTATCGCCCCAGCGCCTCCAGACACATCCCCGGCACGCTCGCCGGCGCCCCCCCGTTGTGTGCGTCACTTGTCACTGCTTTTTGATTCTCTCGGCGAAGTATTCGACCGTGCGCTTGAGGCCGTCCCTGAGCGGGATCGTCGGCTCCCACTTGAGGAGCCTCTGCGCGCGCGTGATGTCGGGCCGGCGCTGGCGCGGGTCGTCCTGCGGCAGCGGGCGGTACGAGACGCCGACCTCGACGCCCGCGGCGCGCCCGACCTCGTCGGCGAGCTGCTTCATCGTGAACTCGCCGGGGTTGCCGACGTTGACCGGCTGGTGCACGTCCTCGCCCCCGGCCGCGCCTTCCTCCACGTTCATCAGGCGGATCATGCCTTCGACCAGGTCGTCCACGTAGCAGAAACTGCGCGTCTGCTCGCCCGTCCCGTAGAGGGTCAGCTCCTCGCCCCTCAAAGCCTGCACGATGAAGTTCGACACCACCCGCCCGTCGTCGTCGCGCATGCGCGGGCCGTACGTGTTGAAGATGCGGATGATTCGGGTGTCCACCTTGTTCTGCCGGTGGTAGTCCATCATCAGCGTCTCCGCCAGGCGCTTCCCCTCGTCGTAACATGACCGCAGGCCGATGCAGTTGACGTTGCCCCAGTAGTCTTCGGTCTGGGGGTGGACTTCCGGGTCGCCGTAGACCTCCGAAGTCGAGGCTTGCAGTATCCGGGCGCGGACGCGCTTGGCGAGGCCGAGCATGTTGATCGTCCCCATGACGTTGGTCTTGACCGTCTTGACGGGGTTGTACTGGTAGTGGACGGGCGAGGCCGGGCAGGCGAGGTTATAAATCTGGTCGACTTCGAGCAGGAGGGGCTCGATGATGTCGTGGCGCACGAGGTCGAAGCGCTTCGAGTCCATCAGGTGGTAGACGTTCTCGCGCCTGCCGGTGAAGAAGTTGTCGAGGCAGATGACGTCGTGCCCCTCCGCCAGAAGCCTCTCGCAAAGGTGCGAGCCGATGAAGCCCGCCCCGCCGGTCACAAGTATCCGCATCTTTTCTCCAGCCCGTAATTCTCGCCGCCGGGGTCCGTCGCCGTCCCGGCATTGTAACAGTGAACCTCAGGCGGCCGCGCCCTCTTTTTCCGGCTCGGCGCCCGCGTAACCCTCGGCGTCGTCGCGCGCGTCCGAGCCCTCGTGGCTGCGGCGGCGTCGGCGCCGGCCGCGGCGGCGCGAGCCCTCGGCTTGCGCCTCGACGCGGCCGTCGGCCGTCGCCAGCGCCGCCAGCAGGAGGAACATGAGCGCGTTGGCCGTCGTGTGCAGTGTGAAGTCGAAGAAGCTGTGGACGAGCGCGCCCGCGCAGCCGGCGAGCGCGCCGAGCGCGACCCCGCGCCGGAAGCGGTCGGGCGACTGCATCCGCCTCAAGGCCGCGCGGAAGAGCAGGACGACGAAGGCGATGCCGAGCAGCCCGCCGACGACCCCCGCGTCGGAGAATATCTGAAGGTAGTCGTTGTGCGCCTGCTCCAGGCGGTACGCCCCGTTGCCCGTGTCGTAGCGCGTGTAGGCCGACCCGAAGGAGCCGAGCCCCGTCCCGAGCCACGGGTGGTCGCGGATGATCTGGAGCGCGCCGCCCCAGAAGTGCGCGCGCCCCGTCGTCGGGTCGGCGCTGTTGACGGTGCCGAGCATGCGCGAGAGGGCGCCCTCGCCGCCGAAGTAGAGCACGCCGACGAAGACGGTCAAGACCATCGCGAACCCGAGCCCGATGCGGACGGCCGCCGCCCGCAGGCGCCCGCGGCCGCCCGGCGCGTCGTCGCCCCCGCGCACGCGCCCGCGCGCCAGCGACGAGACGGCGGCGAGGAACATCACCTCGCAGACCATGCTGACGAGCCCGCCGCGCGAGTTCGTCATCACCAGCGCGATGGCCATCATCGCCGAGGCGAAGGCGTAGAGCAGCATCCGCTCGCGCGCGACGGCGCCCGCGAACATGAGCCCCAGCGGCATCGCCAGCACCAGCTCCATGTAGCCCGCGAAGTGGTGGCGGTTGACGTAGGGGCCGAACGGCTCGGCCTGCTTCGGCTCCCTGACCCAGAAGATCGTGCGCGGGTTGATGAAGTGCTGCATCAGCCCGTAGACGCCGAGCAGGAAGCCGAAGATGACGACGAGCCGCGCCAACAGCTTCAGCCTGCGGGGGCTGTCCACGAAGGCGAGCGCGGCGGCGAAGTAGACGAGGAGCCCCGCGAGCTGCGCGAGCGACCCGCGCGTCGCCGCCGGGTCGAAGGAGAGCGGGCCGCCGCCGCCGAGCGGCAGGAGTTGGACGAGCCCGACGGCGAAGAAGCCGGCGAGCGGGAGCTGCAAGGGGTTGAGGCTCACCCGCAGCACCCGCGTGCGCCACGCGTCGCACATCCAGAGGGCGAAGACGAGCGCCGCGCTCAGCTGGAACGCCGCGAGCGCCCACGCGTGGACGGCGCCGAAGGCGAGCGTCGTCGTCACGACCGCGAGGCAGAGCATGAGGATGATGAAGCGGCTCCAGACCGTCCGGGGCAGCTCGCGCGCCGACGCCGCCGACGCCGCGCCCGGCGGAACCGAGGGCGGCACGGCCGGGGCCGGCGGGAGCGGCGCCGCCGCGAGGTCAGCGCGCAGGCGCTCGCCCGCCTGCGCGTTCGAGGTTGAAGTCGTCATACCAGATTTTTCCGTAGAAGGGGCAGACGCCCTCCGCGCAGGGGACGCGGACGACGCGGACGAGCACGGCCTCCGTCTTCGGCCCCGCCGTGAACTCGAAGGAGACCGGCTGCCAGCCCTGCGTGCCCTGCGGCGCGGGCGCCGAGACCGCGAGCGGCGTCTCCGCCGCGGCCGGCTCCGAGACCATCACGGCGAGCGTGGCCGTGCTCCTCAGCTCGTCGGTCTTGACGAAGAAGCCGAGGCGGTAGCGCGCGCCGGGCTCGACGGCGACGACCTGCGCGACGTGGCGGAAGTCCACCTGCCCCGACGCGCTGAAGGCGAGGCGCAGCGAGCGCCGGCCGCCGTGCGCCCCGCGGGCGTCGATGACGACCTGCCCGCCGCCCTGCGACACGTTCCAGCCGAAGAGCGAGCGGCCGCCCGGCGCGATGTCCGACTCGAAGCCGCCGTCGTGGAACTGCCCGACGGCGAGCCCGGTGAAGCCGCCCTCCGTGAGCACGGCGAGCGCGCGCCGGTACTGGCCCTTCGCGTAGAGTACGCGCGCGAGCGCGTCGGCCGCCGCCCCCTCCTGCGCGCGCTTCCCCTCCGGCCCGAGCCCCTCCCAGACGCCCAGCGCCTCCGCGAGGTTGCCGCGCCCGGCCAGCACCCCGACCAGTTGCGCGCGCGACTCGGCGGTCTTGCCGACCGCGTCCACGACGCGCGCGAGGTCGGGGGCGTAGACCTCCCACGCGAGGTTGAAGACCTGCGGGCGCAGCGTCGCGTCGGCGTCGGCCGCGCGGCGCAGCTCCGCGAAAGCCTCTTCGGTGCGGCCCGCGCGCAGCAGCGCGTTGCCGAGGTGCCAGCGCGGCTGCGTGTAGTTGGGGGCCAGCTCGGCGGCGCGCCGGAGCGCGGCCACCCCGCCCTCCGTGTCGCCGAGCGCGGCGCGCGCGCGGCCCGCCTCCATCCAGATCATGTAGTCGTTCGGCGCGAGCGCGGCCGCCCGCTCGTACTCGGCCAGCGCGCGCGGGACGGCCTGGGGCTCGAAGCTGACCTGGTTGAGGCGGGCCAGCATCAGGTGCGTGAACGGGTCGCGCGGCGCGAGCCGCGTCGCGGCCTCGGCCGACTCGAAGGCCGCCGCCGGGTCTTTCGAGTAGGAGGCCGGCGCCGTCTCCGCCATCGTGTTCCCGATGCCCCAACGCAGCCCGACCCACCCGCCGTAGAGCGCCAGCAACGCCAGCGCCGCCAGCGGCACACGCGCCAGCACGGGGCGGACGTTGATGAGGGCTAGTTGTTCTGCCATAAGGAGTCAGGAGTCAGGGGTCAGGAGTCAGAATAATAAAAGCGGTCGTTGCCTTTCCGTTCTGACTCCTGACTCCTGACTTCCTCTCAAAATTCGTCCCCGACGAGTTCGATCTCGATCCTCATGCGGCGGAGCGTGACCTGCGCGTGCTCGCAGTCGCGGCGAATCTCGGCGACGCGCTCTTCGGCGATGCGGGAGCTGGAGATGAGCACCTCCTCGACCTGCTGCTCCTCGCAGATGCGGCGCAGGTGGCCGTTGCCGCCGAAGACGCGCAGGCCGTGGATCATCTTGCCCTTCTTGAACGGGTCGTCGTCCACGAAGCCGACGGGCGTGTACTGGAGCCGCAGGTTGTTGCGCATCTCGCGCAGCAGCAACTCGCCCGCGTCGCCCGCGCCGTAGATGAGCACCCGCCTCCCGCCCGTGGACGGCGACGGCAGGAGCTGCCGGAAGAGCCGGAACGCGACCCGGCTCCCCGCCAGCATCAGGAAGAAGATCATCGCGTCGAGGACGAAGACCGCGCGCGAGAAGCCCTGGAAGCGGAACGCGAAGAGCAGCGCGAGCACGCTCATCACCGAGCCCGCGCCGACCGCCTTCGCGTAGACGATCAGGTTGTCGAGGCTGATGTAGCGCCAGAGGCCGCGGTAGACGCCCGCGGCGAGGAGCGCCACCATCTTCACGAAGATGAGCACGGGCACCGTCGAGAGGAAGAGCAGCCACACCTCCGCGCCGAGGTCGGAGCCGAAGAGCAGGACGTAGGAGAAGTAATAAGCCAGGATGACGAGCAGCACGTCGAGCAGCACCTCGAAGATGCGCCGCTTGTAGGAGAGGTCGACGAGGAACGAGACGAGCGGCTTCTCGCGCGCGGCCTGCACCTCCGCCTCGTCGTAGACCTTGACGCCCGCGAGGTAGACGCCGACGAGCGTCAGCACGACCGCGAACCCGAGCACCATCGCGATCCCCGTGTGGTACTCGAACTGCCGCACGACCATCGCCAGCAGCCCCGACGCGCCCGCGAACGCGTAGAGCATCCACACGGCGCGGCGCTCCGACAGGCCGAGGGCGACCAGCCGGTGCGAGGCGTGGTCGCGCCCGCCCTGCGACGCCGCGCGCCCCGAGAGCTTGCGCACGACCGTGACGAGCGTGGTGTCGAAGATCGGGATGAAGAGGATGAGCACGGGGACGGCGATGACGACGAGGAAGCTGCGGCCGCGGTCGCCCGCCGCCGAGAGCAGGGCCGAGCTGGCGAGGAAGAAGCCGACGAACATCGACCCGCAGTCGCCCATGAAGATCGACGCCGGGTTCGAGTTGTAGACGAGGAAGCCGATGAGCGCCGCGGCGAAGACCGAGAGCGTCACGGCCTCGGTCGTCTGCCCGTTGACGGCGAAGTTCGCCGCGATGAAGACGGCCGCGATGGCCGAGATGCCCGCCGCCAGCCCGTCCATGTTGTCGAGCAGGTTGATGGCGTTCGTGATGCCGATGAGCCAGAAGATGGTCACCGCCATCGCCACCGACGCCCCCCAGCCGTACGGCAGCAGCAGCCCGAAGTAGACGACCGCGCTCGCGCCCAGGACCTGCCCGATCAGTTTCTGGTAGGGCTTGATGTGGAGGAAGTCGTCCACCAGGCCGACGGCGAAGAGCGCCGTGCTCGCGCCCATCACGACCCAGCCCTCGCGCGTGTGCGGGACGAAGAGCAGGAAGGAGACGAGCACCGCGAGGTAGATGGCGACGCCGCCCATCATCGCCGTCGGCCGCTTGCTGAAGCGGTCGCTGCGGGGCCTGGCGATGACGTCGAAGCGGCGCGCGAAGGCGCGCACCAACGGCGTCAGCGCGAGCGAGAGGGCGAGCGCCGCCGCGGCCGGCAGGAGATTACTAACGCTGAAAGGCATTACTACTTCGGTTCCGGGAAACGAGACTTCGGGCGTGCTTTAGAACGTAAGAACCTATTAAATGTGCGCCGAGAAATCAAGCCACCCCGGGCGCCCCCGTCACGCGGCCGCGCCGTTCTGCCTGCCGGAGTAGTACTCGATGACGGACTGTAGAATCTCGTCCAAGCTCACGGTGGCGCGGAAGCCGACGAGCGCCGAGACCTTCGACGTGTCGGGCACGCGGCGCGGCATGTCCTCGAACCCCTCCTCGTACGCCTCCGCGTACGGCACCGTCACGATCTCCGACTTCGACCCCGTCAGCCCCTTCACCCGCTCGGCCAGCTCCATGATGGAGACCTCCTCCGTCGAGCCGATGTTGAAGACCTCGCCCACCGCCTCCTCCCTGTCCATCAGCGCGACGAGCGCGCCCACGACGTCCTTGACGTAGCCGAAGCAGCGCGTCTGGCTCCCGTCGCCGTAGACCGTCAGGGGCCTCCCCGAGAGCGCCTGCTTGACGAAGGTCGGGATGACCATCCCGTACTGGCCGGTCTGGCGCGGCCCCACCGTGTTGAAGAGGCGCACCACCACCGTCGGCAGCTTCTTCTCGCGCCAGTAGGCCAGGGCCAAAAACTCGTCGATGGCCTTCGAGCAGGCGTACGACCACCTGCCCTTCGTCGTCGCCCCCATCACGAGGTTCCCGTCCTCCCTGAACGGCACCTCCGCCGAGAGCCCGTAGACCTCCGAGGTGGAGGCCACCAGCACCTTCTTCTTCTTCTTGTTCGCCTGCGCGAGCACGACCTCCGTGCCGCGCACGTTCGTCTCGATGGTGCGCACCGGCGACTCGACGATGAGCTTGACGCCGACGGCCGCCGCGAGGTGGAAGACCACGTCGCACTGGTCGATCAGCTCGGCCATCACCGGCTGGTTGTGCACCGAGTCGATGGTGTAGCGGAACTTCGGGTTCCCCTTCAGGTGCGCGATGTTTTCGAAAGAGCCCGTCGAGAGGTCGTCGATGCAGAAGACCTCGTCGCCGCGCGAGATGTACAGGTCGGAGAGGTGCGAGCCGATGAAGCCCGCCCCCCCCGTGATCAGAACTCGCAAACTATTCTGTCCCTCCTTCAGAACTTCAGCAGCGCCGACCCGGCCCGCGCCTCGTCTGCGCCGCCCGCCAAACGCCCGTAGAGCCGCCGCACGTCGGCGACCAGACGCTCGACCGAGTAGTGGCGCTCGACGTACTCGCGGCCGCGCCCGCCCAGCGCCCGGCGGAGCGCCGTGTCGGAGACCATGTGCGCGAGCGCCTCGGCGAACGCCTCCGGGTCTCCGGGCCTGACCTGGATGCCGCGCTCGCAGACCTGCCACGGGTGCGGGCGCCGCAGCTCCTCCTGGGCGACCCCGCCGAGCAGGTCGACGACGCCGCCGACGGCCGTCGCCACGCAGGCGCGCGCGTTCGCCATCGCCTCGATGAGCGTGAGCGGCGTCCCCTCGTTGCGCGAGGTGAGCGCCACCACGTCGAGCGCCGGGTAGAAGTTTTCGGGGTCGTCCCTGAGCCCCGCGAATTTTACATCATCGAGGAGCCCGAGCGCCCGCGCGTGCCCCTCCAACTCCGCGCGCAGGTGGCCGTCGCCGACGACGACGAACCTCACGCGCCCCGCGCCGCCCTCTTTCAGCCCCCCGGACTCGGCCTCGAAAGCGCGCCGCATCTTGAAGAGGGCGGCGGCTTCGAGGAAGAGCCGGTGGTTCTTGACCTCCGTCAAACGCCCGACGATGCCGACGAGCACGTCCGCCTCCGACGCGCCCCACTCCTGCCGCAACACGTGGCGCCGCGCCGGCCAGTCGTCGAACGCGCGCGTGTCGAGGCCGAGCGGGATGACCTCGAACTGCTCCCGGCGCCCGACGCGGAAGCGCCCGTTGATCTCTTCGAGCTGCTGCGGGCTGATGACGACGATGCGGTCGGTGGCGAGCCGCGCCAGCGCCTGCTCGACGGCGAGGAAGAGGCGCGTCTTCCAGCGGCCGTAGTAGCTGTGGAAGATGTGCCCGTGGTACGTGTGGACGAAGCGGCACGGGCGCGGCCGCCCCCACAGCGCCGAGGGCACGAGCCACTTGTAGAGCATCCCGGCCGCGCGCCCCACCGTGCCCGCCTTCGCCGTGTGCGTGTGCACGAGGTCGGGGCGCTCGCGCAGGAAGAGCCGGTAGAGCTTCCAGACCGTCACCAAATCCTTCGGCGAGACCTCGCGGCTCATCTCGGGGATGACGTGCGGGCGGACGCCCAGGCGTTCGGCGAAGTAGCCCATGTCGTCCTCGCCCGGCGGCACCACGCCCGCCACCAGCAGGGACTCCACGCCGCGCCCGCGCAACCCCGCCTCCAGCCACGCCACGTGCCGCGCCGGCCCCCCCACGTTCAGCCGCGCGATGATGCGAACGACTTTCATTAAAACAGGGAGTCAGGAGTCAGGAGAAAGACGTTCGTTATTACGAAGCATTCGGTTAACACTATCAACTTCATCAAAGCGGAGCCTTCTGACTTCTGACTTCTGACCCCTGACTCCCTTTAATCTTCCATCCGGTTGGCGCCGGTCTCGGCGACGAGGTTCGAGGCCCGGAGCAGCGACTCGAACGTGCCGGCGTCCGTCCACCAGCCGTCGAGTTCGTCCCAGGTCATCTCGCCCCGCTCGATGTAGGCGTTGTTGACGTCCGTGATTTCGAGTTCGCCGCGCCCCGACGGCTTCAGGGTCTTGATGATGTTGAAGACCTCCGAGTCGTACATGTAGACGCCGATGACCGCGTAGTCGGACTTCGGCTCCTGCGGCTTCTCCTCGATGCGCACGACGCGGCGGCCGTCGAGTTCCGGCACGCCGAAGCGCTGCGGGTCGTGGACTTTCTTTAAAAGTATCTTGGCGCCGCCGCCCTGGTGGCGGTATGAGCGCACGGCCTCGCAGATGTTGCGCTCGATGATGTTGTCGCCGAGGACGACGCAGACCGGCTCGCCGTCGGCGAACGCCTCGCAGAGGTCGAGCGCGGCGGCGATGCCGCCCTCCCCCTCCTGGTAGGTGTAGTTGAGGTGGCGCAGCCCGAAGTCGCGCCCGTTGCGCAGGAGCTTGAGGAAGTCGCCGGCCGAGTTCCCGCCCGTGACGATCATGATGTCGCGGATGCCGGCGTTGACGAGCGTCTGGACGGGGTAGAAGACCATCGGCTTGTCGTAGACCGGGAGCAGGTGCTTGTTCGTGATGGCCGTCAGGGGGCGCAGACGCGTCGCCAGCCCCCCGGCCAGTACGATGCCTTTCACTCGGCCCCCCTTCCGCCCCGCGGCGGCCCGCCCCGGCCGCCCTCCTTGACCGCCCACGTCTCGATGTACGTGCCCAGTTCGCCCAGGTTGCTCGCCGCGGTGACGGCGCGGGCCGCGAGGTGTTCGAGCGCGCCCAGGGCGCCCCCGCGCCGCGGCACCATCGAGCGCCCGCCGTAGACGCGCCAGTCGCGCACCGCCAGCCCGTGCTTGCCGAGCAGCGCCCGCAGCGCGCGCGGCGAGAAGCCGAAGACGTGGAAGGGCTCGAAGGTGGGCGCGACGTTGACGACCCAGTCCCGGCCGCGCAGGCGTTGGTAGAGGTTCCCGAGGCGGAAGTAGAGGCCGGCCTCGTTCGGCACGTCCACGAAGAAGGCGCCGCCCGGCCGGAGCACGCGCGCGATCTCGCGCACGGTCGCGTCCGGGTCGTAGAGGTGTTCGAGCACGGCGGCGAGGATGACCGCGTCGAACGACCCGTCGGCGAAGCCGCAGCGCTCGATGGGCTCGCGGAAGACCTTCGCGCCCGAGCGCCGCTCGGCGTAGTCGGCGAACGAGGGCGAGAGGTCGATGCCCGTGGCCTCCCAGCCGGCCTCGCGCGCCGCGACGAGCACGTCGCCGCGCCCCGAGCCCACGTCGAGCAGGCGGCCCCGGCCGCCCGTCAGGCGGGAGGCTTCGGCGACCATGTGGCGCGCGCCCGCCAGCTTCTCGCCGAGGTCGTGGTTCCGGAAGTATTGGTCGGGGTCGAGCGCGTAGAGTTCCCCGACGCCGCCCGCGGGCAGGGGCATCGGGTTCGGGAAGACGAGGCTGCACCGCTTGCAGCGCCAGATGCGGCACTCGACGCCCGTGCCCTCGCGGTGCGCCGCGCCGCCGCGCCGCCCCACGTACTCGCCGGGCGGCGCCTCGCAGACCGGGCACGCCTGCGCCACCCAGCGGTAGCCGTCGCGCACCTCGCCCTGCTGCTGTCGCGTGAGGTCTTCTGCTACGTTCGGAGCGTTACTCATGAGAGCCGTGCGACCGGCGGCCGGGCCGCGTCAGTCGATGAAGCGCTGGAACCAGAGTTCGAGCATCAGGAGCGTCCAGAGCTGGTGCGTGTGGTCGCGCTCGCCGCGCGTGTGCAGCTCGACCAGCCGGCGGACGGCCTCGGGGCGGAAGAGCCCGCGGCGCGAGGCGCGCTCCGAGAGCAGGTTCTCGCGCAGGAAGCCCTGCATCTGCCCGCGGAACCAGTGGCCGATGGGGACGCCGAAGCCCATCTTGCCGCGCGTCAGGTTCTCCGACGGCAGGAGCTTCTGGAGCGTCTTCTTCAGGATGTACTTCGTCGTCAGGCCGCGCAGCTTCAGGTTCTCGGGCAGGCTCGCGGCGAACTCGATGACGTGGTGGTCGAGGAACGGCGAGCGCGCCTCCAGGGAGTTCGCCATCGACGCGATGTCCACCTTAACGAGCAGGTCGTTCGGCAGGTAGGTCATCGTGTCGGCCAGCAGCGCCGCGTCCACCACGCCCGCGCCGTTGGCGCGCGCGAACCACGGCCGGAGCCACGCGCCCGCGTCGCGGTGGCCGACCTCCTCCCTGAACTCGTCCGTGTACAGCTCGTCCTTCGTGTCGCGCTGCACGGTGCTGACCCATTGCAGGTAGCGTTCGACGGGCGGCAAGGAAGCCGCGCGCAGGAACCTCCGCACCTTGCGCGCGCGCGTGGGTCGCAGTTCCGAGATGGGGAGCAGCTCCAGAGCCCGGCGGATGACGCGCTCGCGCAGCACGCCCGGCAGCTTCCGGTAGCGCTCGGAGAGGCGCATCGCCGCGTAGCGCTCGTAGCCCGCGAAGCACTCGTCGCCGCCGTCGCCGTTGAGCGCGACGGTGACGTGCCTGCGCGTCTCGCGCGAGACGTAGTAGGTCGGGATGGCGGACGAGTCGGCGTAGGGCTCGCCGTAGTGCTCGACGAGCGTGGGCAGCACCTCCAGCGCGTCCGGCCGGACGACGAACTCGTGGTGCTCGGCGCCGACGCGCTCGGCGACGCGGCGCGCGTGGTGCAGCTCGGAGAAGTCCTGCTCCTCGAAGCCGATGGAGAAGGTCTTGACGGGGCCGGAGCTCTCCTCGGCCATCAGCGCGACGACCGCCGACGAGTCGATGCCGCCCGAGAGGAAGGCGCCGAGCGGCACCTCCGACATCAGGCGCACGCGGACGGCCTCGCGGAGAAGTTCCAGGGCGCGCTCGCCCGCCTCCTCTTCGGTGAGCCTGACCTTCTTCGAGAAGTCGGGCTCCCAGTAACGCCGCGTTTTTATCTCGCCCGCCACGTCGAGCGTGAGCGAGTGGCCCGGCTCAAGCTTGCGTATGTCGCGGTAGGCCGTCTGCGGCGCGGGCACGCACATGAAGGAGAGGTAGTCGTCGAGCGCCGCGCGGTCGATCTCGCGGCCGACCGAAGGGTGGAGGAGGAGCGCCGAGAACTCCGAGCCGAAGACGAACGCGTTCGCCGTCTTCGCGTAGAGCAGGGGCTTCTTGCCGACGCGGTCGCGCGCGAGGAAGAGTTCCTGCCTGCGCTCGTCCCAGACGGCGAAGGCGAACATGCCGCGCAGGTGTCGGGGGCAGTCCGCGCCGTATTCGAGATACGCGTGGAGGACGACCTCCGTGTCGCAGTCGGTGTGGAAGCGGTGGCCGCGCGCCTCCAACTCCTTCTTGACCTCGCGGTAGTTGTAGACCTCGCCGTTGTAGACGATCCAGGCGGTGCCCCCTTCGTCGGCGATGGGCTGCTGGCCGCCCTTGAGGTCGATGATGGCGAGGCGGCGCATGGCGAGCCCGACGTGGCCCTTGAGGTACACGCCGTCCTCGTCCGGCCCGCGGTGGAAGATGGCCCCGTTCATCCGCGCGAGCAGCGCGGGCTCGGCCGCGCGCCCGTCGAGGTTGACCATGCCGACGATGCCGCACATTTAAAAGTTAGCCCTCCCCGCGATGTCCTGTGCCACCTGCTCCAACTCCCGCCCGCGCCCCGCGTCCCAGCTCGCGTAGCGGCGCCGCCCCAAGCCCTCGCGCGCCGCCTCGACCCGCGACTGCTTCTGCGCGACCAACTGCCGCTGCCCCTCCTCCTGCCGCTCCTTGAGGAGGACGGCGCCGACGGCGACGAAGATGAAGTAGAAGACCAGTATCTGGCTCCGCTGCCGGTACGCCGTCCCCACGTTGCCCTGGAAGATCGAGTAGGCCAACGTCAACATCGTCGTGAACATGAGGATGGGCAAAGCCTGCCTCAGTCGATAACTCAGAGTGAACCAGACGCCGAGGATGAGGAGCGGGAAGGAAGCCCACCAGACGACCATCTCCGGCAGAGTGATCGACTGCCGCAGGCTCGCCAACTGCCACGGGAACGGCGCGAACAGCAGGTAGGCCAGCCCGAGCGGCACGACGCTCAGGGCGCCCGAGGCCGTGGAGACGTCCACGTCGCCGCCGAAGCCCGTGTTGGCCCGCTGCACCAGGTCGGAGCGGCTGCGCTGCACGCCCTCCAGACTCCCGAACAGCTCGTACTGCGCGCCCGCCGTGCGGAGCACGCCGAGGTACGTGAGCCCGAGCCCCAGCACGAGCACGATGGCGACCTGCCGCGCGAGGCTCTGCGTCGTCAGCGGCCGCATCCCGATGACGAACGCGCCGCACACGGCCGCCGCCAGCATGTAGAAGATGTAGAACCGCAGGCTGAAGATGGCGAACATCGCGAGCAGCAGCGTCACGACGTAGCGCGCGCTCAGGCGCTCGCCGAGCTTGACCGTCGCCAGCATGGAGACCGCCAGCAGGAAGACTATCGGCCCGTCCTTCAAGCCCTGCGAAGACCAGAGCACGAGGCTCGGGTAGAAGGCGACGGAGAGCGCCGCGACCTTCGCCACCCGCACGTTCTCGAAAATCTGGCGCGCGCAGAGGAAGACGACCGGCGCGGTCGCCGCCCCGACGACGGCGTTGAAGAACTGCACCGCCAGCAGGTTCCGCCCGAGCAGCCCGTAGATGCCCGCCACCAGGTAGACCATGCCCCAGCCGCCCGCCAGCGCCCACTGCTTCATCTCGGGCAACATCTGCACTTCGCCGCGCCAGGCCCCCAGCACGTGGCCGCCGAGCCAGTCGTAGGTGAGCGCGTCGCCGCCGAAGAACTCCTGCAACTCGAAGCCGTTGATGATGACCCCGACCGCCATCCGCAGCAGGAGCCCGCCGACGAACACTCTCAGGAGGAACAGGCGCTGCTCGCCCGCGCCGTTCGAGAGCAGGAGCCCCGCGGTGAGCGCCAGCGGCGCGCAGAGCAGCAGCGCCGCCGCCCCGCCCGAGATGGCGAGCGCGACCGCGGCCGCGAGCACGACCGTGAGAGCGGCGAGTAGGGCGTTCATGTCCTCTGCGTCGTCAACTGACCAGCCGGTTAGTATTCAGCAAAGCCGCGCACGTCGCAAGCGGCTGCCGCGCCGCGAGCGCCGCACGTCAGAAGTCGATCTTCCCCGCGATGTCCTGCGCGACCTGCTCCAGCTCCTGCCCGCGTTTGGCCTTCCAGCGCGCGTAGACGTGCCGCCCCTTGATGGCGTCGACCGCCGCCTGCCTCCTCAAACGCAACTCGCGCTGCTTCTCCTCCTGCCGCTCCCTGAGGAGAACGGCGCCGACGGCGACGAAGATGAAGTAGAAGACCAGTATCTGACTCCGCTGCCGGTACGCCGTCCCCACGTTGCCCTGGAAGATCGAGTAGGCCAACGTCAACATCGTCGTGAAGATGAGGATCGGCAGCGCCTGCCTCAGTCTGTGTTTGAGCGTGAACCGTATGCCGATCAGCAGCAGCGGGAAGGCGGCCCACCAGACGACCATCTCGGGGAGCGTGATCGACTGCCGCAGGCTCGCCAGCTGCCACGGGAACGGCGCGAACAGCAGGTAGGTCAGCCCGAGCGGCACGGCGCTCAGGGCGCCCGAGGCCGTGGACACGTCCACGTCGCCGCCGAAGCCCGTGTTGGCCGAGCGCACGAGGTCGGCGCGGCTGCGCTGCACCATCTCCAGCGTCCCGAACTGCTCGAAGTTCGCGCTCGCCATGCGCACCACGCCGAAGTAGGTGAGCCCCAGCCCCATCGCCAGCATGAGGGCCATCTGCCGCACGAGGCTCTGCGAGTTCTGCGGCCGCATCCCGATGAGGAACGACCCGGCCGCCGCCGCCGAGAGCATGTAGAAGATGTAGAAGCGCAGCGTCAGAATCCCGAAGAGCGAGAGCCCGAGCACCGCCATGTACTTCACGCTGAGGCGCTCGCCGAGCTTGAGCGTCGCCAGCATCGTCAGCGCGAGGATGAAGACGATGGGGCCGTCCTTCAGCGCCTGCGAAGACCAGAGCACGAGGCTCGGGTAGAAGGCGACGGAGAGCGCCGCGAGCTTGGCGACGCGGAGGTTCTGGAAGATGTGGCGGGCGCAGAAGAAGATGACCGGCGCCGTCGCCGCGCCCAGTATCCCGTTGAAGAACTGCACGGCCAGCATGTTCCGCCCCACCACCGCGTAGATGGCCGCGATGATGTAGAGCATGCCCCAGCCGCTCCCCGAGCCCCAGATGAGCACGTCGTTGTCGAGGACGCCGGCCTTGTAGCGGTAGGTGTCGAGCAGCGCCTGGCCGTAGAAGTCGTACGAGAGCGCGTCGCCGCCGAAGAACTCCTGCAGGTGGAAGCCGTTGATGAGGGAGCCCACCGCCATCCGCACCAGCAGGCCGCCGACGAAGACCTTCAAAAGGAACGGGCGCAGCTCGCCTTCGCCGCGCGACAGCAGCAGGCCCACGACGTACGCGCACGCCGCGCAGAACACCACGGCGGCCGCGCCGCCGGGGACGGCGAGTGAGACCGCGCCCGCGAGGATGACCGAGAGTGCGGCGAGTAGAGCTTTCATAAAACCCGGACCATGTTCAAAATCTGTTCGGCAGTAAACGGCTAGTATTCAGCAAAGCCGCCCCCGCCGCAAGCGCGTACCGCCGCGCCCTAGCGCCCGGCCTTCAGCGTCAGCGCGTCCGCCGCGGGCGTCTGCCGCGGGCGCGGGCGGCTCATGTCGGGCGGCGGCGCCAGCGGCGGGCGCGCGGGCGGGCGGCCCACCCTGGCGGCGTCGGCCGCCGCCTGCCTCTGCAACAGACGCTGCCGCTGCCTCTCCTCCTGCCGCTCCTTAAAGAGGACCGCGCCGACGGCGACGAAGATGAAGTAGAAGACCAGTATCTGTGAGCGCTGCCGGTACGCCGTCCCCACGTTGCCTTGAAAAATCGAGTAGGCCACGGTCAGCATCGTCGTGAACAGAAGGATCGGGAGCGCCTGCCTCATCCTGTGCCTGAGCGTGAACCAGATGCCCATCAAGAGCAGCGGGAACGACGCCCACCAGACGATCATCTCGGGCAGCGTGATGCTCTGGCGCAGGCTGGCGAGTTGCCACGGGAACGGGGCGAGCAGGAGGTAGGCCAGCCCCAGCGGCACGGCGCTCAGGGCGCCCGAGGCCGTGGACACGTCCACGTCCTCGCCGAAGCCCGTGTTGGCCGAGCGCACGAGGTCGGCGCGGCTGCGCTGCACCATCTCCAGGTCGGCGAAGGTGTCGAACTGGTTGCCGGCCGTGCGGAGCACGCCGAGGTACGTGAGCCCGACCCCCACCGCCAGCACGACGACGAACTGCCGCACCATGTTCCGCGTCGTCTGCGGCCGCATCCCGATGACGAACGCGCCGCACACGGCCGCCGCCGTCATGTAGAAGATGTAGAACCTGAAGCACAGCAGCCCGTACAGCGCGAACAACAGCACCGACACGTACTTCACGCTGAGGCGCTCGCCGAGCTTGAGCGTCGCCAGCATCGTCAGCGCCAGCAGGAAGACTATCGGCCCGTCCTTCAAGCCCTGCGCAGACCAGAGCACGAGGCTCGGGAAGAAGGCGACGAAGAGCGTCGCCACCTTGGCGACGCGGAGGTTCTGAAAAATCTGGCGCGCGCACAGGAAGATGATGGGGGCGGTGGCGCCGCCGACGACGGCGTTGAAGAACTGCACCGCCAGCATGTTCCGCCCGATGAGCCAGTAGATGGCGCCCACCGTGTAGCCCATCCCCCAGTTCCGGTAGACGTAGGCCCCGAGCAGGCGGTCGTAGAAGCCGTAGCTCAGCTCGCCCGTCCAGAAGGCCCTGTAGAGGGTGCCGTGGTAGTCGTAGGTGAAGGCGTCGCCGCCGAAGAACTCCTGGAGGCGGAAGTAGTAGATGAGCGCGCCGATGGCGACGCGGATGAGCACCGCCCCGGCGAAGACCTGCATGAGGAAGCGCGCGTGCGTCTGGTGGCGGCTGACGACGGCGCCCGCGACCGCCGCGAGCCCGGCGCACAGGACGACCGCCGACGAGCCTTCGGCGGGGAACACGAGGGAGACGCCCACGGCGAGCGCGAGCGCCAGGAGAACCAGGAGTGCGTTCATGTGACTTTAGGGCCTCGGGGAGACGCGGCCGCCCGCGGGTCGTACAGGGGCGGGCGCGACGGGGAACGGTCCTTTACAGGTCGTCGGGCAGGTCGGGGCGCGTCTTGTGCTCGACGAGGAAGCGGTCTTCCTCGGAGAGCGGCTTGACGGCGCGCGCGGGCACCCCCGCGATGAGCTGGTGCTCGCCCTCGATGCGTCTCGTCACGACCGAGCCGATGCCGACGATGCAGCGGGATGGTATCACGCCCCCCGGCGCGACGCGAATCTCAGACCCGACGTAGGTCAGCTCGCCGATCTCGACCGGGCGCGTCCGCTGCCGGTTGTGCGTCCAGAGGCTTGAGTTGCGCCCGCCGAGGATCGAGCGCCGGCCGATGGAGACGCGGTCGGTGAAGTCTATCTTGTGGCCGGTCGTCACGATGGCGCCGTCGCCGAGGTGGAAGCGCGGGTCGGTGGGGTTGACGACGATGGGGTCGGGGATGGAGTTGATCTCGTTCATGCGGAGTATCTCCGCGTAGCGGCCGATGGAGACCTCGTCGCCGCCGCGGATGACGTTGAGGTGCCCGATGTTCGCGTGATCCCCGACCGACAGCCGCCCCACCCCGACGAACGCGTTCAGGTGCCCGACGCACACGTCGTCGGCGATCTCGCACTCGCCCGCGTCGATGAGGCTGAAGCCGAGGCGCACCCGCCGCCCGATGCGGTAGCCGAACAGCCGGCGGTAGAGCGGCCGCTTCAGAAAGCCCGGGAGCAGCGCGACGAAGGCCAACGCGCCCAGGCGGAATTTGCTGCTCCGGCGTCGGGACATCTCTTGACTCAGTTGAGCGCCGCGCGGAAGGCTTCGACGACCTTGGGCGCGTTGGCTTCGAGGCTGAAGCGCTCGCGGGCGACGCGCGAGGCGCGCCCGGCCATCTCGCGCCGCAGGTTCCCGTCGCGGACGAGCAGCGAGAGGTGCTCGACCCACTCGGCGTCCGTGTCGGCGAGGAAGCCCGTGCGGCCGTGCTCGATGACCTCGGGGTTCGAGCCCATCGGGGTGCAGACGGGCGGGATGCCGAGCGCCATGTACTGCGCCGTCTTCATGAAGAACTTGCGCTTGTTCCACTCGTTGACGGGCACGGGGATCATGCCGACCTGCATCCGCCGCAGGTCTTCGACCTCCGTCTCGGCGCTCCAACCCTGCGCCGTGTACTCGACGCCCGGCAGGTCGAACTCCGTCCCGCCGATGAGGTGGACGCCGCAGTCGACCCTGGCCTGCAACTCGCGCAGCGCGCCCGCGACGACGCCGATGTTCTTAACGGTCGTCGGGCTCCCGCTCCAGCCGACGGTGACGCGCTCCAGGTTCTCCGGCTCGGGCTTGAAGACGTAGCGGCTGGTGTCCACGATGGACGGCACCTGCCAGATGTTCCGGTTGTGCTGCGCGGCGAACTCGCGTATGTGCGACGAGTTGACGATGACGACCTTGCTCAGGCGGATGATGTCGGCGATCTTCCCGAAGAATTTGAGGTACGAAAGGTAGCCGTTCGAGGGGCTGCGGTACGGGACGTAGAGCGGGTCGTCGAGCTGATAAATAATCGGCTTGCGGCGCGCGATCCTCTTCTCCAAAAACGCGGGGCCGAGGAGCGCGGCCTCGCGGTAGACGAAGACGGCGTCGTAGTCGTCCAGGCGCTTCAGAAGCTTCAGGCGCTCGACGTAGCCGCGCGCCATCTCGGCGGCCTTCTCGAAGGTGTGGCCGGGCGCGTAGAGGATTTCGCGCAGACGCTCCGACTCGAACGGCGCCCAGTGGAGGCGGATGCCTTCGGGCGCGAGCACCTTCTCCCACAACTCGATGCTGCCGCGCTGCCCGGGCGCGAAGCCGTACCGGTTCGGAATCAGTGTCAGGACTTCCATCGTGGAAAGCTTATCTCGCTTCTCGGCCGCGCGCCACAGCCGCGCCGCCCGCCGCGGCCTCGCCCCCGCCGGGGCTGACGGCGGCGAGCCGCGCGTAGAGGCGCCGGTACTTCGCGCCGCCGACGCGCTCGATGTCGAAGCGGCGCTCGGCGCTCGCACGCGCGCGTTCGGCCAAGTTCCCTTCCGCGCGCAGCGCTTCGACCTCCCGGAGGGCGCGTGTGAAACTCTCGTCGTCGAAGTCGCGCAGCACGACGCCGACGCGGTCGCCCTCGATCACCTCGTCCACGTCGCCTACCCCGGCGTTGCAGACGACGGGGAGGCCGGCGGCGAGGTACTCGGCGATCTTCGTCGGCGAGGACGAGAGCTTCGAGTAGCACGCGCGGATGAAGGAGACGGCGGTGTCGGAGGCTTTCAGATACTTCGGCACGTCGGCGGGGGCGACGCGCCCGACGCGGAAGGAGTCGTCGGGCACGCCCAGCTCGCGCAGGCGCGCGGCGATGGCCTCGGGCGGCGTCTGCGTGAGGACGAGCGCATATGTCTTCGGGTCTTGCTTATAAGCCAGCGCCATGAAGCGCGCCGTCTCCTCGGCCATGTACCAGCCGCCGAACGAGCCGACGTAGACGACGACGCGGCGGCCTTCGAGTTTGAGTTCGCGGCGCAGCTCTCCGCGCGGCGTCTCGTCCGCGGCGCGGAAGCGTTTGAAGTCGACGCAGCACGGGATGACCTCGACGGGCCTCCCCTTCTCGTCCGCGTCGGCGCGGCCGGGGAAGAGTATCTCGCGCGCCTTCTCGGTGAGCACGACGAAGGCGTCGGCCGAGTTGAAGAGGAAGCGCTCGACGCGCTTGACGCCGCGGTAGAGCGTGCCGCCCTCGGGCCAGACCCCGGCGTCGGTGTACTCCTCGGGCATGAAGCCGCGGATGTCGAAGAGGATGCGGCCGCCCGCGCGCCGCTTGGCGAGCGCGGCCATCAGCGCGGGGACGTGCCCGCGCGCGTGCAGCACGTCGGCCTCGCCGCGCCTCAACATCTTCGAGGCCAGACGCGCCCCGACCGTCACGTCGTAGAGCGTCGCCGGCAGCGAAGGGCTCTTGTGGTACGCGCGCCAGTGCCAGCGAATCCCCTCCCCTTCCAGGCGCGCGCGCTCGGCCTCAAGCTCCTCGGCCGTCCAGCGCTCTTTGAGCCGCGGCTCGAAGGTGAGCAGGCTCACGCCGACGCCCGCCTCGGCGAGCTTACGCAGGTAGGGGAGCACCTGCGTCTGCACGAGGGGCTCGCGCAGGCCGAAGTAGCAGAGGTAGAGGGTTCGCGTGGGCATCCGGAAACTCAAGAGTACAGAACTCGCCGGGGGCACACAAACGGCCCGCCGGAACTTCTTCGACGGAGGGCTACCTGTTCGGGGCGGCGCGGACGAAGCCGCCGCCCGGCCCGCGCGCAGGGTCGCGCAGCGTCACCTCCGGGGGCAGGTCGCGCGGGGCGCAGGGCAACTCCGCCGCCCAGCACTGCTCCCACTCCGCCGGGACGGAGTACCTGAGACCGTTCACCTCGCGCGGCGCCGTAGACGCCTCGGGCAGCGGCGGCGGCACGAGCAGCCTTCGGAAGCGCCCCTCCACGCCCGCCCCCACACGCGTGCCCGCTTCGAGCGCGAGCGTCAACGTGAAGAAGGCCAACCCGCAGGCCGTCGTCAAAGCGGCGAGCGTCGCCCGCCGCCGCCACACGTCGGCCACGCCCGCGTCCACTTTGAACCCGACGGCCGCGGGGACGAGCAGCGCGGCGAAGAGGATCGCCGTGTAGCCCAACCCGAACCTGAGCGCAGGCCCCGCGTAGAGCGTCAGCGCCGTGCCCGCCAGCCCCGCCGCGAGCACCCACGCGCGCCCCGCGAACTGCCCGCCGCGTCGCGTCAGAGCCGCGACGGCGCCAGCCGCCGCCACCCCCACCATCAGCAGCCCCGGCCCGCGCCACTGTAGGAACAGGAGCAGCCCGGCCGAGCCCGCCAGTAGAGCCAAAGTGCCCTGCGCGCGCAGCCTCGTCTTCGCGCGGGCGAACGCCCCGCCACAGGCGACGAGCACGCACAGGAGGGGGACGGGGGAGTTCTTGAGTGTGAACCCTTTCGTCGCCCAGGGCACGATCCAATTCCAACCGTTCGCCCCCGGCGGCGAGGAGCCGTCCCAGCGCGCCCAGTCCCTGATGACCCTTGTGAGGTGCGCGGCCTCGCCCTCGCGCACCGACCAGGGCACCCTGACGCACAGCACCTGGGCCGGGAAGAGCGGGCAGCCCGACGTGACTACGCCGTACGCGAGCGTCGGCAGCAGCATGACGGCGACCAACGCCCCCGCCGACAACAGGCGCCGCGGCGAGAGCCCCACGCCCCGGACGTAGTAGAGCGACGCCACGACCAGCAGCGCCAGGCCGCTCAGTTTCGCCCCCACGGCGCCCGCGGCCAGCAGCACGGGCAGCAGCCGCGCCCGCGAGTCCTCCCGCTCTTCTTCAATCAGGCAGGCGGCCCAGGCGACCGCCACGGCGAGGAAGAAGATCGGAAGGTCCGGGCTGGCCGAGGCCGGCTGCCTCCAGAAGAGCGCCGGCGGCAGCACGAACGCGTACGAGAGCACCGCCAGCCAGTCCGGCGCGCGCCCCGCGCCCGCCGCGCAGCGCCCGGCGCAGACGAGCGCGTGCAGCGAGGCGACGAGCAGCCCGAAGCCGCACGCCACGGCCGCCGCGCGGGCCTCGAAGGGGCCGGCCTCGAACGGCGCCGCCAGCGCGAACCAGGCCGAGGCGAAGGCGAACCTGATGTGCAACAGCGCGAGCCCCGGCACGGCGCCGTGCTCGGCCAGCCACCTGACGTTCTGGAAGTGGTAGAGCCCCGTGTCGAAGTACGTGACCGGCTGCGAGGCGAAGGAGGCGACGCCCGCCGCGAGCGCGAGCAGGCCGAGCGGAAGCCCCGGCCGCCGCAGCAGCCCCTTCAGCCGGGCGGCCTCGGCGCGCACGCCGCGCGAGAGGAGCGCGACACCCGAGAGGGCGGCCGCCACCGCGGCGCCCGACAGCGGCGTGAGCGGCGCGAAGAGCGCGGCCGCCAGGAGCGCCTGCGCGAGGACGACGAGGCCGAGCCAGAGGGAGAGGATGAGGCGGTCGCCCGCGCGCCGGAAAGCGCCGGCGCCGGCCGCGCGTTCCAGCACGGCCGCCCCGCACAACCAGCAGACTAAGAGGAGCGGCAGCCAGGCGACGACGAAGAACAGCATCTCAACAGTCCATGTTCAATACCGGCGGCGCCTCAATTCTTCTCGGCCACCAGCAGGATGTTCTTGCCGAGCGGCGGCGGGGCGATTCTTTCGGCGACCTTGACGAAGGGCACGACGCAGCGGTCGTAGAGCTTGACGAGCCACGGCTCCATCGAGTCGGACTTGAGCAGGCGGTACTTGACCCACCAGGGGGCGACGCCCGCGAAGTCGAAGTAGACCGACCTTAAGACCTTGAACCCCGCGGCGGCGCACTTCGCCTCCAGCTCCGGCCGCGTGTAGCGGCGGACGTGCGCCACCCTGCGGTCGAAGCCGCCGTAGAGCCACTGGAACGCCGGCACGAAGACGAAGAGGCGCCCGCCGGGCGCGAGCGTCCGGTAGACCGCGCGCAGCTCCGCCTCGTCGTCGGGGACGTGTTCGAGGACGTTGACGTAGATGACCGAGTCGGGTCGCCGCCTGAGCCTCACCTCGTCGGCCACGGCCGGGAAGACGTCGTTGCGCGTCTCCACGTCGGCGCCCGCCGCCCACCCCCGCGCCCTCCCTTCGAGGATGGGGTACATCTCGCGCGAAGGCTCGACGAGGGTGAGCGACTCGGGGCCGCGCTCAAGGATCAGCTCGGAGAACGAGCCGGTGCCGGCCCCCACCTCGACGAGCCGGGAGCCCATGTACGGGGCGAAGAGTTCGAGTATCCAGCGGTGGTAGTTGAGGGCGAAGGACATCGACTCAAGGTCGGTGCCCTCGTAGGAGATTTCTGACACGCCGCTCACGACTCCGTCCAGGCCCCGCCCGCGCTCGCGGCCTCGGCCGGCTTGGCCGCCTGGGCCGGCGCGTGCGCGTCCCGGCCGCCCAGCTCCGGCAGCCTCCGGAACGACGCGGCGGTGCCGCAGAAGAGGTTGAAGCGGACGATGAACCAGACGGCGGCCAGGCCGTCAACGAACCCGATCTTCTTCCCCTCGTCGTAGGTGCGGCCGTAGTAGCTGATGGGCACCTCGTAGACGGCGCACCGCAGCTTCGACATCTTCGCCGTCACCTCCACCTCGAAGCCGAAGCCGCTGGACGTGATGGTCATCTCCCGGATGATGTCGCCGCGGAAAGCCTTGTAGCCGGTCTCCACGTCCGTCAGGTTGATGTTGGTCAGGAGGTTCGAGAAGAAGGTCAGGCCCTTGTTGGCGAGGTAGTGGTAGAAGTAGAGCACGCGCGCCGCGCGCCGCACGAGGAAGCGCGAGCCGTAGACCACGTCGGCCTGGCCCCGGAGTATCGGCCTGATGACTTCGGGGATTTCGGAGGGGTCGTATTCGAGGTCGGCGTCCTGCACGATGACGATCTCGCCGGTCGTCTGCGCGAAGCCGGTCTTGAGCGCCTCGGTCTTGCCCCGGTTCCGCTCGTGGCGCGCGACGCGCACGCGCGCGTCCTCGGCGGCCAGCGCGCGCGCAATCGCCCCCGTGCGGTCGGAGGAGCAGTCGTCCACGACGACGACCTCCCGCAGGTGTTCCAGCTTCAGAACCTTGCGCACCACGTCGGCGAGCGTCGCCTCCTCGTTGTACGCGGGGATGACGACGGACAGGCATGGGCAGGGCGCGGTCGTATTACTCATCTTTGCTCGGCGTGCCTTAACTTGAAATTGTACCCGGCGGTGAGCCCACGGACGGGCCGGCTGACGAAATGAAATCGGGTGGCCGCCCGCTACTATGGTCGAAAGCGAAAGCGGGCGTCAAGCGGCGGTGCCTTGCTCGGCGGCCGGGCGGGCCGGCCGCGTCAGGAGCGCCTGCGCCCAGCCGACGAACGTCGCCAGATCGACCGTCAAGAGCACCGCCACGACGCAGGCGAACTGCAAGGGGTTGAGCGCCCACGCGAGGCCGCGCCCGTCCCGGTGGCGCCAGACGCTCTTGGCCGCCCGCGCGGCGAGCCCGAGCACGGGCACGGCGAGCCACCAGGCGCTGTGGGCGGCCGCGAGCACGACGAACGGGAGCGCGAGCGCGTACTGCCGCGCGATGCCGTAGTGCCAGAAGCGCTGGCGCCCGGCCCAGACGTTGACCTTCGAGTAGAGCGCGAAGCGGCGGAACGTGCGCAGGAACGTCGGCTGCAACTGCCAGCGGATGTAGGCGCCCGGCGCCCACCTCATCTTGAAGCCGAGCGCCTCGACGCGCTCCATGAAGATCAGGTCTTCGGCCGCGCGCAGGTCGGGGAAGCCGCCCGCGCGCCGCCACACGTCGCGCCGCATCAGCACCGAGGCGATGAACCGCCCCCGGGTCACCACGCCGCCCTGCTGCGGCGACTTCGGCGACACGTAGGCGATGGCCGCGCAGCGCTCGAAGAAGGTGCGCGTGAGGGGCTCGAAGTTGCCGTAGACGATCTCCGTATCGGGCTCCTCCAGCACCCGGTCGGCCAGGCATTCCAGCCACTCCGGGTCGAGCCCTATCCCGGCGTCGGTGAAGGCGAGCCACGGGTGTCGCGCCTCGCCCGCCCCGACGTTGCGGCCCCTCCCGGGCGAAGCCGGGCCGGCCTCCACGACGCGGAACCTCCCGTCGCCCGCGGTCAGCTCGCGCGCGAGCGCGACGGTGCGGTCGGTCGAGCCGCCGTCCACGATCAGGACCTCGTCCGGCTGCCGCGTCTGCGCGCGGATGGACGAGACGAGCTGCGCGAGCGACTCCTCCTCGTTGCGGACGGGGACGACCAGGGAGATTTGGATGTCAGGACTTCCCGGCGGCATTCGTTCTCAAAATTGCCACGGAGGCTAACCCTTACTTTCCTGCCGCCGCTGGAAGGCGGCGCGCGTGCGGCGGTAGAGTTCGCGCCCCCCGCGGTAGGCGCGACGCTCGCCCGAAAGGCAGTAGAGGAACTTGTGCAGCATCCCGGGGTCGGCGAGCGTCGCCGGGTACGCGCGCAGCGCGCGGAAGGCCGCGCGCGCCGCCCCGCGCGGGTCGCCGCCCTTGATGTAGTAGCCGCCGCTCGTGAAGTGCATGTTCGCCCACGCGCGCGCCTTCTGCTCCCGGACTTCCGCCGGGACGTAGTCGAGCGCGAAGTAGTTGCGGTACATGTGCTCAAGCTCCGGCGCGGCCCGCGCGGCCTGCGCGACGGTCTTCGACTCCGGGTGCAGGCGGTAGGTCGAGAGCAGCTCCGGCGTGTACTCGACGCGGTGCCGCGCCCCCGCGCGCAGCCAGAACTCCCAGTCCATGAAGTAGTAGTAGTGCGGGTCTAAGAGGCCCACGTCGTCCACGACCTCGCGGCGGATGAAGGCGGAGGGCTGCGGGATGGGGTTCACGCACTCGACGACGAACCTGACGTAGTCGAACTCGCCGTGCGACCTGTTCCTTTCGAGCGGCGTCCCGTCGTCCTCGGTGAACAGTGTGTCGCCGTAGACGATGCCGACCCCGGGCCGGCGTTGCAGGTACTCGACGGCCTTCGAGACGGCGCCGGGCAGGAACGTGTCGTCGGAGTTGAGCCAGGTGACGATCCGGCCGCGCGCGCGCCGCCAGCCCTTGTTGATGGTGGGCGTCTGCCCCATGTTGGGCTGACTCTCCCAGTCGAGGCGCCCGGTGTACTCGGCGAGCACGCGCGGGGTCTCGTCGGTCGAGCCGTCGTCGATGACGATGTGCTCGATGTGCGGGTAATCCTGGCCGAGCACGCTCTCGATGGTGTCGCGCAGGTAGGCCGCCTGGTTGTAGGCCGGGGTGACGACGGAGACCAGCGGGTGCTCTTCGACCCTCGCCGCTTGTTCGGTATTGCTCATAAGGTAATCGACGGCGCGTTTCCGGCCGCTTCGCTTAAGCGGCGTAATATAGCACAGCGCCCGCGGCACGTCCGAACGCGGCGCGCCGGCGTTTGCCGCCGCCTCGGACGCGTGTGCTATGCTCTCCGGTCGCTATCGAACAGTTGAGGGGAGTTATCCGAATGTCTGTCGCAATCGTCACCGGCTCGTCGGGGCTCATCGGGAGCGAGACGGCCAAGTTCCTCGACGCGCGGGGGCTGCACGTCGTCGGCATCGACAACGACATGCGCCGCTACTTCTTCGGCGAGGACGCCTCGACCGACTGGAACACCCGCCAGCTCCAGGGCACTCTCAAAGACTTCGAGCACCACGCGACCGACGTGCGCGACGCCGACGCCGTCGGGAAGATTTTCGAGCGGTACGGCCGCGGGGTCTCGCTCGTCGTCCACACCGCCGCGCAACCCTCACACGACTGGGCCGCGCGCGAGCCCTTCACCGACTTCACCGTCAACGCCAACGGCACGCTCGTCATGCTCGAAGCCGCGCGCAGGCATTGCCCCGACGCCGTCTTCGTCTTCACCTCGACGAACAAGGTCTACGGCGACACGCCGAACGCGCTGCCTTTGGTCGAGGCGGAGACGCGGTGGGAGGTCGAGCCCGCGCACCCGTTCGCCGAGCACGGCATCGACGAGACGATGAGCATCGACCAGTCGAAGCACAGCCTCTTCGGCGCGTCGAAGGTGGCGGCCGACGTGCTCGCGCAGGAGTACGGGCGCTACTTCGGGATGAAGACGGCGACGTTCCGCGGCGGGTGCCTGACGGGGCCGGCGCACTCGGGCGCGGAGCTGCACGGCTTCCTCGCCTACCTCGTCAAGTGCGTCGTGACGGGGCGGCCGTACACCATCTACGGCTACAAGGGCAAGCAGGTGCGCGACAACATACACTCGTACGACCTGGTGAACGCCTTCTGGCACTTCTTCCGGAACCCGCGCGAGGGCGGGGCGGTCTACAACATGGGAGGCTCGCGCCACAGCAACTGCTCGATGCTCGAAGCCATCCGGATGGCGGAGGAGTTGTGCGGGCGCGGGCTGAACTACACGCTCTCCGACGAGGCGCGCTCCGGCGACCACATCTGGTGGATTTCGGACGTGCGCCGCTTCCGCCGGGACTACCCCGACTGGGAGTACGCTTACGACATGCGGAAGATCATGGCGGAGATCGTCGAGGCGACGAAGGAGAGGGCACACGTACAGGCCGGATGAGGTAGAGTCTCTCGCACCCGTCACCAGCGTGTGATGGTCGTTGAGGTTAACCACAGAGGCACAGAGGGCACGGAGGGGGCACAGAGACTTTCAACTCTCTGTGCCATCTCAGTGCCCTCTGTGCCTCTGTGGTTCAACGCCCTTCACTTCGGACTCAAGCAACAGGGACATAAACCTCACGCGACGTCACGCCGCACGAAGATGCTGTCGGCCTGCACGACGCGGCCGTCGGCCGGGCTGACCATCTGCTCCATGTTCCCCTGGAAGTCGAACCCGAGGCCGCGCATCGTCGCGTAGATTTCGTCGAAGAGCGGCTGCCCCTCGTAGAGCCTGCGGAAAGAGGTCTCCATGATGACCGCCGCCGCCCGCTTAACCGTCTCCGCCCCGCCCGCCAGCACGTTGGCCTCGTAGCCCTGCACGTCGATCTTCAACAGGATGTTCTCGCGCAGCGGGAGCTCCGCCGCCACCCCGTCGAGCGTCCGCACCGCGACGCTCAGCGGGCGCTCCTCCTGCCCGCCCGTGCTCTCCGGGAACGACTCCTCGTGCAGCTTCGTCATCTTCAGGAACGAGGACGAAGGCGTGTGCTTCGCGCGGCGGAATTCGAGCGTGCCCTCCTCGCGCCCGAGCGCGCAGTTGATGGGGTGGAAGTCCGAGCCCGCGGGCAGAGCCGCCTTCAGGGCCTCGAAGCAGTCGGGCAGGGGCTCGAACGAGTAGATGGCCGCGCCGGGGAAGACCTCGCGCGCGAGCCGCGCGAACTGACCCGTGTTCGCGCCGATGTCGAGGATGGTCTTAATCCCCGCGTCGAGCAGCCACGGCCGCCGCAGGTTGCGGTAGTGCTCGTAGTCGATGCCGCGCCGCCGGAGCCCGACGGCCTCGGGGTGTCGCGCCATGACGAGCCCCCTGTAGACGAGTGCGCTTATGTCTCTCAGCTTCATGTCTTGACGGCCTACAGGCGCCCGCGGCCGGCCGCGGCCAGCACGCGCCGCTTGATCTTCCGCAGCCAGAAAGGGTAGGGCGAGCGGCACGCGGGCATCACGGGGAAGCCGGGCTGCCGCGGCCGCTCGCGCGCGCCGCGGGCGGAGTTAATCGCGCGCGCCTCTTCGAAGCAGCGCACGTACTCGTCGGCCATGCGCCCGACCGTGTACGGCCGGCTCGCCTCCCACGCACCCGACCTGAGTGACGCGAGCAAGCGTCGGTCGGCGGCCAGCCGTTCCAGCCGCCCGGCGAACGCCTCGATGTCGCCCACGGGCACGACGAAGCCGCTGCGCCCGTCCTCGACGACTTCGCCGGTGCCGCTCCTGATGCCCGTGACGACCGGCGCCAGCGCGTGCCCCATCGCTTCGAGGAGCGCGACCGACAGCCCCTCGTAGTCCGACATCAGCAGGAACACGTCCAGCTCCTTCAGACGCCGCTTCACCTCGGGCGGGTCGAGCCACCCCCAGAACTTCACCCGCCCGGCGACGCCGCCGCGCGCGAACTCCGCTTCGAGCGCGGCGCGCGCCGCGCCTTCGCCGACGACGTGCAGCTCGAACTCCACGCCGCGCCGCGCAAGCTCCGAGGCGAGCGGCGCCAGCTCCAGCACGCGCTTCTGCTCCTGCACGAGCCGGCCGACGTAGCCGACGCGGAGCGGCCCGCCCCGCAAAGAAGACTCGGCGCGCGCACGCGCCTCCGCCTCTCCGAGTGAGTCCACGCCGTAGGGGATGCGCCGCGCGCGCCCCGGTGGCACGCCGCACTCCTCCAACGTCCGGCGGTGTATCTCCCGGCTCACGCTGACGGCGCAGTCCACGAACGCGCCGTAGTGCTTCAGGGGGTCGTAGAAGGCGCCCACGTCGTTGTGCGCGATGGAGAGCGTCGGGATGTCCGGGTCGAGCAGCGGCAGCGCGAGCCAGCCCGCGTCCGGCGAGGCCGAGACGACGTAGGCTTCCGGGCGCACCTCGTTGACCCAGGCCGCGAGTCTTTCCGCGCGCTCCTCGGGCAACGCCGACGCGGGCCAGAGCCGGTCGTTGATCTCGCCGCCCGCCTCGCGCAAGGCCGCCACGATGCCCTGCTCCGGCCCGGGCTGCGTGGCGAACGAGGCCCGCCACCCGCGCTCCTTCAGCGGCGCGCAGAGGTCTACGAGGAAGGTGTGCGCGCCGCCCGTCGGCGGCGTCGTCATGGTCGTGTCTACGAAGACTACGTGCATTAAGAATTTGAAATTTCAAATATTAAATTTGAAATTAAATCAACCGACCTTCAGCGCCGCCCGTTCGCCTGACGGCGGCGGCGCAGTACGTCGGCCAGCGAGCCGGTGAAAGAGGTCGTGACGGCGCGCTTCAACTGTTCGCCGTCGGCGAACGGCGCGAGCAGCGCGCAGGCGAGCCACTTCGCGCGGGGCCGCGCCCGCCCGTCGAGCGCGGCGGCCTTCAAGAGCTGGCGCGCGGCGAGCGCACGGTTGCCGTGCAGAGACTCTTCCACGCCGAGCAGCCCTTCACACTCCGCGGCGAGGGTGCGGTTGAGCCTGAGGTCTGCGGGGTCGGTCAGCGTGCGCTCCGCCCAGACCTTCCTCATCTTCAGCGTGGCCCTCATCATCCGCCGCCCGTCGAGGCTCGCGCTCAGGTCGTGCGCGCGCACCAGGGCGCGCACGCCGTCGGCGTCTTCGTACCGGAAGTGGAAGCCGGCGGCGGCGCAGCGCATCCAGTAGTCCCAGTCCTCGACCGGCGTGATGGCCGCGTCGAACTCGCCGACCGTCTCGACGACGCGCCGCCGGACGAGCGGCGAGTTGACGACCATGATGTTGTTCCGCAGCAGCGGCTCCAACAGCACGCGCCCGCGGCCCGAGACCTCCGGCATCCAACGCCCGCCGTCGTCCCAGACCGAGTACTGCCGCGAGTGGCCGAGCCCGGCCCCGCCGGAGTCGAAGTAGCGGACGCCGCTGTAGACGAGGTCGACCTCCGCGTGGCGCTCAAGGTACTCGACCTGCCGCTCGAACTTGCGCGCCTCTAACAGATCGTCGGCGTCGAGGAACTGGAAGTAGTCGCCCGACGAGTGCCGCATGCCGTTGTTCCTCGCCGCCCCCTGCCGCGCGTTCTCCTGCCAGACGTAGCGGACGCGCGGGTCGCGCGCGGCGTAAGCCTCGACGACCGAGCGCGTGTCGTCCTTCGAGCCGTCGTCCACGACGACGCACTCCCACGCGCCGTAGGTCTGCGCCGCGAGGCTGTCGAGCGTCTCGCGGACGAGGTGCCCGTAGTTGTACGACGGGACGACGACGCTGACCAGCGGGCGTGAAGTGTTCGGAGTCATAAGGCGAACGCCGCTCAAGCGCCCCCGTGCCGGCCGCCCAGCAGGGCGCGGACGTGCCACTCGGCGCGGTACAGAAACTCCCGGCTGATGTAGTTATAGCCGCGCGGGAGGAGGCCCAACACGAGCCTCTGGAGCGCCGTCACCGGCGCGCCCCCGTCCCACGCGTAGAACTCGCGCATCCGCCGCCGCGCCTCTTCGACCCGCCCCTCCGACACGAGCGAAGAGATGAGGTCTCGGTACAACCCCCTCACCCTGCGCCTGACCAGCCCGGGGTCTAAGGCCGGGTCGGGCGCGTGCTTCAGAATCACCGCGAGCATGGGCGTAAGAAGCCTGCTCGCCGTGTACGTGGTCGCGGCGGCGTGGCGGCGATACCTCATCAGCTTCTCCGTCATCCCGTAGAAGCTCGCGCCCCACCTCGCCAGCCGCAGCCACAGGTCGTAGTCCTCGCTGTTCTGGTAGGCGCGGTCTTCGTCGAAGAGCCCGACGGCGTCGAGCGCGCTCCTCTTCACCAGCACCGAGAGCGTGCCGATGCGGTTCGACGTGAAGAGCGTGCGGAACATCTCGACCCCGCGCGCCTCGCCGGGGAGGATGTGGAAGCGCTCCTCCGCCGGCACGGCCCCGTCCTCCGAGAAGATGTAGCCGTCCGTGTAGACCAGGTCCACGCCCTTCTCCTCCATCACCGCAATCTGCAACGCGAGCTTCTCGGGCAGCCACAGGTCGTCGGCGTCGAGGAAGGCGACGAGACGGCCGCGCGCCTCGGCGAGCCCCGTGTTGCGCGCGGCGGCCTGCCCGCCGTTCGGCCTGCGGACGTAGCGCACGCGCGCGTCCGCTGCGGCGAGGCGCCGCGCCACCTCGCCCGTGTCGTCCGAAGAGCCGTCGTCCACGACGACCAGCTCCCAGTCCTGAAACGTCTGCCCACGCACGGACTCGACGGACTCCGCGATGTAGCGCCCCGCGTTGTACGCGGGCATCAGGACACTCACGAGCGGCGACGTACCCGTTGCCATCTAAATGCGCGAAGAAGGCGCGTCCTCTCGGTTCAGCTTGACCAGCCCGTGCCTCTCGTAGTTGCGCGGGCGACTCCGCTCAAGGAGGTACTGCCGGTGGAAATGCACCTGCTTGAGCAGAACCATCTCCCACTCCGGCATCCCCTCCGGGCTCCGACACTCGCGCCCCCTTTGCGCCCGCCATTTTGCCAGCCGCAGGCGCGCCAGCGCGAGTTCGAGGCGGGGGCGCCGCACCTCCTCGTGCTCCCAGTGGTGAGCCCAGTAGGCGCTCGAACGGCCCATCTTGCCCGCCGTGTCGAGGAAGTTGGCGCGCGCGAGCCTCGACTCGTCGAAGTGGTGCTCGACCGTGACGTCGAGGGCGGGGGCGAGCCTGTAGCCGGCGCGCTTGAGCTGTAAAGAGAAGAGGGCCTCCTCGTGGAAGCCCGCCGCGCCGGCGCCCAGCTCTGTGTCGAACGCCGGCACCTTCCCGAGCACCTCCTTCGAGAGGGCCATGTTGGCGCCGACCATGTGCTCGGGCTCCCGCGCGTCGAGGCTGTCGGTCGAGGCCAGCCACGCCCTGTGCATCCACCCCATCCAGGGGCGCTCCAGGTGCGGGGCGATCTTCACCCCGCCGGCGACCGCGTGCGCCGAGCCCCCGAGCAGCGGCGCGCACATCCCTGCGACCCAGTCCGCGGGCGGGCGCACGTCGTCGTCCGTGAAGATGATGAAGCGGCCCCGGGCCGCCGCCAGCCCCGCGTTGCGCGCGAAGCTCAGCCCCCGCCGCGGCTCGAACAGGTAGCGGACGGGGAGCCGGTTGGCGGGCCGGTAGCTGTTGACCAGCTCCGCCGTCCCGTCGTTCGAGGCGTTGTCGACGACGACCAGCTCGCACCTCAAGCCCTCCGGCGCGCGCACGCGCCCGACGGCGTCGAGCGTCAGGCGCAGGCTGTCGCGGTGGTTGTAGGTGCAGATGGTGATGGAAACGTCCATAGACTAAGCCGCCAACGCGGAGGGCCGGGCCGTCAACCCAACAGCGGGCGCAGGAGTTCCGAGTAGCGCTCGACGCACGCCTCCTTGCTGAAGAGTTGGGAGCGCGCCCGCGCCGACCCCGACATGCGCGCGCGCAGGGCGTCGTCCGCGGCGAGCGTCTGCGTGTAGCCCTTCAGCTCTTCGAGCGTGTCCCAGAGGAAGCCGTCCACCCCGTGCCGCACGATCTCGGGCTGGCCGCCCCTCCTGATGACGACGGGGACGCAGCCGGCGGCCATCGCCTCGACGGTCGAGATGCCGAAGTGCTCGGCCAGCTCCGGGCGGCTCGCCTCGTCCTCGCCGAAGCCGGCGGCGTGCCAGAAGATGCTCGCGCGCTCGTAGAGCCCGCGCAGCTCCTCGCGCTTGAGTTCGGCGCGCGCGCGGGCGTTGCGGCAGAGCGCCGCCTGCTCCTTGAGCGAGGCGAAGAGGGCGCGGTGCGCGTCCGAGTCGCGCAGGCCGCCGACCGTCTGGTACTCCCACCCGGGCAGGCCCGGCTCAAGCTCCCGGTAGGCCGCGAGCATCTCGGGCTGGTTCTTCGTGTGCCCCTCGCGGCGCAGCGCGAAGCGCCCGACGCTGAGGATGAGCTTCTCTTTAGGCACGACCCGGAAGCGCGTGTCCACCGGCGGGAAGGCGACCTCGCTCTCGACCCCCCAGCGCCTGCGCGTCCAGCGCCGCGTGAAGTCCGAGATGGAGGTCGCCACCCGGTAGCCCGCCAGCCGCCGCCGCCACTCGAACCGCCGGTAGGCGCGCTCGGCCCCGCGCCGGAGGACGTTCTTCCGTTCAAGCTCTTCCGGCAAGTCCAGGAGGTGCGGCGCGGTCGCCATGGGGAAGAGCACGATGAGCGCCCCGCGCGGGGCGTGGCAGAAGGGCGGGATGTCGTGGAGCGTGGCGACGAAGAGGTCGTAGGGGGAGCTGAGCGCGGCGTGCCAGGCGCGCGCCGCGCGGAAACGTTCCCGCGGGTTTTTGCGGTACGGCGTCGGCTCGTAGTCGCGCGCGACGAAGCGCGCGGTGACGCGCGAGAGGTCTGCGCCGGAGGCGGCCGCCATCTTCTCGGCCGAGACCCCCTCGACGTGGTGGACCAGCTCGACGGTGTGCTCGCGCGCGAGCGACTCCGCCAGGAGCGCCACCAGCGTCTCCGACCCGCCGAAGCCGTGGCTGACCGGCTCGTTGTAGATTCCGACCTTCAAAGGAGAATAAACCGGGGCTGACACTACGCCGGAACCGCCGGCCCGCCTTGCCCGAGCACCCACTTCAGGTCGGACTGGACCATCTCTTTGACGAGCGCCTCGAACGTGTAGGTCGGCTCCCACCCGAGTACCTCGCGGGCTTTGGCCGAGTCGCCGACGAGCAGGTCGACCTCCGCCGGCCGCAGGAACCGCTCGTCCACACGGACGTACTCCCTGTAGTCGAGCCCCGCCTCCGCGAACGCCAGCTCGCAGAACTCCCCGACCGAGTGCGTCTCGCCCGTCGCCACCACGTAGTCGTCGGCCTCGGGCTGCTGGAGCATGAGGTGCATCGCGCGCACGTAGTCCTTCGCGTGCCCCCAGTCCCGCTTCGCGTCCAGGTTGCCGAGGCGGAGTTCGTCCGCCAGCCCCGCCTTGACCTTCGCCACGGTGCTCGTGATCTTCCGCGTCACGAACTCGAACCCCCTGCGCGGCCCCTCGTGGTTGAAGAGGATGCCCGAGGAGCAGAACATCCCGTACGCCTCCCGGTAGTTCCGCGTCAGCTCGAAGCCGGCCACCTTGCTGATGCCGTAAGGCGAGCGCGGGTGGAAGGGCGTCGTCTCCCTCTGCGGCACCTCGCGGACTTTGCCGAACATCTCGGAGGAGCCGGCGAAGTAGAACCGGCACCCGGGCCGCAGTTCCCTGAGCGCGGCCAGCACGTAGTGCGTCCCGTTGATGTTCGTGCTCATGGTCGAGAACCCGTCGGCGAACGACTCGGCGACGAACGACTGCGCGGCGAGGTGGTAGCACTCGTCGAAGGCGACGCGGCTCACCACGCTGAAGACCGACGGGTAAGACTCAAGGCTCGCCGCGTGGAGCGTCACCTTGTCGAGCAGGTGGCTGATGCGCGTGAAGCGCCGCTCCGGGTCTTCGAGCGCGACGCGGCGCACCAGCCCGTGCACCTCGTAGCCGAGTGAGAGCAGGTGCTCGGCCAGGTAACTCCCGTCCTGGCCGGTGATGCCGGTGATTAACGCCTTCTTCCCCAAAAGATGTACCTCTCTACAGAACGTCTCGTAACGCGCGCCCGCACAAAAGAACCCGAAGTCTAACACAACGCGCACGCGCCCCTGAGGCCGCCGGGCGGCCGGCGCGGCGCCCGGCCGCTACTCGTTGATCTGCCGGGCCAACTGCTCCACAACCCACCACTGCGCGTGCGGGTAGTTCTTCGTCCTCTCTTGCCCCGCGCGCCTGCGCGGAGGCGGGGCGGCGTCGCCTTTGGCCCGCGCGAACGCCTCCTCGTAAGCCGCCAGGGTGAGCCGCGCCGTCTTCTCCCAGGAGAAGAGGCGCGCGCGCTCAAGGCCCTTCCGGCTCAGCTCCGCGCGGAGTCCGGCGTCGGCGAGAACCCTGTGCATCGACTCCGCCATCTCGTTCACCTTGTAAGGGTCGAAGAGGAGGCCCGCGTCCCCGACCACCTCGGGCAGCGAAGAGGCGGAGGAGCAGACGACGGGCGTGCCGCAGGCCATCGCTTCGAGCGGCGGCAGGCCGAAGCCCTCGTAGAGCGAGGGGAACGCGAACAGTTCGGCGCCGCCGAGCAGGTACGGCAAATCCTCGAACGGCACGAACCCGAGCCACTTCACGTCCCCCTCCATGCCGAGCGCGCGGACGGTCTCGAAGATCGGCTCGCTCAGCTGGAACGTCCCGCCCGCCAGCACCAGACGGTGCCCGAGCGACGGCGCCTCCTGTCTGAGGACGTGGAAAGCCTCGACCAGCCGCGCCAGATTCTTCCTCGCCCCGATCATGCCGGTGTAGATGACGTAAGGGCGCCCGCCGAGGCCGTGCCTCCCGAGCACCTCGCGCAGCCTTTCGGGGTCGAGGTCGGGGCGGTACTGCTCGTGCGCGGCCAGGGGGGCGACGTGGATGCGTTCGGCCTCGACGCCCAGCGTCTCGACCACGTCCCGCTTCGTGTGCTCGGAGTAGGTGAGGATGACGTCCATCTCGTGCGCGCGCTCGAAGCTCTCCTCGAACCACTCGTCCGAGCCCTGACAGTAGTAAGGGAAGTGGCGCGGGATGAGGTCGCTGAGCGTCATCACGTTGGCCCGGGCGTTGAGCGGGAAGACGAGCCCCGCCGGGTGGTGGAACACGTCCACGCCCCCGAGCCCCTCCGGCTTCCGGAGCCGGCCGGCGACGCGCGAGAGGTAGTAGGAGGGGCGCGAGTTCGGGTAGAGCATCTTCCGCCAGAGGGGGAGGAGGAGCCTGCGGTCTATGCGCCGCCCCAGAGTCGGACTCTTCGAGCCCGCGCCCCTGCCGGCGCCCGAGAGGAGGGCCGGCGGCTGCGCGTCCCAGACGTAGCGCAGCTCCGCGCGCGGGAGCGAGGCGGCCAGACGGCGCACCTGCTCCGGCTCCTCTAAGTCCGGGTGCCCGTACAGGAACAGCTTCAGGTCGTGCGGGTGCTCCAGGCGGCTCAGCTCGTGCAGGAGGTTCCTGATGTACGTGAAGAGGCCGCTCTGCGAGAGGCGGCACATGTGTATGTCAACCCCGACCTGCATTCTTTTCGCCTTCAGACGGCGCGGCCGTCGGACGTCGCACCTTCAACGCTGCCCCAGCCGCCTGAGCGACGAGCGCACCCCCACGCGGTAGAAGTGGCGCCGCGACTTGACCCCCCCGGCCGCCTTCCGGAGGTAGTGCGAGACGAGCGACCCGAGCACGGCGGGCGCGGCCAGTGGGCTCTCGCCGACGGCCCTCCGGTACTGCGCGCGCGCGAGTTCAGTCCACGGCCGCGCGCCGCGCCCGAGGAGCAGGTCGGCGATCTCCTTCCGCGACATGGCGCGCGCGAGCGCGGAGTCGGGGGTCGCGGAAAGCTCCGCGGGCGTCAGCGAGTCGAGCCACGCGCCGTAGAACGCGCCCGCCTCCGCCACGAAGGTCGGGCGGTACGAGTCGCGCGTGCCGTGCTCCCGCACGAGCGTCAGCTTCTCCGGCACGCGCACGAACGGGAACTCGCGCGCGAGGCGCAGGAGCATGTCCGCGTCCTGCGTGTGCCGCTTCTTCACGTCGTAGAGCCCCACCCGCTCGAAGCAGCTCAGGTCGCACACGAGCGAGTAGGCGGCGAAGGAGACGGGCTCGCCGAGCAGGATGGCCCGCACCAGCTCGCGCCGCGGGGGCAGCGGCAGCTCCCGCTCCTCGAACACCTTCCCCTCCCCGTCGATCCACTTGATGTCGGTGTAGCAGACCGCCGGGGCGCCCGCGCGCTCAAGCGCGCGCACCTGCTCGGAGAGCTTCTCGGGGGCGTAGAGGTCGTCGTGCGAGAGCCACGCGAAGTAGCGCCCGCGGGCCTCGCCGATGCCGCGGTTGACGGCCGCCGCCACCCCCGCGTTCTCCTGCCTGACGTAGCGCACACGCCCGCCGAAGCCCCGCGCGATGTCCGGCGTGGAGTCGGCCGACCCGTCGTCGACGACGACGATTTCGTAATCCCCGAACGTCTGGCCGAGCACGCTCTCGACGGCCGAGCGCAGGTAGTTCTCCCCGTTATACACGGGCATGACGACGCTGACTGTCGGGTTGCTCATCGGTGGTCTATCAGGCCAGCTCGGTCCTGGCCCAGGCCATGTACTCCGCCAGGCCCTCGGCCATCCCGACCGTCGGCTCGAAGCCGAGGGCGGCGCGCGCCGCCGAGATGTCCGCGCGGCTGTCGCGCACCTCGCCCTTGCGCGGCGGGGCGTACCCGACCGGGGCGTCGAGGCCCGACGCCTCGCGCATCATCTCGGCGAGGCGGTTGACGGTGGTCGTGACGCCCGACGCGACGTTGAAGGCGCCCGAGACGCCCCGCGCCTGCGCCGCGAGGAGGTTGGCGCGCGCCACGTCCACGACGTTGACGAAGTCGCGCGTCTGCTCGCCGTCGCCGTAGATCGTCAGCGGCGCCCCGCGCAGCATGCGGTGGGCGAAGATGGGGATGACGTTGCCGTAGGCGTCGTAGCGCTGGTTGACGCCGTAGACGTTGAAGTAGCGCAGGCAGACGGCTTCGAGCCCGTCGTAGAGCCTCGAATAGGCGAGGCACAGCTTCTCGGCCGCGAGCTTGCTCACGCCGTAGGGCGAGTCGGGCTCGGCCGGGTGCTCCTCGTCAATCGGGAGCCGCCGCAGCTCGCCGAAGATGGCCGCCGAGGAGGAGCAGACGATCTTCCGCACGCCCGCGCGCCGCGCCGCTTCGAGCACGCGGATGGTGCCCAGGACGTTGACCTCGGAGTCGTCCACGGGGTTCTCGATGGAGCGGACGTTGCCGACCGAGGCGGCGAGGTGGAAGACGACCTCCGCGCCCTCGGCCGCGCGCGCGACCGCCTCGCCGTCGCGCACGTCGGCCTCGACCAGCTCGACCTGCGGGAACGGGTCGAGGTTCTTCCGGTAGCCGGAGAAGAGGTTGTCGAGCACGACCACGTCGTACCCCTCGCCGGCCAGCAGCTTTACGACGTTCGAGCCGATGAAGCCGGCCCCGCCCGTCACCAGTGCTTTGCTCATCCCTTGTTCGCCGCCCCGCCCGCCTTGTTCGGCAGGTTGTAGACGCCGCGCATCCAGTCGGCGGTGATGCGCATGCCCTCTTCGAGCCCGTAGGAGTTCTTGTGCCCGAGGTCGCGGATGGCCTTCGAGATGTCCACCTTCTTGATCTTCGTCGTCAGAATCTCCGACTCGCGGTGCTCGACGAGCGCGGGGTCGGCCCCCGTCACCTTCAGCACCACCTCGGCCAGCTCCTCGATGGAGTGGTGCGACACGCCCCCGATGTTGTAGGTCTCGCCCGGCTTGAAGTTCTCCGAGATGTTGGCGGCCGTGCGCACCGTGTCGGCCAGGTAGGTCGAGGTGCGGTAGTGGCCGCGGAAGACCGTGAAGGGCTGGCCCGTCAGCGCGCAGTAGAGGAAGCGGCAGTTGACCGAGCGGTACGGGCTGTAGTACTCGCCCGGCCCGTAGGTGTTAAAGAGCCTCACGACCACCGACTCGGTGCCGTACTGGATGGCCGAGTTGCGCACCTGCATCTCGTTCACCCACTTCGTCATCGCGTAGTCGTTCATCTGCTTGATCTCGTACTCGTCCATCACCGACTCCGCCATCAGCTCGGGCCAGTCGCCGTAGACCTCGGAGGAGGAGAAGTGGATGAGCCGGAACTTGAGCCGCTCCTGGAGGCGGATGATGTTCTTCGTGCCGACGGCGTTCGTGCGCCAGAGCGTCTCGTAGAAGTCCTCGCCGTTCCAGCGCCCGAACTCGGCCGCGCAGTGGTAGACGTAGTCGAACGGCCCCATCCGCTCGAACACCCGCTCGATCTGGCGGAACTCGCCGACGTCGACGCGGGCGTAGAGCGGCCGCTCCACGTCCGTGCGCAGGCTGAAGCCGACCTCGTCCGGCTGGTGGTATTGGTCGCACGAGACGACGTGGTGGCCGCGCTCGCGCAGCTCATTGACGAGCCCCGCGCCGACCGTCCCCACACCGCCGGTTACCAGAATGTTCATCCGACACCTCCGAAAAGTTCTACTATTAAAGTGAGTTACACCTTGTGTGGCTGCCGCGCCATTGTACAGGTGAGCGGCGGAGCCTCAAAACCGCCAAAATCATCTCATCCGCCGCCGCGCGGCGCGTCGAGCCCGAGCAGTTCGGCGAACCGCGCCCGCGCCTTCGGCAGGTCGAAGTCGGCGCGCGCCCTCTCCCACGCGCGCCCCGTCAGACGCTCGCGCAGGTCGCGGTCCGACAGCAGTCGCCCGAGCGCGCGCGCAAGCTCCTCCGGGTCGTCGCGGTCGACGACGAGCCCGCACTCGTGCGTGCGGAAGTACCAGGAGGTGAAAGAGTCGGCCGGCGCGTGCACGAGGATGGGGCGGCGCGAGGCCAGGTACTCGCCTATCTTGCCGGGGGCCGCCGTGCTCACGATGTCCGGGTAGGGCGAGCGGAACGCCAGCGGGAGGAAGAGCACGTCGGCACGCCCCTGGACTCCGGGCATGGCGGAGACGGGCTCGTGCTCGTGCACGACGACCCGCTCGCCGCCGAACCCATTCGCCTCCAGCGCCGCGCGCGGCTGCGGCGTGTAGAGGTGCAGCCTCGCGTCCTCGCGCCCGAGCAGGCCGAACGCGGTCAGCAGGTTGCTCAAAGCGTCCGCCTGGAGCGGGCCGATGGCGCCCGTGTAGACGACGCGCGCCCCGCCGCCCCCCCCCGCCCCGGCCCCCGCCCGCGCGCCGGACGCGCCCTCGTAGGCCGACACGTCGCAGATGTTGCGGATGATGACGGGGTTGACGCCGAACCGCCGCGCGACGTCATCGCGCATGAACTCGTTCGGGCAGATGACGGCGGCCGCGCCCCGTATCACCGGCCCCTCGAAGCGCCGGAGGAAGGTGTCGCCGAACACGAAGGAGACCATCTGCGAGTACTGGTCGAGCAGGTAGGCGTAGAAGCGCGCGCCGACGAGGCGGCTGGCGAGGTAGCCCGCCGGGAAGTCGAAGATTTCGTTGCCGCCCGTGCAGACCACCACGCGGTCGCACCGCTCGCGGCGCAGGATGCGCGCGATGTGGCGCGCGCGCAGCAGGACGCCCAGCATCAGGTTGGCCCGCTCGCGCGCGCGCGCCAGGCCGAAGCGGTAGCCGCGCGTCAGCTGGTACGGCGGCGGCAGGTGGTAGTAGCGGGCGGGGAGCCGGCCCGAGTAGTCCGGCCCGCCGCCCCGCGTGTAGTCCCTCGAAGAGAGGAGGCAGTAGCTCTCGGGGTCGAAGTCTCTGAGCAGCCTTTGGAGGATCGCCGCGTGCGAAGTCTCGGAGGGCGGCAGGACGTTCGAGATCAGCGCGAACCTCATCTTCCGCCCCCCGGGCCGCCGTGTGTCAGGACTCTCATCATCGCTCAGGCTATGCGCTCGGTGCTCCACGCGAGCGGGATCGACGTGGCGGCGTGCGCCCGGATGCCGAAGTTCGAGAGGAGCGAGCCGCCGTCCGTGACGTCGACGTAGACGGCCTTCACCCTCACGTCGGAGGCGCCCTCCCGCCCGGGCGCGACCACGGCCCCGGTGAAGTAGTACCTGCCGGGGGCGAGCACCGACCCGGGCACCTTGACGAGCGCCCTGTAGACGCCGGGCGGCCGCTCGACCATCATCTCGGCCACCGAGCCCACGTCGCTCGCCCAGAGCAGCCGCGTCTCGCCCTCGTTGAGCACGTCGGCGCACACGTAGCTGCCGACCGGCCAGCGCTCGATGCGGTACTCGATGAGGAGGCCGAACTCCTCCGTGTGCGGCCAGGAGGTGACGGGCTCGCCGTCGGGCGAGACGACCGTCATCGAGGTGATCTGCACGTCCTTCCGCGGGTCGGCCTCGAAGGCGACGCGGCCGCCTTCGGCCGTGTCCGTCTGCTTGAGGTAGGCCGAGATGGTGGACTCGGCCTCCCCGTCCAGGAGCGTCCGGCCCTTCGACATGATGATGGCGCGCGAGCAGAGCTGCGCGACGGCCCCCATGTTGTGGCTGACGAAGAGGACGGTGCGCCCCTCCCGCGCGACGTTCCCCATCTTGCCCAGACACTTGCGCTGGAAGACGGCGTCGCCCACCGAGAGCACCTCGTCCACGATCAGGATTTCGGGCTCCAGGTTGGCCGCGACGGCGAACGCGAGGCGCGTGTACATGCCGGAGGAATACTTCTTGACGGGCGTGTCGAGGAACTTCTCCACCTCGGCGAAGGCGACGATCTCGTCGAACTTCTTCTCGATCTCGGCGCGCTTCATGCCGAGGATGGCGCCGTTGAGGTAGATGTTCTCGCGCCCCGTCAGCTCCGGGTGGAAGCCCGTGCCGACTTCGAGCAGGCTGCCGACCCGGCCGTGCAGCTCGACGCGCCCGGCCGTCGGCTCGACGATGCGCGAGAGGATTTTGAGGAGGGTGGACTTGCCGGCGCCGTTGTGGCCGATGATGCCGACCACCTCGCCGGGCATCACCTCGAAGCTCACGTCCCTGAGCGCCCAGAACGTCTCGCCGGGGGCGCCGCGGCGGAGCGCCTTCCCGACCCGGGACTTCAGGGCGCCCGCGAGCGAGTGCTGCTGCGTCAGGTGTTGGGCGCGGGACGCGCCGAGCTTGTACCGCTTGCCCAGCCCCTCTACTTTGATAATCGGTTTCATCGGACTCGCGTCAGACCTCGTCGGCGAACCCCGCCTCGACCCGCCGGAACAGGTACGCCGCGAAGACCGGCAGGAGGACGGCCGTGCCGAGCGACACGGAGAGCGACCACCAGTCGAACGCCCGCCCCAGCACGGAGGCGCGCAGGCCGTCGATGATGCCGACGAAGGGGTTCAGGGAATAGACGCCGCGCCACGCGGCGGGCACGATGCTCGAAGAGTAGACGACCGGCGACGCGAACATCCAGAGCTGGAGCAGGACGGGCAGGACGATGCCCACGTCACGGTACTTGACGTTCAGGGCGGAGAAGAGCATGCCGCAGCCCAGCGCGATGAGCGTCGTCGCCAGCGCCAGCACCGGCAGCATGAGGATGTTCTGCGTGAGGCCGACGCGGTAGTAGGCCATGAACCCGCCGAGGATCAGGATCGAGATGCCGAAGTCCACCAGCCGCGCCGCCACCGCCGCCGCCGGGATCATCACGCGCGGGAAGTAGACCTTCGTGATGAGGTGGGCGTTGCTCACGAGGCTGTTGCCGCTGCTCGTGACGGAGCTGGAGAAGAAGTTCCAGCCCAGCAGCCCCAGGAAGACCAGGAGCGGGTAGGGGACGCCGTCCGAGGGGACGCGCGCCAGCTGGCCCAGGAAGACGGTGAAGATGAGCGTCGCCAGCAGGGGCTGAATCAGAACCCAGGCCAGCCCCAGCGCCGTCTGCTTGTAGCGCACCTTGATGTCGCGCCAGGTCAGGAAGTAGAGCAGCTCGCGGTGCGCCCAGAGTTCGCGCAGGTCGAGCCACGACCAGGACATGCGCCCGGGCTCGATGACGACCGCGGGGCCGTCCGCGGGCGGGTAATGCGCCGGGGCCGCTGCGCCTGTCCCCATCGCGTCTGCGGAAGCGGTCGAGTCCACACTCTGCGCGCCTTCCTGGGTCATCAAACTCATGCCTGGTGAACTCGCTACTTCTCAAGCCCGCTTGGAAATAGAACCCGGGGTGCCTCAATCTGGGACTTGACGGGGTACGCGACGCCGGTCAGCACAGAGGGGCGAGCTGGGATAAAAGAACGGTTAGTCTAGCGGCGCGTCCGACACGCGTCAAGCGACCGCACCCGAGCGCCTTGCGGGCTTTACCGGCGCCGCTCACAGCAGGCGCGGGTCGAAGTCCGGGCAGGTGCGATCCCGCTCGTTGATGGTGACGCCGTCGGTCGCGGGCCACTCGATGCGGAAGGCCGGGTCGTCCCAGCGCACGCCCGCGGCGTAGTCGGGGGCGTACACGTCGGAGGTGAGGTAGAAGACCTCCGTCTCGTCGGCGAGCGTCTGGTAGCCGTGCGCGAACCCTTCGGGGACGTAGAGCATGCGCCGGCCCGCGGCCGACAGCTCCACCGCCTCCCAGCGGCCGAAGGTCTCGGAGCCGGGGCGCAGGTCGATGACCACGTCGTAGATGGCCCCGGCCGTGCAGCGCACGAGCTTCGCCTGCGCCCGCGGGGCGCGCTGGAAGTGCATCCCGCGGACGGTGTGCCGCCGCAGGTTGAAGGAGATGATCGCCTCGACCAGCGGCCGGTGGATGCCGTGGGCCGCGAACTCCTCCTCCGAGTAGCCGCGCGCCAGAAAGCCGCGCTCGTCCGTGAACTGCTCGGGGTCGATGACGTAGACCCCGGCCAGGCCCATCGTTGTGAATTTGATGCCCACTTGAACCCTTCCGCCGAACCGCGACGGCTCATACCTTCGAGTTCGCGGCGCGGCCCGCCTTCGCCGTCCGACAAAGAAAGCAGGATGTCGGGCGCCGCGTCAAGCGCGCCCGGGCGCGGAAAAGGCGGAAGCCCCGCCCGACTCGCGCGAGTCGGGCGGGGCTTCCTCGGTCTGCGTCGGGGCGCGGGAGGCCGAGCGCCCGCCGCCCCGACGGGCTACTGGATGAGAATGTCGGTCAGCGAGGCGAAGGCCTCGCCGGACGTGTTGCCGAAGATGCGGTTGTTGTTGTAGGTGCCGATGGTGCCGCTGTTGAAGTTGAGCGCGTTGGCGTTGGCCGTCATGTGCACGTTGCTCAGGCGGATGGCGCCCTGCGGGTTCGGCTGCACGCCCACGGCGTTGTGCGTGACCTGGCACTCCTCCAGGTCGATGATGCCGACGCCGCCGGCCGCCGTGCTGACGATGGCGGCCGCGCCCGTGTTGCTCGAAAGCACCGACCGCGAGACCACCACGTCCGCGCGCCCCGACACGCTCACGCCGTTGACGTTGCGCGTGAAGCTGCAGTTGTCGATGGAGACGGCGTGCCTCGTGGCGGGGGTGCCCGCGATCTCGACGCCGTCGCCGGTCTGGCTGACTACCGTGTTCGAGACGATCAGGCGGGAGGCCGTGTTCGTGCTCATGCGGATGCCGTCGCCCGAGAAGTTCAGGATGCGGCAGTTCTCGACGTGGACGGCCGAGCCGGACGTGAAGTTCACGCCGTTGATGCCGAGCGTCGTGCCCGCGCCGTTGATCGAGAGGTTCCGGAGCCTGACGACGATGGTGTTGGGCGTCCCCGTCGCGCTGTCGTTGACGTTGACGCCGTTGACGCCCGAGGCCAGGATCGAGCCGAAGCCCTGGCCGTTGGTGCCGTCGAGCAGGATGGACTTGGTGATGGTGATCGCGCCGAACCCGCCCGGGTCGAGCGCGTCGATCTCGCCGCCCGCGGCGGTCTTCGAGATGGCCCCGGCGAAGGTCTTGCAGGGGGCCGTGCGGCTGCACGGGTTCACGTCGTCGCCCACGCCAGACACCCAGGTGCGCGTCGCCTGCGCCTGGGCCGCCGAGCTAACGAGCAGGGTGAAAACCAGCGCGGCAAAAATGTTGAGAGTCAGACGGACCTTATTCATCGAAATTCTCCTTTAGTGGTTGGGCGCTATCGCGCTGATGACCTCAATGACCGGCTCATTGCCTTTCGTTTCTACCTTAGAGACTGCCGGGAATTGTCATGAACACAGGCCCGGGCGGCGGGCCGGGGCGTGCGAAGCCCCGGCCCGGCCCGGCCCGCCTTACTTGAACTTGAAGTTCGCCGTGTGCGAGCTGCCGTCGTTAAGCTTGACGGTCAGCACGCGGCACGTGCCGGCCCACGACGACTCGGTCTTCCAGACGTAGTGGTACTGGTCGGACGAGGCGTCGTAAGCGAGACTGCTGCTGCCCGCCGTGCCCGTGCCCTCCACGTCGGCGACGGGCGCGTTGGTCGAGCAGCTGATCTGCTGCGAGACGGGGTAGCCCGCCGCGAAGATGCCCAGCCCCTTGTTCCCGCTCAGGCTGAACTTGACGGGGATCGACCTCCCCGCGTTGACCTGGTTGAAGGTCGGCGGGTTCGAGATCGGCGAGAAGAAGCCCGTGAAGTTGTAGAGCACCGTCACGGTGAACGCGGCCGTCGAGCTGTTGCCGTGGCCGTCGGTCGCGGTGATCGTGACGGTGTTGGCGCCGACCGGGAAGACCGAGCCGGACGCGGGGCTGTAGCCGACGGTGACGGGGCCGCCGCAGTTGTCGGTCGCCGTCGCCGGGTTCGGGTAGTTGACCGCCACGCTCGTGGCCGTCGAGTTGAGCGGCAGGTAGACGACCACGTCGGCCGGCGGGGTTATCACCGGCGGCGTCGTGTCGTTGACGGTGACGGTCTGCGTGGCCGTCGCCGTGTTGCCCGCCGCGTCGGTCGCCGTCCAGGTGACGGTCGTCGTCCCGACGGGGAAGGTGTTGCCGGCGGGGCTGCGCGTGACGGTGACGGCGCCGCAGTTGTCCGAGGCCGTCGCCGCGCCGAGGGTGGCGTTGCTGATGGTGGCGTCGCACGAGACGGCGCCCGGGCCGGTGCCGACGTTCACGTCGGCCGGCGCGGCGATGGTCGGCGCCGTGCCGTCGGCGACCATGATGGTCTGGACGGCCGAGGCCGAGTTGCCGGCGCCGTCGGTCGCGGTGTAGGTGCGCGTGATGACGCGCGGGTTCGCGGCCGAGCCGGCCCCGCCGTTGTTCGTCTCCGCCACCGTCACGTTCGCCGTGCCGCAGTTCTCGAACGCCGGGCCGCTGTAGACGAGCTCGCCGTCGACGTCGCGCACGAACTGGCCGTCGGGGCCGACGACCGGCCCGCGCGCCTGGCTGGCGTTGGCCGCCGGCACCTCGCTCGGGCAGGTGTAGGTGGCGTCGGCGGGCGCCGCGATGATGGGCGCCGTGTCATCGACCACCGTCACGACCTGCGTGTCGGAGGCGCTGTGGCCCGCCCCGTCCGTCGCCGTGTAGGTCAGCGTGTAGGTGCCGGGGGCGAAGTTGTTGCCCGCGGGCGCGCCCGTGACCGTGACGGTCACCGAGCAGTTGTCGTTGACCTCGGGCTGGCCCAGCTCGTCGTCGAGCGTGATGGAGCAGCCGGGGTTGGCCGCGCCCGTCCCGACCGTCACGTCGTCCGGGGCCGTGATGGTCGGGTCTTCGGTGTCGGTGCCGCAGGAGTTGGAGTTGACCTTGACCCTCTGCGTGCAGCTCGCCGTGCGGCCGTCGGCGTCCGTGACCGTCCAGACGATGGTCGTCAGCCCGACCGGGTACGGGTCATTCAGCGCCTTCGGCTCGGCCGCTGAGCTGTCGCTGCGCACGCCCACGACCGTGCCGCCGCCCGAGGCGGTGTAGGTCGGCGTGCCCACGTCCACCGTCGCGTGGTCTTCGCCGGAGGGCGCGTTGGCGGTCTTGTCGGGCGGGCACGAGATGGTCGGGGCGGCCGTGTCGAGCACCTTGACCGTGAAGGTGCAGCTGTCGCCCGTCGCGGAAGAGGTGACCGTGTGGGTGCCGACCGGGAAGAACGAGCCGGAGGTCGGCGAGTTGGAGACGGCGCCGCACTCGCCCTCGACCGAGGCCGCGCCGAACGTGACGAACGCGCCGGACTGGCCGCCCTGCGTCGTGTTGGCGGTGGCGACGACGTTCGCCGGGCAGGTCAGGTTACACGCCGCGGGGGCGGCCGCCGGGTTGACCTGGGCCGCGGCCTTCGAGGCGCTGTCGCGGGTGGAGCGCAGCGCGGTGCTGCTGGTCACGCCCGCGCTGTGAACGACCGCCGACCCGGGGGCGGCGGAGCCGCTCACCGCGTAGGTCAGCGTGAAGAACGCGTTGGCGCCCGCCGCGAGGCTCGGGGCCGTGCAGGTCGTCGTGCCGCTGGCGGTGCTGCAGGTGAAGCCGTCCGCCACCCCGCCGTCCTTCGACGCGGAGACGAAGGTCGCGCCCGACTGCCCGGCGTCGCTCTGCGGCTCGGTGGCCGTAATCTCTACGTTCGAGGCGCTGTCCGGGCCGTGGTTGGAGATGTAGACGCGGAAGCGGACGTTCGCGCCGGGGGCGACCTCGGCGTCGACCGCGGCCTCCGACAGCGCGAGGTCGGCGACCTGCTGCGCCGGGTCGGTGACGGTGAAGACGGCCGCGACAATCGGCGCGCCGGTCGAGTAAGAGCTGTCGATGACCTGCCACGTCCCGCGGTTGTCGACGACCTCGCCGCCGATCTCCGAGGTCGCCGTCCCGGGGATCGGCAGCACCAGGTCTTCGGAGTCATCCGACACGTTGACCTTCGCCACGATGTAGCCGGAGGGGTGCACGATGACGAGGCGCCGCAGCACCTGCGTGGGGCGGACGCCGATGGGCGCGTTCGACACCCGCGCGCACAACGTCGCCGTCTGGCCGATGGTGAAGCTGGACGACGGGGTGCCCCCGCACGCGCCCTGGTAGACCGCCACACTCTCGGGCGCCGCCTGGAGCGGCGCCGCCAGGAAGGGCATGAAGCCGGCGGCCTCGGGCGCGCCGACGGGGGAAGCTTGGCGCGCGGCCGGCGCGGCGGCGCGCGGGGCGGCCGGCTCGGTCGCGGCCCGGGGCGCCGGGTTCTTCGGGAAGGAGCGTCGCACGTATGAAGCGGAGGCGGCAGAGATGAGGGGGAGGGAGAGGACTGCTACCAGCAGGATGAAAAATCTGGCGCGTGTAATCGCTTTCATTAGACGACACGAAACCAAAGGGGGCGGGGGATTTTTTTTCATTGTCGCGATTTTCTCCTTGCAGATTAGGCACCCGAAGGTGTGGGACGGAACGGCCTCGCGGCTCTCAGCTTATGCGGGGTGGCGGATGGCTACGGGCTCGAATTCGTCAGACGACATTAAGGGTTTGGAACCATCGTGGCTTCAGCTAAGTGGCTTTAATGCTCGGCGGACGCCGTCGAGGGCGAAACGATGTCGGGACATGGCAGGGCAGCGAACGGCTTGACGAAAGATATCCTACTCGGATTATGGGCTCCTGAAATTCTTCGGGAAATTGTAAAAAAGAAGGAGCCGTCGGGAGAGTCACAACCTGTCAAGAGTCACCGAAGATTGGGCACGAAGAAGATAACAAAGCCTCTGGGCAGCAACCGAAGCCCGGAACGAAGATTCCCGCTGGAAGGCTTCACGTCGTTAGAAGCGCGAAGGTATTTATGCTAAATTCGCCGAGTTGTCAACAGCTAAATTGACTGTATGGCGTTAATCAAGCGTTAAGTCGGTACTAATGTGCGCCGGAACGCGCCCTGCAAATTTTCATTCACCCGGCGAACTAAAGCCGGCCGTCGAGTGAAACCCCGGGGCGTGCGGGCGCCCTGCCCGCGCGCGACGCGACGGCGGCGGGCGGAGCGCGTCGGGCGACGGCGACGGCCTTTAACCCGGGGAGGTCGTCATGGATAAAGCAAGAACCCTCTTCGTGACCGGCGGCGCGGGCTTCATCGGCTCGTGCTTCGTCCGCCTCGTCCTGGAAGAGCTGCCCGACTGCCGCGTCACGAACTTCGACGCGCTCACCTACGCCGGCAACCTCGACAACCTCAAGGACGTTGGAGACGGGCGGCACCGCTTCGTGCGCGGCGACATCTGCGACCCGGCGGCCGTCCTCGCGTCTCTGGAAGAGGGGACGGACTACCTCGTCAACTTCGCCGCCGAGAGTCACGTGGACCGTAGCATCCACTCGGCGGCCGAGTTCGTCCGCACCAACGTCCTCGGCGCGCAAGTCCTGTTAGACGCCGCGAGGGAGAGGCGCGTCGGGCGCTTCGTGCAGGTCTCGACCGACGAGGTGATGGGGAGTCTGCCCGAGCGCGACGACGCGTTCTTCACGGAGGAGTCGCCGTTCGCGCCCAACAGCCCCTACTCGGCCTCGAAGGCCGCGGCCGAGCACCTCTGCCGCGCGGCCCATCACACGCACCGCGCCGACGTGGTGGTGACGCGCTGCGGCAACAACTACGGCCCGCGCCAGTTCCCCGAGAAGTTCCTGCCGCTGCTGCTCGCCAACGCCTCGCGCGGCGAGCCCGTCCCCGTCTACGGCGACGGCCGCAACGTGCGCGACTGGATTTACGTCGAGGACCACTGCCGCGCGGTGCTGGCCGCGGCGCTCGGAGGAAAGTCGGGCGAGGTCTACAACGTCGGCGCGCGCAACGAGCGCCGGAACGTCGAGGTCGCCGAGTCAGTCCTCGAAGCTTTGGGCAAGCCGCGGTCTCTCCTCAAGTTCGTCAAGGATCGCCCGGGGCACGACCGCCGCTACGCCATCGACCCGACCAAGATCGAGAATGAGCTGGGCTGGCGGCCGCGCGAGACGTGGGAGTCGGGGCTGCGCAAGACCATCCGCTGGTACGGGGAGAACGCCGACTGGGTCGCGCGCGCGCGCGGCGGCGAATACCGCGACTACTACCGGAAGCAATACGGGGATGAAGTAGACGGTAGGCAGTAGGGCTCCGCCCGGCGGGCGCACTCGCTTGCGTACTGACGGCCCGGCTGTTAAAGCTTTCTACTGACTGCTGACTGCTGACCACCGTCTATTTACCTATGAAAGTCTTAATCACCGGCGCGGCGGGCCTGGTCGGCTCCGCGCTGACAGAGCACTGCCGCGCGCGCGGCGACGAGGTCTTCGCCTTCGACCACGAGGGGCTGGAGATCACGGACGAGCGCGCCGTGCGCGAGACGTTCGGCCGCCTGCGCCCGGACGCCGCCGTCAACTGCGCCGCCTGGACGGACGTGGACGGCTGCGAGCTGGACCCGCAGCGCGCCTTCCTCGTCAACTCGCAGGGCGTCGAGGCGCTGGCGACGGCCGCGCGTTTGGCCTCCGCCTCCTTCGTCACCGTCTCGACCGACTACGTCTTCGACGGGCGCAGGGAGAATCACTTCTACACGCAGCGCGACGACCCGCACCCCCTGAGCGCCTACGGCGCGGCGAAGCTCGAAGGCGAGCGGCGCGCGCAGGCCGCGAGCGCCCGCACCTCGGTCGTGCGCACGGGCTGGGTCTTCGGGAGGGGCGGCCGCAACTTCCTGGCGACCGTCGTCGAGCGCGCGCGCCGCGGCGAGCGGCTGCGCGCCATCACGGACTCCTACGGCACGCCGACCTACGCGCCCGACCTCGCCGCGCGCCTGCGCGAGCTGGCCGAGCTGGACCTGCCCGGCGTCTACCACGTCGTCAACGAAGGCTCCGGCGCCAGCTTCGAGAGCTTCGCGCGCGAGGCGGCGGCCTCCGCCGGCCTCCGCGACGCGCAGATCGAGCCCGTCCCGACCGACTCTTTACGCCGCCCCGCCCCGCGCCCGCGCAACTCGCGCCTGCGCTGCCTCATCTCAGAAGCCCTCGGCCTCCGGCCCCTGCGCGACTGGCGCGAGGCGCTCGCGGAATACGGCAGGCAGTAGGAGACTTAAGCGGCCGGCGGCCGGCCGGCCGCGAAAGTCGGGCGCAGTCCTGCGCCGGGCCGCGGGAGTCGGCGTAAGAAGGTTCCCGAGTTCGGGGCCTTCGACCGCCTGCCGCCTGCGGTTTTCCCTACCCGCGCGATTTGCCTCCGCGCGGGTCTCTGTTATGATGACGCGGCCGGAAATGACCCGCTGCGTTGGGGTTGTGGTCTCCAAAGCCCCCGAAACCCTTGTAGAAAGATTTGGAAATATGATGTCGCAAGAGAACCGCCTTCTGCCGCTCACGTCGGACACGCTCGACCGCCCGCTGCGCGACCTCGCGGCGCCCGTGGTGGCGCCGGCCGCCGCCGTCTCGGCCAACGAGCCTGCGCACCTGCGCGAGTACCTCGCCGTCGTGCTCAAGCGCAAATGGCTCATCCTCAGCCTGATCGTCGTCATCACCTCCCTCGTCTCCATCCAGATGTACCGGACGCCCTCGATCTACGAGGCGACGACCCAGATTCAGATCGAGCAGAGGCCGCGCGACATACGCTCGACCACGCGCGGCGGCGACGCCGTCCTCATCCGCGGCAACGACCCCAACTACTGGAACACGCAGCTCCAGAAGCTCAAGACGCAGAAGCTGGCCCGCCAGGTCATCATGCGGCTCGACCTCCGGAACAACCCCAACTTCCTCAGCCCCGCGCACCGCGGCACCGGCATCATCGCCGGCCTGCGCCGCGTCTTCTCGGGCGCCAAGGCGCCGGGCGAGGAGGCGCGGCAGGACGCCTCGGCCGTCCCCGTCATCGACGAGGTCGAGCTCGACGGCGACCAGCTCACGCCCGAGCAGGCGAAGAAGCTCGAACCCTACGAGGACGCGCTGCGCGAGAACCTGAGCGTAGACCCCATCGACCGCACCAACCTCGTCAACATCCGGTTCGTGCACACCGACCCGCAGATCGCGGCCAACGTCGCCAACACCCTGGGGGTCATCTTCCGCGAGAACGACATCCGCGCCGAGACGGCCGGCTCGCAGAAGAACGAGGACGTGCTGGCCAACCAGATCATCGACCTCCAGGCGCGCATCCAGGCCAACGAGGCCAAGCGCATCAACTTCAAGAAGGAGAACGACATCCCGCTCGGCAGCAAGGCGGGCCAGGATTTGACGGCCGCGCAGCTCGGCGCCTACCTCGCGCAGATGCAGGAGGCGGAGCGGAGGCGGAAGGCGACCGAGGCCGCCTACAGGGCCTCCATCGAGACCCAGAACACGGCCGGCATCTGGTCCATCCCGCAGGTGCAGGAGAACAAGAACGTCCAGCGGCTGCGCGAGAAGATCAGCGAACTCCAGGAGCGGCGGAAGGCGCTGCGGGTCACCTACACCGACGAGTGGCCCGAGATCAAGAAGATCGACGAGCAGCTCTCGCAGCTCAACGAGGAGTTGAAGCGCACCCCGCAGGAGATCATCGCCGGGCTCAAGACCAGCTACGAGGCGGCCCTCAAGGAGGAGGCGTCGGCGAAGGCGTCCTACTTCGGCTCCCGCGGCAAGGCCAACGTCACGAGCATCGCCGAGACGAAGCTCTCCGACCTCGACCAGACCATCGAGACCGACCGCCAGAACCTCAACCTCTACCAGCAGCGGCTCAACGAGATCAAGGTGACGAGGGGCGACACCTCGGCCGGCAACGTCACGATGGTCGAGGAGGCGCGCGTCCCGGGCGAGCCCATCGGCCCGCCGCGCGTGCGCAACATCATGGTCGCGCTGATGCTCGCGCTCGGCGTCGGCATCGGCCTCGCCTTCCTGCTCGACTACCTCGACGACACCCTGAAGTCGGTCGAGGACGTCGACCGCCACGTCCACCTGCCGACGCTGGCGATCATCCCCGCGCCGCGCGAGACGCGGCGGCTCCTGGGCCGCAACGCGCCGGAGCCCGCGCCGGGCACGGCCACCGCGCTCGCCCTCGTCTCCGACGTGCGCTCGCCCGTCGCCGAGGCGTACCGCCACCTCCGCACCTCGCTCCTGCTCTCCTCGGCGGGGCAGCCGCCCAAGACCGTGCTCGTCACTTCGAGCCAGCCCTCGGAGGGCAAGACCACCACGGCCGTCAACATCGCCATGATGCTCGCGCAGACCGGCGCGGACGTGCTCGTCCTCGACTGCGACCTGCGCCGGCCGCGCGTCCACGCGCACTTCGGCCTGCCGAACGCGAAGGGCGTGACGAACTACCTCTCGGGCGAGTCGAACATCTCGGAGCTGGTGCAGACCTACGACAAGCTGCCCAACCTGAAGGTCATCTCCTCGGGGCCGGTGCCGCCCAACGCGGCCGAGCTGCTCGGGTCGGACGAGATGCGCAAGCTCCTCTACGTGCTGGCGGAGAACTTCACGCACATCATCATCGACTCGCCGCCGGCCATCTCGTTCACCGACGCGTCGATCCTCTCGACGATGGTGGACGGCGTGATGCTGGTCGTCCACGGCGGCCGCTCGTCGCGGGCGGTCGTGCGCCGCGCCAAGCAGCAGTTGCAGGACGTGGGCGCGCACCTCTTCGGCATCGTGCTCAACAACGTGAAGCTCGAAGGGACGGACTACTACTACTACTCGGGCTACTACTCGGGCTACTACGCGAGCGACGAGGAGGGGGCGCCCGAGGGCGCGGAGGCCGCGGGCGCGGGCTCGAACGGCCACGGCGGCGGGGCGCGTTGATGGCCGCGGAGTTCTGCCGCGTCGCCCCGGACGTCGAACTCGGGCGCGACGTTAAAATCTACGCCTTCGTCAACCTCTACGGCTGCCGCGTCGGCGACGAGACGCGCATCGGCACCTTCGTCGAGATCCAGAAGGGCGCGCGGGTGGGCGCGCGCTGCAAGATCTCGAGCCACACCTTCATCTGCGAGGGCGTGACGCTCGAAGACGAGGTCTTCGTCGGCCACGGCGTGATGTTCACGAACGACCGGCTGCCGCGCGCCGCCCGCCCCGACGGGACGCCGCAGACCGAGGAGGACTGGACGCTCGAACGCACGGTCGTCCGCCGCGGCGCCTCCATCGGCAGCAACGCCACCATCCTCTGCGGGCTCGAAATCGGCGAGCGCGCCGTCGTCGGCGCCGGCGCCGTCGTCACCAAAAGCGTCCCCCCCGGCGCCGTCGTCGCCGGCAACCCGGCGAGAGTTCTTAGAGTGATAAGTGACGAGTGATAAGTGATAAGAGAAAGCAGAGGCTCTTTCTTATCACTTATCACTCGTCACTTATCACTTTTTCGCATATGCCAGTCCCGTTCGTAGACCTACAGGCTCAGTACCGGGCCATCAAAGCCGAAGTCGATGAGGCGATTCAGCGCGTGCTCGACACGTCGGCCTTCATTCTGGGGCGCGAGGTCGAGGCGTTCGAGCGCGCGTTCGCCGAGTACGTCGGCGCGGGCGAGTGCGTCGGCGTCTCGAACGGGACGGCGGCCATCCAGTTGGCGCTCCAGGCGTGCGGCGTCGGCCCGGGCGACGAAGTCGTCGTCCCCGCCAACACCTTCTTCGCCACGGCCGAGGCCGTCTCGACCGCGGGCGCCACGCCCGTCTTCGTGGACTGCGACCCGTTCACCTCGAACATCGACGCGGCGCGGATCGACGAAGTCGTTACCGAACGGACTCGCGCCGTCATCCCCGTCCACCTCTACGGACAGCCCGCAGACCTCGACGCCGTCTTCGAGGTCGCCGGGCGCCGCGGCCTCGTCGTCATCGAGGACGCGGCGCAGGCGCACGGCGCGCGTTACAAGGGGCGGCGGGTCGGCGCGCTCGCGCGCGCGGGCTGCTTCAGCTTCTACCCCGGCAAGAACCTCGGCGCGTACGGCGAGGGCGGCGCCGTTGTCACGAACGACGCGGGCGTCGCGCGCCGCCTGCGCATGCTGCGCGACCACGGCTCCGAGCAGAAGTACAGGCACGAACTCGTCGGCTACAACTTCCGCCTCGAAGGCATCCAGGGGGCGGTGCTGAACGTCAAGCTGAAGTACCTCGACGACTGGAACGCCCTGCGCCGCCGGCACGCCGCGCGCTACCGCGAGCTGCTCGCGCCGCTCGCCGACTCGGGCGCGCTCGCGCTGCCCGTCGAGGCCGACTACGCCGAGCACGTCTACCACCTCTTCGTCGTCCGGACGGGCGCGCGCGAAAGCCTCCAACGCTACCTCTCGGCGGCGGGCGTGCAGACCGGCATACACTACCCGGTGCCCGTCCACCTGCAACCCGCCTACGCGTCGCTCGGGCACAGGGAGGGGGACTTCCCCAACGCCGAGTCGCAGGCGGAGCGCGTGCTCTCGCTCCCGATGTTCGCGGAGCTGACCGGGCAGCAGATCAGGTACGTCGCCGACGCCCTCGCCGACTTCTGCGCCGAAGTATCGGCCGCCGCCGGTTGAACCCCCGCCCGCACGCGTTTATTGTATCGGGAGCCCGCGGGGACTCTTTCTTTTAGCCATGACCATTTCCGTCGGTGTCGTCGGCTGCGGCTACTGGGGGCCGAACCTGATACGCAACTTCGCCGAGAACGAGGGGGCGGCGCTGCGCTGGGTCTGCGACAAGGACGCGCGCCACCTCTCGAAGGCCGCGCGGCGCTACCCGGTCGCCCGCGCCTCCTCGGACTACGCGGAGCTGCTCTCCGACCCGCGCCTCGACGCCGTCGTCATCGCCACGCCCGTCGCCACGCACTACGACTTCGCGCGCCGCGCGCTGGAGGCGGGCAAGCACGTCCTCGTCGAAAAGCCCTTCACCGCCAGCGCGCGCGAGGCCGAAGAGCTGATCGCGTCGGCCGAGCGGCGCGGCCTCACCCTGATGGTCGACCACACCTTCATCTACACGGGCGCCGTCCGCAAGATTAAGGAGTCGGTGGACGCGGGCGAGCTGGGCGAGCTGCTCTACTTCGACTCGGTGCGCGTCAACCTCGGGCTGTTCCAGCGCGACATCAACGTCGTGTGGGATCTGGCGCCGCACGACTTCTCCATCATGGACTACGTCGTCGGGCGCGAGCCGACGGCGCTCCTGGCGACGGGGAGCTGCCACATCGAGCCCGGCATCGAGAACATCGCCTACGTGCAGCTCCGGTTCGGCGACTCGCTCATCGCCAACTTCCACTTCAACTGGCTCTCGCCCGTCAAGATCCGGCGCACGCTCATCGCGGGCAGCCGCCGGATGATCGTCTACGACGACATCGAGCCGACCGAGAAGGTGCGCGTCTACGACAAGGGCGTCACGCGCAACGCCGACGCCGTCGAGGAGGAGGAGGCGTACAAGACGCTCGTCAGCTACCGCACCGGCGACGTGTGGGTGCCGAAGCTCGACCCGACCGAGGCCCTGCACTACGTCTGCGCGGAGTTCATCGACTCCGTCCGCGACGCGCGCCCCTCGGCCTCCGACGGCCGCGCCGGCCTCCGCGTCGTCCGCCTCCTCGAAGCCGCCCAGCAGTCGATCAACGACGGCGGCAGATGGATTAAGCTGTAGGAGACAGGCGCGCGCGCGTGACGCGGCCGCGGGGCGGCCGGATGAATTTAGCCCGGCCTTTCAAGGCCGGGAACGCAGATGGTAATAAGCGTCGGCGTCGCGTCAGCGACGCGTGAACAGGCAGGCCGGCTCAGGCGTCGCCGACGCGACGCGGCGTTTTCGATTCGACGCTGACCCGGCCTTAAAAGGCCGGGCTAAATTCATCCGGCCGCTCCGCGGCGTCTTTAAATTATTTTTCATGTCAACGACCGCGCCAAACATGCAAGTCCCTTTACTCGACCTGAAGCAGCAGCACTTAGCTTTGCGTGATGAGCTGCGCGAGGCCGTGGGGCGCGTGCTCGACTCGCAGCAGTTCATAATGGGCGAGGACGTGCAGCTGCTCGAAGCCGAGCTGGCGCGGTACACAGGCGCGGGGTACGCGGTCGGGTGCGGGTCGGGGTCGGACGCGCTGCTGCTGGCGCTGCTCGCGCTCGGCGTGGGCGCGGGCGCGGAGGTCGTCACGACGCCCTTCACCTTCTTCGCCACCGCGGGCGCGGTCGTGCGCGCGGGCGCGCGCCCCGTCTTCGCGGACATCGAGCCGCGCACCTACAACATCGACGCGGCGCGGATCGACGAAGTCATCACCGAACGGACTCGCGCCGTCGTCCCCGTCCACCTCTACGGACAGATGGCGGAGATGGGGGAGGTTCTGAGCGTCGCACAAAAGAGGGGCGTGCGCGTCATCGAGGACGCGGCGCAGGCCATCGGGGCGAAGGACGCGGCGGGGCGTTCGGCCGGCGCGGTCGGGGACGCGGGCTGCTTCAGCTTCTACCCGACGAAGAACCTCGGCGCGGCGGGCGAGGCGGGGCTGGTGACGACGAACGACGCGGACGTGGCCGAGCGCCTGCGGCGCCTGCGCGTCCACGGCGGCGCGACCGAGTACCACCACGACGAGGTCGGCTTCAACAGCCGCCTCGACACCTTCCAGGCCGCCGTGCTCCGCGTCAAGCTCCCGCACCTCGACGCGTGGTCGGACGCGCGGAGGGAGAGGGCCGAAGTCTACACGCGCCTGATCGACGAGGCCGGACTCGCGGAGTTCGTCACGCCGCCGCACGTCAACGGCGGCGCGCGCCACATCTTCCACCAGTACGTCGTCCGCGTGCGGGCCGGGCGCCGCGACGCGCTGCTCGAACACCTCAAGGCGAACGGCGTCGGCACGAAGGTCTACTACCCCGTCCCGCTCCACCTGCAACCCTGCTTCGCCGGACTGGGCTACAAGGCGGGCGACTTCCCCGAGTCCGAGCGCGCCGCCCGCGAGACGCTCGCGCTCCCCATGTTCCCCGAGTTGACGCGCGCCCAGCAGGAGCACGTCGTCGAGACCGTCCGCCGCTTCTTCCGCTGAGCGGCCCGCGTCCGCGCCGGGCCGCCGTTCGCCGCATGAGTGACATCTTCGTCAGCTACGACAACGAGGATCGGGACAGGGTGCGTTCCCTCGTGCGCGCGCTGGAGGGCGAGGGCTGGAGCGTCTGGTGGGATCGACACATCCCCGCCGGCAAGAACTTCGACGACGTGATCGAGCAGGCCATAGGCGAGGCGCGGTGCGTGCTCGTCGTCTGGACTGTGCAGTCGGTGCTCTCGCGCTGGGTCAAGACCGAAGCCTCGGACGGGGCGGAGCGCGGCGTGCTCATCCCCGTCCTGCTGGACGACGTGAGGCCGCCGTTCGAGTTCAGGCGGCTCCAGGCCGCGCGCCTCGTCGGCTGGGCGGGCGAGGCCGACCACGAGGGCTACGTCGCGCTGCTCAACTCGCTGGCCGACCTCCTCGGCGAGCCTCACAAGCCCGCGCCCCCGCCGCCGCAGCCCGCCCGCGAAAAGACGCCGCCGGCCGCGCGGCCTGTAAGACCCGCGGCACAAACGCACGCGTCCGCCGCGCCCGACGGGCTCCCGACGCTGCCCGGCCCGCGCGCGGCCGAACCCGCGCCCCGCGACGCCGCGGGCGAAGCGGCGGGCGGGACGCAACGGTTCAGGCGTGCCGGGTTGATCGTCATGCTCGCCGCGGGCATCGCCGTTTTAGCTATCGCGGCGGCCTACATGTTGTCGGCCACGGGGCCGCCGGCCGAGTCCGGCGCGACGCAGAACCAGAACGTGACGTACGCCGCGACGCCGCAGCCGACACCCGACTCCGCGCCGCAGCCGACCCCGACCCAGTCCCCGCCGCGCGCGACGCCCACGGCCGGCCAGACCGCCGCCGCCACGCCCGCCCAGGACTCGACGCCGGAAGCCCAACAGAGCCCGACGCCCGCGATCTCGATGCCGAACGCGGGCATCACCCTCGGCGTCACGGTCAACCCGCGCATCATAGACCTCTGCCTCGACGAGAAGCCGGTGACGCAGGTCAAGGCGGTCGTGCGCTCACCTTACAGGAGCCTGACGGTGGACAGCTACAAGTACAAGGTTTCGGCGGGCACCGTGACGGGCGAGGGCTCGGCGGTGAAGTGGGACCTCGGCCCCGTGCAACTGGGCAGCGCGCTGGAACGCGACTTCAAAGTCGAAGTCACGGCGGAGACCATCCTGCCCGCCTGGACGGCGACCGAGTCCGCCACCTTCAAAGTCATCAAGTACTGCCGCTGAGCGCCGCCGCGGTTTGCCCGCCGCGCGCGCCCCGTCTATCCTCGCGGGATGAATAACGCCGCCCGCGGGGCCGTCAACTTTTTACTCGTCGCGCTCGGGATACTCTCGGCCGCGTTCGGGCTCAAAGGCTTCCTGCTTTCGAGCCGCTTCATCGACGGCGGCGTGACGGGCGTCTCGATGCTCCTCTCCGACGTGCTCGGCGCGCCGCTCGCGCTCCTCATCCCGGTCATCAACCTCCCCTTCATCGCGCTCGGCTACAAACAGGTCGGCGGCCGCTTCGCCGCCAAGAGCGCGGCGGCCATCGCGGGGCTCTCCTTCTGCCTCGCGCTCGTCCCCTTCCCCGACGTGACGCCCGACAAGTTACTCACGGCCGTCTTCGGCGGCTTCTTCATCGGCGCCGGCATCGGCCTCGCCATCCGCGGCGGGGCCGTGCTCGACGGCACGGAGGTCGCGGCGCTCCTCGTGAGCAAGCGCAGCAGCCTGCTCCGCGTCGGCGACGTGATCCTCATCCTCAACGTCTTCATCTTCTCGGCCGCCGCCTTCTTCCTCGGCGTCGAGTCGGCGCTCTACTCCATCCTCACCTACTTCGCCGCCTCGAAGACGGTGGACTTCCTGCTCCACGGGCTTGAGCAGTACACGGCCGTCATCATCGTCTCCGAGCGGAGCGAGGAGATTCGCCAGGCCGTCATCCGCGACCTCACGCGCGGCGTGACGCTCTACAAGGGCCGCCGCGGCTGGACGGACGCCGAGCAGGACATCCTCTACTGCGTCGTCACCCGCCTTGAGATCGGCCGCCTCCGCTCGCTCGTCGAGGACTACGACCCCTCCGCCTTCGTCGTCGTCCACCCCCTCTCCGACGTGCACGGCGGCGTCGTCAAGAAGCCCGCCCTCCACTGAGCGCGCCGCGTGTTATACTCGCGCCTTACTCACGCCGGGATTTTTTCGTTCGCGCTTATCGACCGAAGCTAACCGATGAAAGAAGAGAACCAGACAGACGCCCTCACGGGCACCGTCAAGGGGCCGGGCGAGCGGCCGCACGAGTACCTGTTCATCACGGCCGACAACGCGCGGGCGCGCATCGGCGAGTTCGTCTACTACACGGCGCGCGACCAGGCCGTGGAGCGGCGCATCATCGGCAACGTCACCGAGCGGCGCCTCGTGCGCAACCTCCCCGACACGTTCCTCTCCGACCCGGAGACGCCGCCGTCGGTCGTCTCGTCGCTCATCGGCCTCGACGGCGAGGGCTGCGAGCTGTACGAGATCACGGTCGAGACCATCGGCTACTTCCACCCGTCTTTAGGCGACTTCGTCAACCCGCGCATCCCGCCGCGCCCGGGCGACCCGGTCTTCCTCGCCTCCTCCGAGACGCTCGCGCAGTGCCTCTCGCCGCGGCGCGCGGGCGAGGTCGGCTCGGCGCACGTCGGCAGCCTGCTCACGCGCGAGGAGGGCGAGGTGCCCGTCGTGCTCTCGATCAAGGACGTGGTCTCGACGCACCTCGCCATCCTCGCCTCGACGGGGTCGGGCAAGTCCTACACGGCGGGCGTGCTGGTCGAGGAGTTGATGCGCCCGTACAACCGCGCCGCCGTCCTCATCGTCGACCCGCACGGCGAGTACGACACGCTGCGCTCCATCGAGGACGACCCGCGCTTCGGCGAGGGGCGCGACGGCTACCGGCCCGAGGTCAGGGTCTTCACGCACGAGCGCGTCAAGGTGCGCTTCTCCTCCCTCACGGAGGCCGACGTGAAGTACCTCCTGCCCGAGGGCACTTCGGAGAAGATGCTCCACTTCCTCTCGCAGGCGTTCCGCCAGTTAACGGCCACGCGCCGCGGCGAGCTGTGGGGCTACCACGACCTGCGCGACGAGGTGAAGGCGCAGAAGTACGAGGGGAGCGACCGCGGCGACTCGGGCAACGCCAGCTCCATCGAGGGCCTGCTGTGGCGCCTCGACTCGCGCTTCGACAAGCCCAACTCCATCTTCTCGGACCACGAGCACATCCCGCTCGCCGAGATGTTCAAGCCCGGCCGCTGCACCGTCCTGCAACTCTCCGACATCGAGCAGAACGAGCAGCAGGTCGTCGTCGCCACGCTGCTGCGGAGGGTCAACAAGGCGCGCATGGCGACCGTCCGCGGCGAGTCGCAGGAGGGCACCGACAGCCACCTCCCCTACCCCGTCTTCACGCTCCTCGAAGAGGCGCACCGCTTCGCGCCCGCCGGCCAGACCGTGGTCTCGACGAACATCCTCAAACAGATTCTCTCCGAGGGGCGCAAGTTCGGCGTCGGCATCGGCCTCATCACGCAGCGCCCGGGCAAGCTCGACCAGGACGTGCTCTCGCAGTGCATGACGCAGGTCATCATGCGCATCGTCAACCCCGTCGACCAGGACACCGTCGCCAAGTCGGTCGAAGGCGCCGGCCGCCAACTCCTGAACGAACTCCCGGCTTTGACTAAAGGCCAGGCGGTCATCTCCGGCGTCGGCGTCAACACCCCCGTCATGTGCCGCGTCCGCGAGCGCATCACCAAACACGGCGGCGAGACCTTCGACGCCCCCACCGAATGGGCGCGCTGGCACGCGCCGGAAGAGCGCGAGCACCGCGAACAGGATACGGCCGTCCTCGCCGCCCCGCCCGCCAAAACCAAAAAGCCCGAGCGCGTCCGCGGCTTCCAGATTTAAGAAGAATTAGCGTTAGTCCGGCTTGCAGATGGAGTTAAGGCTAGTGAATCGCGGATGGGCGCGGATTAACGTGCGTCGGAGAAGATTTAACGAAAATGATTTGAGAATCTGTGTTCATTCGCGCCCGTCCGCAGCCACTCCTTTCTTCGGGCCGGTGCAGGCGGCGCTGCTCGCGCTCGCCGTCCGGCGGAAGTTCATGCGGTGAGGTGGGCGTCCGAAATCCACGAAATGGGATTGACTCGGGGCGTGGGTTTGGCATATCGTCCCGTGCCACAGGCAAGCGAGGCTGGGCCGTTGTAGAGCTTTAACCGAAGCCCTCGTCTCCGAACCCGCCCGGCCGCGTCCTTTTCCTACAACTTCGGAACGCACACCTTTCCAGAGGAGGGACTGTCCCAATGCTCCACGCACGCACCCGCACCCCGGCGCTCTCCGCCCTCGCGCTCGCCCTGCTGGCCGCGCTCGCGCTCCTCCCGGCGGCGCTCGCGCAGAAGCCCGCCGACCACCCGAAGGACGAGCCGCCCTTCAGCGCCTACAAGGGCGTCCGCATCGGCATGTCGGCCGAGGAGGCGCGCAAGCTCCTCGGCAACCCGACCGACAAGGACGACAAGCAGGAGGTCTTCGCCGTCAGCGACGACGAGTCCTGCCAGGTCTACTACGACGCGGCCAAGAAGGTCTCGGCCGTCTCGATCACCTACTTCAGCAACAAGGCCGTCCCCGCCGCCAAGTCCGTCCTCGGCGAGGAGCCCGTGGCCAAGCAGGACGGCTCCTTCTCCAAGCTCATCCGCTTCCCGAAGGCCGGCTACTGGGTCTCCTACACGCGCACGTCCGGCGACTCGCCGATGACCATCATCGCCATGCAGAAGATCGACCAGTGAGCGCCCCGCGCGCTTGAGGCGAGCGGCCGTCCGTGCGACGACGCGCCCGCGGGCGATGGGTGCCCGCGGGCGCGTTGTTGCTTTTGACCGGCCGGGTGCTAAGATAAGCGCGACTTAAAAACGCCCCTTCCAAAAGAAGCGCGCCGAGCCCGACCCCCTCCCACGCCGGGGGCCGCGGGCGGCGCCTGACACGCCGGGGCCTGACTGTAAGAACGGGCGCGCGCGGGCGGCCGCGCCCGCAGACGAGGACTTTACATGGCGGACCAGAACGATTCGGCGCGGGCGGGCGAGCGGCGCATCGCGAACCTCCTCGCCACGCGCCGCGACGAAATTCTCAACCTCTGGATCAAGGAGCGCCTGGAGAACGACGAGTTCCGCGACGAGCTGATCTCGAAGAAGGACCTGCGCCAGCAGTCGCAGCAGGTCCTCGACATGCTCGTGCAGGGCGTGCAGGACTCGGGCGGCGGCGACTTCGACCACCCGGCCTTCGACGACCTGCGCCACTACCTCAACGAAATCTCCCACCTGCGCGCCGTCAAGGGCTACACGCCCCTGGAGAACGCGACCTACATCCTCAGCCTGCGCAACGTCGTCAGCCCGCTCCTCGCCGAGGAGCTCGAAGGCGACGCCGCCTCCCTCGTCCCCGAGATGAACTACTTCACGCGCCTCCTCGACAAGCTCGGGCTCGTGATGGTCGAGAACTTCATCCGCTCGCGCGAGGAGATCATCCGCCAGCAGCGCGCCGACATGCTCGAACTCTCGACGCCGGTCATCAAGGTCTGGGACAAGATACTGACGCTCCCCATCATCGGCACGCTCGACTCGCGCCGCGCGCAGATGATGATGGAGGCGCTGCTGCAGAAGGTGGTCGAGACCGGCTCGACCATCGCCATCCTCGACATCACCGGGGTGCGGACGATGGACACGCTCGTCGCCAACCACCTCATCAAGACCGTCACGGCCGCGCGCCTGATGGGCGCCCGCTGCATCCTGACCGGCGTCAGCCCCGCGATTGCGCAGACGATGGTGCAGCTCGGCATCGACCTCACCCAGATCACCACCCGCGCCCAGATGTCCGACGGCATCAAGCTCGCGCTGGAGATGATCGGCCGCACGGTCGTCCCCACCCGCGCCCTCGCCAAGCTCCAGAACGGCGCCAATGGCGACGGCCTCCAGAAGGCCGCCAAGCAGAACGAGCAGATCACGTCGGGCGGAGAGAAGAAACAGGAGGGGTGAGTGATGGGTGATGAGTGATGAGTGATAAGTGAAAGCACGCGCTCTTTCTTATCACTTATCACTCGTCACTCATCACTCCACAAACAATGGACGGACAGACGCGAATTCCCATCCTGAAGGTCGGCCGGGTTCTGATCGTGCCGATTCAGGTGGACATGGACGACCAGACGGTGATCCACCTCCAGGAGCGCATACTCTCGGAGCTGGAGCGGACGGGCGCGCGGGGGGTGCTCATCGACATCTCGCTGTTGGAGATGGTGGACTCCTTCATCGGGCGCGTGCTCTCGGACATCGCGGCGATGGCGCGCATCATGGACGCGCGCACGGTGGTCGTCGGGATGCAGCCGGCCGTCGCCATCACGCTCGTCGAGCTGGGGCTCGAACTGCGCGGCGTGGACACGGTGCTGAACGTGGACGAGGGCATCCGGCTGCTCCGCAGCGAGTTCGGCATCGACGAGGACGGCGACGAGTCGGCGGCCGACAGGGAGTGGGGCGCGCTTGCCGAGCAGATCAATCGCCCTTGAGGGCGAGCAAGACATCGCGGTCGCGCGCGGCGAGGTGCGGCGGATGGCCGCCGCGCTCGGCTTCCGCATCATCGACCAGACGCGGCTCGCCACGGTCTGCTCGGAGCTGGCGCGCAACGTCGTCAAGTACGCCAAGCGCGGCCGCATGATCGCGCAGCCGTTCGACGGCGCGCAGGGCCGCCGGGGGCTGCGCCTCATCTTCGAGGACAGCGGCCCCGGCATCCCGGACATCAACGCCGCCATGCGCGACGGCTTCTCGACGGGGCGGGGCCTCGGCAAGGGGCTGCCGGGCTCGAAGCGCCTCGTGGATGTCTTCGAGATTGAGTCGGAAGTCGGCCGCGGCACGCGCGTGACGGTGGTGCGCTGGTTGTGAAGGTCAGAGGCCGGGCGGCAGATGTGAGATGTTGGTGAAAGTTTTTCA
>DASVQJ010000218.1:0-13517 GCA_036389235.1 Pyrinomonadaceae bacterium | reverse complement strand
CGTGGACGCGCGTCAGCCGGCGGCTCGCCGTCGCCTCGTGGACGCCGAGCACGGCGCCCGCCTCCTTCAGCTTGAGCCCGTCGAAGTAGTAGAGGCGCACGAGCAGGCGGTCTTCCGCGTCGAGCCCTTGCAGGGCGCTCGCGAGCGCCCCTTCGACGGCGCGCGCCGCGTCCGACTCGGCGAGCGCGCTCTCGGGGTCGAGCGGCGCGGGCGGCCGCCAGCCGTCCTGCTCGTGCGACTCCGCGGCCGCGCGGTCGAACTCCGAAGGCTCCTCCGTCTGCACGAGGCGGGACGTGCGCCGGTGCCTGTCGACCGCCAACTGCCCCACGACCCCGCGCAGCCAGCCGCCGAGACTCCCGCAGCCCGAGTAGTAAGCGAGCTTGCCCGCGGGCTTCCCGTCGGCGCGCTCGCGCAGCCCGTACAACTCTGCCCACACCGAGCCGGCCAGCTCCTCGGCCTCCGCCTCGCCCGCGCTGGCCGAGCGCGCGGCCGAGAGCACGGTCGGCCTGTACTGCGCGACGAGGTCGTCCCACGCGGCGGCGTCCCCGCGCTCGCACGCGACGACGAGCAGAAGCTCTTCGGCGTGCAGCGCGTCGATGAACGCCCCGACCTCGGCCGCGCCGGCCTGCGGGCTGTGGCGCAGAAGGTACTTCTCGACCGTCGCGCGCACGCGCGGCGCCACCACAGCCGGGTCGAGCGAGCGCACCTCGCCCGCACGCCCCAGCAGGCGCTCCGCGCCTTCACGCACGAGTTGTTCGAGGTCTGTCGGCATCCGAGAGTCCAGAAGCCAAGATGCTACGCCGGCCGGTTCGCCTATGCTACCACGAATCGAGTAGACAGTAGACAGAATCAGTAGACAGTAGACAGTAGTCAGTAGTCAGTAGTAAAACCTTGTCATTGCGAACCCGACGGCTGTCATCAACAACGTCCGCGGGGCCAAGCCCTATTGACTACTGACTACTGTCTACTGCTTTTCCATGCTCCGCGTCACGGAAATCTTCCGCTCCGTCCAGGGCGAATCGACGCACGCCGGCCGCCCGTGCGCGTTCGTGCGCCTGACGGGCTGCCCGATGCGCTGCACTTGGTGCGACAGCGAGTACACCTTCAAGGGCGGCGAGCACGTCTCGGTCGAGGATGTGATGCGTCAGGTGCGTGCATTTGGTTGCCAGCTCGTCGAAGTGACGGGCGGCGAGCCGCTCGCGCAGAAGCATGCGTTAGGGCTCGTCCGCCGACTCTGCGAAGAGGGTTTCGAGGTCCTCATCGAGACCGGCGGGTTCGTCTCGACCGAGGGCGTGGACGAGCGCGCGAAGATAATCCTCGACGTGAAGTGCCCGGCGTCGGGCGAGGCCGAACGGAACCACTGGCCGAACCTCGGGCGCCTGCGCGCCGACCGCGACGAGGTCAAGTTCGTCGTGAAAGACCGCGCCGACTGGGAGTTCGCGCGCCGCGTCGTCGAGGAGTACGGGCTTGAGAAACGCGCCCTGGCAATCCTCGTCTCGCCCGTCTGGGGCGAGACCGACTTGAAGGAGTTGGCCGACCTCGTCTCGCGGAGCGGGCTCGAAAACGTCAGGATGCAGTTGCAGCTGCACAAATACATCTGGGGGCCGGAGGTGCGCGGGGTCTGATGGGCGGCTCGCCGAGCGACAGGGATTTCATCCACGACGAAGAGCCCGGGGAGACCGCGGGCGACGACGAGAGTGTCGCTGAAGGGACTCTCGCCGTCTGCCTCGTCTCGGGCGGGATGGACTCGTGCGTGACGGCCGCCTTCGCGCGCGAGGAGAACGAAGACCTCGCCTTCCTCCACGTCTCCTACGGGCAGCTCACGCAGGCGCGCGAGCGGCGCGCCTTCGAGGAGCTGGCCGACTTCTACAAGGTCTCGCGCCGCCTCGTCGTCTCGCTCGAACACCTCGCGCGCATCGGCGGCTCGTCACTTACGGACGCCTCGGTGCCCGTCTCGGAGGCGGACCTCTCGTCGCAGGAGATACCGACGAGCTACGTCCCCTTCCGCAACGCGCACCTGCTGGCGGCCGCGACGAGCTGGGCCGAAGTCATCGGCGCGACGGGCGTCTACATCGGCGCCGTCGCCGAAGACTCCTCCGGCTACCCCGACTGCCGCCCCGAATTCTACGAAGCCTTCCAGCGCGCCGTCGACCTGGGCACGCGCCCCGAGACGCGCGTCGAGATCAGAACGCCCGTCATCCACATGCGCAAGTCAGAGATCATCCGCCGCGGCCTGGAGCTTGGCGCGCCGCTCAGACTCACATGGTCCTGCTACCGCGCGGAAGCGCTCGCGTGCGGGACTTGCGACTCGTGCGCGCTGCGCCTGCGGGCGTTCGGGGAGGCCGGCGTCGCGGACCCGATTCCTTACGCCTAGGGGCTCGCAAAGCTCCCGGTTTTGCTGCTAAAATGGCGCGTAAGAATTGAACAAAGGGCACCAACTGACAACCGACCGGGGCGCGCTCGCATCCTAAGCGCGGCCTCCGTTCCCCCTCGGAAGCGTCAGCAATCATCAGCAGCAGGAGACCACCGACCATGCGTTTCAACCTTCTACTTCGCACGCTCTTCGCCGCGCTCCTCGTGGCCGCGTCGGCCGTCGCCGCCTCGGCGCAATCGACCCAGGTGAGCGGCAAGGTGACGCTCAAACAGGCGGACGGCACCGTCGCCCCCGTCGCGGGCGCGCAGATCGACATCTACCGCACGGACATCAAGGCCGAGTTCCACACCAAGACCGACAAGAAGGGCAACTACATCCACGCCGGGCTCCCCTTCGTCGGCACCTACACGCTCGTCATCAGCGCGCCCGGCGCGTCTCCGACCTTCGCCACCAAGCAGCGCTTCACGACCGAGACGACGCGCGACTTCGTGCTCGCGCCCGGCGACGGCTCGCGCCCGACCCTCGAAGACGTCGCCAAGCGTGAGGCGTCCGGCGGCGGCTCCGCGGCCGGCGGCGGCGGCGCCGCCCCGCGCAGCGAGAGCAAGGAGGATAAGGCCGCCCGCGAGGCGAGGGAGAAGGAGATCGCCGAGATCGAAAAGAAGAACGCGGAGATCACCAAGTCCAACGAGGTCGTCAGCCGCGTCTTCAAGGCCGGCAACGACGCCCTCTTCGCCAACCCGCCGCGGCTCGACGAGGCCATCACCAACTACCGCGAGGGCCTGGCCGCGCGCCCCGAGGAGGTCGCGCTCCTGACCAACCTCGCCGAGGCGCTGCGCCAGCGCGCCGACAGCCGCTACAACGCCGCCGTCAAGGAGACGAACCCCGAGGCCAAGGTCGCCGCGCAGAACGACGCCAAGAAGGACTGGAGCGAAGGCGCCGAGCTGGCCTCCAAAGCCGCCACGCTGGTCAAGGCCGCCAACCCCGCCGGCGCGAGCGTGAACCCCACCGCCTACGAGCAGAATAAGAAGGCCGCGATCTCCGTCCGCGCCCTCCTGCTGCGCCGCGTCGTCGCCAAGGTCGACCCGTCGAAGGCGGCCGACGCCGTCGCCGCCAACCAGGAGTACATGCAGATAGAGACCGACCCGGCCAAGAAGGCCAAAATCCGCTCCGAGACCTTGCAGGCGCTCTTCGACGGCGGCTCGGTCGACCTCGCGATAGCCGAGGCGCAGAAGGTTCTCGCCGAAGAGCCGGACAACCCGGACGCCAACCGCGTGCTGGGGCTCGCGCTCTTCTCCACCGGCGACAAGGCCAAGTTCCAGGAGGCTGCCAACTACCTCCAGCGCTACGTGGACAAGGCGCCGGACACAGACCCCTTGAAGCAGTCGGCCAAGGAATCGCTCGATTACCTGAAGACGGCCGAGAACGTTAAACCCGAGAAGGCGCCCGCGCGGCCGGCTCGCGGCCGCCGCCCGTAAGAGCACCTAAGACAGCGTCACCTAACAACTTAGCCGCGCCCGGCCTCCGTGCCGGGCGCGGCTTTTTGAACTCATGCTGACCACTTCCAGATTCATCTTGACAGCCTCAAGGTTAAACAGTAACATGCTTTAGGCCAACGGTGTTTTAAACCATTGGCCTTGTGCCGGCGGTGCGGTCGCCGGCCAGTTCGGGAAGTCCTTTCAACGGAAACCGCACGCGCCCCGCCTTCTCGGTTCTTAAAACACGGAACGCTCCACAATGTCAGCCAAACTCGGCGAAATCCTCGTCCGCGAAAATCTCCTGACCCCGCACCAGCTCCGCGAGGCCCTCGAATTCCAGAGGGAGCACGGCGGCCGGCTCGGCTTCAACCTGGTCAAGATGGGGCTCGTTTCGGACGACATGATTACGGCCGTGCTCTCCAGGCAGTACGGCGTCCCCTCGGTCAACCTGGAGCTGTTCGACGTGGACGAGTCGGTCATCCGCCTCATCCCGCGCGACGTGGCCGACAAGTACTCGGTGCTGCCGCTCTCGCGCGTCGGGGCGACGCTGACGCTGGCGATGGTCGACCCAACGAACGTCTTCGCCATGGACGACATCAAGTTCATGACGGGGCTCAACATCGAGCCGGTGGTCGTCTCCGAGGCGAGCGTGCAGGAGGCCATCTCGCGCTACTACTCGGGCTCGCGCGAGATCGAGCTGGCGAAGAGTTTCGAGGAGGAGGAGGGTCAGCACGGCGGCCAGGCCGAGGCGCTGCCGCAGTCCTCGATGTCGCTCGACGAGCTGGACTTCGAGGCCGACGGCGCCGAGGGGCTCGAAGTCGTCGAGGAGAGCGACGAGATCGACCTCTCGAACCTGACGCGGATGAGCGAGGACGCGCCCGTCGTCCGGCTCGTCAACGTGCTCCTGGCCGACTCGCTCCAGCGGGGCGCCTCCGACATACACATCGAGCCGTACGAGAAGGAGATGCGCATCCGCTTCCGCATCGACGGCGTGCTCTACGACGTGATGCACCCGCCGCTCCGGCTGCGCGACGCGCTCATCTCGCGCATCAAGATCCTCTCGAAGCTCGACATCGCCGAGAAGCGGCTGCCGCAGGACGGCCGCATCAAGATCAAGCTGAAGGTTCACGGCCGCTCGCGCGAGCTGGACTTCCGCGTCTCCACCCTCCCGACGCTCTTCGGCGAGAAGGTCGTGCTCCGCCTCCTCGACAAGGAGAAGCTGATGCTCGACATGACGAAGCTCGGGTTCGAGCCCGAAAGCCTCGTCAAGTTCCAGCGCAACATCACGAAGCCCTACGGCATGGTGCTCGTCACCGGCCCCACGGGCTCCGGCAAGACGAACACGCTCTACTCGGCGCTCCAGGCTTTGAACACGACCGAGACGAACATCATGACGGCCGAGGACCCGGTCGAGTTCAACCTGCCGGGCATCAACCAGGTGCAGATGAAGGAGCAGATCGGGCTCAACTTCGCCGCCGCGCTCCGCTCGTTCCTGCGCCAGGACCCGAACATCGTCCTCGTCGGCGAAATCCGCGACTTCGAGACCGCCGAGATCGCCATCAAGGCCGCGCTCACGGGCCACCTCGTCCTCTCCACCCTCCACACCAACGACGCGCCCTCCACCATCTCCCGCCTGATGAACATGGGCATCGAGCCCTTCCTCGTCGCCACCTCCGTCAACCTCATCCAGGCGCAGCGCCTCATCCGGCGCATCTGCAAGGACTGCAAGTCCGAGCACCACGTCCCCGCCGAGGCGCTGGTCGAGATCGGCTTCTCCAGGGAGGAGGCCGCCCAGCTCAAGACCTACAAGGGCACTGGCTGCCCGAAGTGCAACAACACGGGCTACAAGGGCCGGGTCGGCCTCTACGAGGTGATGGAGGTGACCGACGAGATCCGCGAGCTGATTCTGATCGGCGCGTCCGCGCTGGAGCTGCGCAAGCGCGCCATCGAGGACGGCATGATCACGCTGCGCGAGTCGGGGCTGCACAAGATTCGGAACGGCGTCACCACGCTCGAAGAGGTGGTGCGCGAAACGGTGGCATAGAATATGAACAGGCTGCGCGTCGTCACATTAACCTTGCTCGTCCTCGTCACGGTGGCCGGGGCCCTGCCCATCACCGAGTCGCTCGCCAAGTGGAGCCGCCGCTCGGCGGTGAGCCAGCGCAAGCGCCTGCGCAAGCACTCGCGCGCCTGGTGGCGCCGCCACCGCGCGCTCGTGCGCGCGCGCCGCGCGCGCGCCGCGGAGCGCCGCCGCCTCGCCGAGCTTGCACGCCCCAACGCCGCGCCCAACGTCAACACTTCCCTGCTCACCTTCAACGCGAACGCCTCCGGGCCTTTCGTGCCGGCGGGCGCGGTGGGGCCTGCCCCGCCCGCAATGCTCGCCTCGGCGGCCGCGCGCGCGGCCGCCCCGGCCCGCAGCTCGCTCCTCCCCTTCGACTTCGCGACGCCGCACAACTGGACGGCCGGCCGCAAGACGCGCTCGGGCGCGGCCGTCTTCGCCGTGGCGACTTCGGACGGGCGCGCGGCCGGCACGGCCGTCGTCGCACCCGTCGTGCTGTCGGGCGCGGAGCTGGCGGGCGTGACCGCCGGCCCCAAGACGAAGACCGTGGGCGGGACGCCCGTGGCGGCCCTGCGGCGCACGGTCATCGACCGGATGGTGGCCGAGGGCGGCTGGGTGACGAACGACTTCGTGCAGGAGTTGCACGGCCGCAAGGTCTTCGTCGTGCAGGCGCAGGCGGGGGCGCCCGGCGCGCCGGCGCAGTCCCTGACCTTCTACTTCACGGAGATCGACGGCCGACTCTACAGCCTCGCGACGACGGCCCCCTTCGAGTTGGCCGCGCCCGTCGCGGCCGGCTCCGAGCAGTTCATGGCCTCGCTCCAACCCGCCGCGAGCCGCAACACGGCCTCGCAGAAGTGATGACGCGGGGGGCCGGGGTTCACCCGGCCTCCCCTCTCCCGACCCGCCACGGCCCACGGCGGCCGAAACCAACCGACACAGGGAAATTTTATGACCGGACAAGAACAGCCCCAGGAGCCGCTCTCGCTCTCAGACCTGCTGAAGAAGCTGATCGAGATGGGCGGGTCTGACCTCCACCTGACGACGAACACGCCGCCGCAGGTGCGCGTGGACGGCCACCTGCGACCCGTCGAGGGCGTGCGCACGCTCACCTCGGCCGACACCAAGTCGCTCGCCTACTCCGTCCTGACCGACGCGCAGAAGCACCGCTTCGAGGAGAACCTCGAACTCGACTTCTCGTTCGGCGTGCGGGGCCTCTCCCGCTTCCGCGCCAACCTCTTCAACCAGCGCGGCGCGGTCGGCGCCGTCTTCCGCGCCATCCCTTACGAGATCAAGTCGTTCGACGACCTCGGCCTGCCGCCCGTCGTCTCGAACCTGTGCGACAAGCCGCGCGGCCTCATCCTCGTCACCGGCCCCACGGGCTCGGGCAAGTCGACGACGCTCGCCGCCATGCTCGACAAGGTCAACCGCGAGCGGCACGAGCACATCGTCACCATCGAAGACCCGATAGAGTTCCTGCACGCGCACAAGTCCTGCATCGTCAACCAGCGCGAGGTCGGCGCCGACACGCACGGCTTCGCCGAGGCGCTCCGGACCGCCCTGCGCCAGGACCCGGACGTGGTGCTCGTCGGCGAGATGCGCGACCTCGAAACCATCGAGTCGGCCCTGCGCATCGCGGAGACCGGCCACCTGACCTTCGCCACGCTGCACACGAACTCCGCGGCCTCGACCATCAACCGCATCATCGACGTCTTCCCCTCGGCGCAGCAGGCGCAGATCCGCGCGCAGCTCTCGCTCGTCCTCGAAGGCATCCTCTGCCAGTCGCTCATCCCGCGCGCGGACGGCCGCGGGCGCGCGATGGCGCTGGAGATACTCGTCCCCAACCCCGCCATCCGCAACCTCATCCGCGAGGACAAGGTGCACCAGATTTACTCGATGATGCAGACGGGCCAGGGCAAGCACGGCATGCAGACCTTCAACCAGGCGCTCGCCACGCTCTACCACAAGCGGCTCATCACCATCGAGACGGCGATGCAGCGCTCCGCGAACGCCGACGAGCTGCGCGAGCTGATCGAGCACGGCGCGGGCGTCAACACCGGCAACGGCGCGCCCGGCCCGCAAGGGCAGCGCCCGCACCCCTCCCCCTACGCCCAGGGGCGCCCCGTCGGCGTCCGCCCGGGGGCGAGATAGGAAAGACAGTGAATAGTAAATAGTGAATAGTGACCCCGGCCGCCGGCCGACTCCATTCACCATTCACCGTTCACCATTCACCAGGAGTTATACATGCCCACTTACGTCTTCAAAGGTCGGAACCGGATGGGCGAGGTGATCGTCGGCGAGAGGTTGGCCGACAGCCGCGACACGCTGCGCCAGCTCCTGCGGCGCGAGCAGGTCATGCTCACCTCGGTCAAGGAGAAGGGGCGCGAGATCGCCGTGCCGAAGCTCGGCCGCCGGAGCAAGAAGGTCGCCGCCAAGGACCTCTCCATCTTCACGCGCCAGTTCTCGGTGATGATCGACGCCGGCCTGCCGCTCGTGCAGTGCCTGGAGATTCTCGCCCAGCAGCAGGAGAACAAGAACTTCCAGATGGTTTTGACGCAGACGCGCCAGGACGTGGAGGAGGGCTCGACGCTCGCGGCCGCGATGGGGCGCCACCCCAAGACCTTCGACCAGCTCTTCGTCAACATGATCGAGGCGGGCGAGGCCGGCGGCATCCTCGACCTCATCCTCCAGCGCCTCTCCACCTACATCGAGAAGATCGTCAAGCTGCGGCGCGACGTGATCTCGGCGATGATCTACCCGTCGGCCGTCATCGTCATCGCCATCGCGGTGATCGCGGTCATCATGGTCTTCGTCATCCCGTCGTTCCAGAGCATCTTCACGGGCCTGCTGGGGCCGGGCGAGCAGCTCCCGATGCCGACGCGCGTCGTCGTCGGCTTCAGCGAGTTCCTCGCGGGCGTCGGCGGGCTGGTCATCCTCGGCGTCATCGTGGCGACGGTGGTCGCGCTGCGCTTCTACTACCGGACGCCGGGCGGGCACCGCCGCATCGACTCGATCCTGCTGAAGGTGCCCATCATCGGCGGCATCCTGCGCAAGATCGCGGTGGCGCGCTTCTCGCGCACGCTCTCGACGCTGCTCTCCTCGGGCGTGCCCATCCTCCAGTCCCTGGAGATCACGGCGCGCACGGCCGGCAACATGATCCTGGAGGAGGCCATCAACAAGGTGCGCACGGGCGTGGAGCGCGGCGAGTCGATAGTCGAGCCCCTGAAGGCGACCGAGGTCTTCCCCAACATGGTCTCGCAGATGATCGCCATCGGCGAGCAGACGGGCGCGCTCGACGCCATGCTCGGCAAGATCGCCGACTTCTACGAGCAGGAGGTGGACTCGGCCATCGCCTCCTTGCTGACGCTCATCGAGCCGGTCATGATCGGCTTCCTCGGCGTCACCATCGGCTCCATCGTCATCGCCATGTACCTCCCCCTCTTCACCCTCATCGGCAAGATGGCCAACCACTGACCTGAGCCTGGGTAGGAACCATAATCTTCCAAATGTCGGAACCATAATCCGCCATTTGTCGGAACCATAACTTGCCGCCGCCTGTAAGCTCTTGGAAATAAGAGCTTACAGGCGGTTTTTAAATGAAGAGGCCGGTTGAAATGATTATCAAATAATTTTCCTATCAGCGGTACAGCAATGTGCATGGGACAGATTTCTATAGGTATGGACTAATAACCACTCACTTAACCATTACTAGCTGCATAGGCTAAACACTGATAGACTGTAGACTTAGCGTGACGGCGTGTTTGCCATTCAGTTTATATAGAGGAATAACAACAGAAATGATTATCGCTACTTGATTGAGGGGTGGCCTGAGTCCTTCGAGGGATATGATTCATCTTCGCTAAGAAAGTGAGCACTGGACTTTGAAACTAAATTATCTGCCGGAGGCACAGAGGTCATACCTGAGTGCAGAACGCAGCGCATCGAATTACCCGCAAAGTACATCTTTTGATAGATGATAACGACACCCCTCTGTATTCCCCGAGTCCATGCTCTTAGATAGGCGCTTTATGAATCCTTTTTCGCTGAGCCGCTTCACACATATCTGCACTTGGCGGCGACTTAGTTCGCATTCGGCCTCTAACTCCCGTGTACGCACCAGCGTTGTTACCTGCTTGCCCCGTGGTACCCGCTGACGTAAGGCGTTAAGAACCACGCGATCAGAAGGCAACAGACGTTTACCAGAGAGTCGCGCACCAGCCTCTGACATATTCCCTGGCGCTTCATCAACTACACCTGCTGTGTACCGCTGGCCCTCTGCTAATATGGTGAGCGCAACTCTGCCGCGCCCGCCTTCTGGCATCAATTCCTCTTCGCACCACTGGATAGTTACGCAGACGGTGTGAACTTTAAATTTGCCGGCCTTATCCATAAGGTCTCGCGCGTGAATGGTTCAATTCTCCTAATCAGTGGCGGATCAAGTTGACATGTCCGTCGGCAACCTATCGTAGCCGCTAACTTTCGCGAGTTCAGTTAACGCACTCATTATTGACGGATTAGTAATATCAGCAGTACGGTTGCCGCGATGGCAGAGAGCACAATGATTACAGAGGTCGTAGCGCTTACCCGCCAGCCCCCCTCCTCAAGTGTGTCGCCTGTCTCTTCGATGTAGCCGCGCGACGTGATGCGCAGGCAAACCACTCTATCCCGCTGGTTGCGGTTGTACACCATGTATATGATGGCGACAGGCCATACGACTATCAGTAAAATAATGAAGAGGAGCAGGCTCAAGCGTGGGCGCGGACGCGTGAGTGTTAGCGAGGTTTCGGTCTGGCTCAGGACTCGATAGCCGGAGCTAAGGTAAGGTTCGGCAGCGCGCTCTAGCGCGGCGAGCTGTTCTGATAGCATAATCAGCCTTCTAGGGTGATGCACAGGACTTTGCGACGGCACGGATGATGCACGTCGCGCGGAAGTTCTTTCATTCTGGACTTCCGGCGAAGCTAAGACAGCATCCGCTTTTAGGTGTAAATACACCGGCCAACGAGATAATAAGCGGCTTCTCTCAGGAGCGCAAATCTCCCTTCGGCATACCGCGGCTTTCCAGCTACATCAGGAGGATATCCTGATGGGCAGGAAACCGCGCCGCCGACCTGAACGGCTCGCCGAGAAGCTCAAGGTAATTCGTGAAGCCTTTGGGCTTTCGCAGAATGAAATGGTTAGCAGGTTGGGGCTTAACGATGAACTAACCCGCGAGGAAGTTTCAGCGTTCGAGCGTGGCACGCACGAGCCGAATTTACTTGTGTTGCTTGCTTATAGTGATGCGGCTAACGTGTCTTTAGAGGTGTTAGCTCGGGATTCGCTGGATTTACCTACGCGCCTGCCGAGTCCAAGTCGTCATCAAGGTATAAGGCAGCCCTCTAAAGATAAGCCGCAAAAACGGTAGTATGATAAGAAACTGTCGCTAAATATTGCTCATTGAAGATGAAGGTCAAGTCAAAACGGATGAGCGGCCTCTGCGAGCGGTTCAATAAGAGAGGGGCTCCTTATTTCAGAAGTGTCCCCAATCTCTGCTTTATAAAATACAGAGCTACACCAGCAAACTTCTTTGAAAAATCTTCTTCATACTCTCTTCGCATGGCTTCTAGTTTTGTTGTATCAGTTGGACTCTTCATGATTTCTCGAATTAGATCATCTATAAAATGCTCTCTTTCTTTACGTAAATCTCTCGTATTTAAGTTCAAGATTTCAATGGTAACCAAAATTGCTTTATCATTTGGCCCAAGCCTCAGGTAATTCTTTTGTGCATCTTCTAGCGACTTGAACGGGGTGTTTGCAGGAAGTATATAACCATCGGGTGTATATTTAATTAAGTCCTCACACCTCTGTACCGTAGGAGAACCGTATCCAATAAACTTCCCTATTAAGGCGTTTGCCTTCCGGATATCGCAATGTTGGCGATCTTTAGGCAATCCTTGTGAATACCGACAAGCTAAATATAAATTGTAGTAATCCACTTCACCTTCCGGGAAGGCGCTTTGCGGTAGGAAATGCTCAACGTTACTGTTCCTTACGCTTATAACCTTCATACAGTAACAACATAAGCCACGCTGCTCAGCATATAGCTGCTCTCTTAACTGGGTGTATGCACGGTAATAGGGATTAGTGGGGTTATCAGTCTGTAGATCGCTGTAAGCAGGATTAAATACCCCTCTCCTTCTTTCAGTGTTGATAAAATCAAGTAGGTCTGGGGGAGGGTGAGTTTTTCTAATGAAGAGCATTGTGAGTATATGCAAACACTGGTGAGCTTTATTTGTAGAATGAAATCCACATATCCGCCTTAGCAAATTCGGGATGATTTAGCCCATACTTTTGTTCAAGCTTGCTCCGTTCTTCTTTGGCCATATCGGATTCCCCCTGCCCCTCTTGAATCATGCTTAAATAATGCCGGAAGTCTTCTTCCACCTCATCAAGTTGCTCCGGAGAGCCCATCTTTGTGAGAGACATATTGGCATCTTGACCAAACGTTTCCTGTAAGGGATATATCTTCCCCTCCTCCATTAGAAAGGCGTTTTCTTTTGCGGTACTTAGAACCAATGGAGAGTGCGTGATAAAAATTGCTTGAGAAAACTTCTTCTCGCCTATTGCTTCTTGAATATCTGATATGAAATCCCACTGCCACCGAGGATGTGCAAAAGTGTCGGGCTCATCCAGTAAGAAGAGCGTCTCTATACCTCGAAAAATCTCCATCGCTCCACGAACCGCAATTTTCTGTTTTTCACCATCACTTAGATCGTCAAATTCTATGACTGTACCGGCATCCTTTTTTTGAAAGCGTATTTCAATGTCCTTAAGATAATGAGTCAAATGTAGACTACTCAACATCTGAAAGAGGCCGGTTTCAGAACCAAATTCCCGGATCACATTAGGAGAGAACTTTTCTGGTAGAAGGGTGAACCGTCTCCTCGGTGCCCAAGTAGTAGGTTTTCTTTCCTCAGCATTTTCTCGAATAAACTCTAGGAAACCATTTAATTTGGGCGGAACAATCTTGCTTGGAGCATCCTTACTGAAGGTATTAAGAGGACGAGGCTCCTTAATAGTGAAACTGGCGGATTCGAATCCGAATATACCTAAATCCTTCTCTAGATAGTCCTTCTTTATTTCAGGCAAGGTCGAAACTAACAGTAGAAGGAAGACAAATTTATAGTGGATAGGCTCGTAATATAACAATGGTTGCGCTACGTCATAGTAAAGTTCAGTTTGCGAAGGGTCTTCCATCAGAAGACGGCGATATAATATGCTAGTCCTTCTTGTTAAGTTTCTAATTCGATTAGTGGTGCCCGCGTAATATACAAAAACATGCTCCGGCAATATATTTTTGCCGCCTCGATATGGGTTATTAAAAAGGGTTACTAGATCGTAGAGAGGCACCGATATATCATTAAGGGAGACTCTTAACTTCCCATTATTACTGATTGCGACAATACCTTCCTGATGTTGATAAACCAGTTCAAAATTATAGCGGCATTCATACGGATGCGACCTTGTAGCCGCAGTGTTTGAACCAGCCGCGGATGTCCGACTTCGTGACCTGACGGATAGCGCGTGCTAACGCCCGCTCCAACTCTTCACGCGTGCGCGCCTTCGCCGCCCGCAA
>DASVQJ010000217.1:0-2746 GCA_036389235.1 Pyrinomonadaceae bacterium | reverse complement strand
CACAAAATCAACTCCCCAGAACATACAGGACGCGTTCCTGAACACCGTGCGCCGCGAGAAGGAGACCGTCACGATCTACCTGATGAACGGCGCCAAGCTCTCGGGGCGTATCCGCAGCTTCGACAAATATTCCGTGCTGCTTGAGTCGGCGTCGCAGGAGCAGCTCATCTTCAAGCACGCCATCTCGACCGTACAGCACGCGCGCCGCCCGACGGGCGAGCACCGCCCGCCGCACCACCCCGACCACGCCCCGGACGCGGGCGGCGAGCCGGCGGGACGCTCTGAAGGCTGAACGCCCCGGCCTCGCCCGCGTGATTCCGAACGGAGAAACTTAAAAATCTTGGCCCCAGCTTTCATCACCTTCGAGGGCATCGACGGGTGCGGCAAGTCTACGCAGTTGCGCATGCTCGCGAGCGAGCTGCGCCTGCGCGGCCGCGAGGTCGTCGCCACGCGCGAGCCCGGCGGAACCCCGCTCGGCACGCGCATCCGCCAGCTCGTGCTCGACGCGGAGGAGCAGGTGGACCCGCTCGCCGAACTCCTCCTCTACGCCGCCGACCGCGCGCAGCACGTCCGCACGCTCGTCCGCCCCGCCCTGGAGTCCGGCCACGTCGTCCTCTCCGACCGCTACGCCGACGCGACCGTCGCCTACCAGGGCGCGGGCCGCGGCTTCCCCGACGAGATCGTTTCCGAGCTGGTCGCCCTCGCCACGGGCGGGCTGATGCCCGACCTGACGCTCATCTTCGACCTGCCCGTGGACGAGAGCCAGCGGCGCGCGCACCGCCGCTCGACCAAGGGGCACCAGCGCGACCGCCTGGACGCCGAGGACGCCGCCTTCCACACGCGCGTCCGCGACGCCTACCAGCGCATCGCCGCCGCCGAGCCAGAGCGCGTCCGCGTCATCGACGCCGCCGGCTCCGTCCAGGAGACACAGGGGCAGGTCATGCGCATCGTCATGCCTTTCTTGGAGAAGTCAGGAGTCTGAAGTCAGGAGTCGGAATTGAAAGGCAGAAGCCGTTTTCATTCTGACTCCTGACTCCCGACTCCCGACTCCCTGATTTCCATGTTCGACTCACTCATCGGGAACGAGCGCGCGAAGGAGACTCTGCGGAGGATGCTGCGGCAGGGGCGCGTGCCGGGGGCGCTGCTGTTCGCGGGCGAGGGGGGCTTGGGGAAAAAGTCCTTCGCGCTTGAGCTGGCGCGGGCGCTCAACTGCCGGGACAGGCGAGGCGTCGAGGGATGCGGCGTGTGCCCGGCCTGCGTCCGCATCGGCAAGTTCCAATACCCTTCCGCCGATGACAAGGACGAGTACAAGAAGATCATCTGGAGCGAACACAGGGACGTCGGTTTAATCCTCCCGTACAACCGAAACGTCTACATCCACGCGGTTCGCGAACTTGAGCGCGAGAGCAACTTCCGGCCGGCCGAGGGCAACGCCCGAGTCTTTCTCATCGAGAACGCCGAAAGCCTGACGGACGCCTCCGCGAACGCGCTGCTCAAGACGCTCGAAGAGGCGGCGCCGACCACGCACATCGTCCTCGTCACCCCGCGGCCTTCGAGCCTGCTCCCGACCATCCGCTCGCGCTGCCAGACCGTGCGCTTCGCCCCGCTCGCGGCCGAGGAGCTCGAAGGCTTCCTCGTCAGACAGGGCAAGCGCGCGGGCGAGGAGGCGCGGCTCGCCGCGCAGCTCTCGTCCGGGCGCCCGGGCGTCGCGCTCGGGCTGAACCTGGACACGTACCGCGCGCGGCGCGAGGCGATGCTCGGCGTCGTCGAGGCGCTCGCCTCCGGCGGCGGCGACCGCGTGCGGCTCCTGCGCGCGGCGGAGGAGTTGGGCGACGCGAAGAACAAGGACGAGTACGAGCCGCGCCTCGACGCGCTTGAGATACTCGTGCGCGACCTCTGGCTGCTCGCGCTCGGGGGCGGCGGGCCGCTCGTCAACCAGGACTTGCGCGAACGCCTCGCGCGCCTCTCCGAGGGCGTCCGCCCCGCGCGCGCCGCCGGCTGGCTCACGCGCATCGAAGAGCTGCGCGGCCAGCTCGCCGTCAACGTCAACCGCCGCGCCGCCACCGACGCCCTCTTCCTCTCGATGTCCGCCGACTGACCGAAGACTTAGGGCTTTAGCCTTTGCCGCTTGGCGGTAGAGCAAAAGTTTTTCACCACAGAGGCACAGAGGGCTCAGAGGGGGCACAGAGTATTAAATCTCCGTGCCCCCTCTGAGCCCTCTGTGCCTCTGTGGTGAGTCGCCCTTCCCGTCACCCTCAGGTGATGAGAGAAGACGACTACTCTTACTTAATCTGAACAAGCTCCGGGAGGACTTCCGCCTGCGACGAAGCGCCTTCCCTGACCAGCTTCTCGGCCTCGGCGACGAACGCCTCGACGATGTTGGCGCCGGAGACCTTCCGCATGGGGCGGCCGTCCTTGAAGATCATGCCGACGCCCTTGCCGAAGGTGACGCCGAGCTGCGAGTCGTGCGCCTCGCCCGGCCCGTTCACCTCGCAGCCCATGATGGAGAGGTGCAGCGGCTCCTCGACGTGCGCGAGCCGCCGCTCGATCTCGGTCACGATCTCGACGAAGTTCTCAACGTCCAGGCGCCCGCACGTCGGGCACGCCACGACCGTCACGCCCCGCTTGCGCAAGCCCAGGGACTTCAGAATCTCCCACCCGACGCGCACCTCCTCCCAGGGCTCGGCGGCGAGCGAGACGCGGATGGTGTCGCCGATGCCTTCGTGGAGGAGGACGCCGAGCCCGA
>DASVQJ010000216.1:0-24865 GCA_036389235.1 Pyrinomonadaceae bacterium | reverse complement strand
TAATCATGGCTCGCCCGCAATCGTCGGAGGGTAACTGTTTTGGACACGCGATTCGTCGTCGGTATTGATCTCGGCACGACCAACTCGGCGCTGGCGCGCTTCGACGCGGCGGCGCCCGAAGAGGAGGCGCGCGTAGAGGTCGAGAGTGTGCCGCAGCTCGTCAACCCGAACGAGGTGGAGGAGCGGACACTGCTGCCGTCGTTCCTCTACGTGCCCGGCGAGCTGGACTTCCCGGCGGGCGCGCTCGCCCTGCCGTGGGAGCGCGCCCCGGAAATTTTCGCCGGCGAGCTGGCGCGCAAACGCGGGTCGGAGAATCCCGCGCGCCTCGTCGCGTCGGCGAAGTCGTGGCTCTCATACGCGGCGGTTGATCGCGCGGCGCCGATCCTGCCGTGGGGCGCGCCCGAGAAGGTGAGCAAGCTCTCGCCCGTAGAGGCGTCGGCGCAGTACCTCGCGCACCTGCGCCACGCGTGGGACGCGCGCGTCAACGCGAAGAAGCACCCGGAGCTGGCGCTGGGCGAACAGCAGGTACTCCTCACCGTGCCCGCGTCCTTCGACGAGGAGGCGCGCGAGCTGACCCTGCGCGCGGCGGAGGCGGCCGGGCTCAAGCAGGTGACGCTGCTCGAAGAGCCGCAGGCGGCCTTCTACGCGTGGATCGACGCGCAGGGCGAAGGCTGGCGTAAGCGCGTCAAGGTCGGCGACCTCATCCTCGTCTGCGACGTGGGCGGCGGCACCACCGACTTCAGCCTCATCACCGTCTCGGAGGAGGACGGCGCGCTCACACTCAAGCGCGTGGCCGTCGGCGAGCACATCCTGCTCGGCGGCGACAACATGGATTTGGCCCTCGCGCGGCTGTTGCAGCAAAGGCTCGAAGAGGAGGGCCACCGCGTGGACACGTGGCAGTTGCAGGGGCTCTGGCACCAGTGCCGTCTGGCGAAGGAGAAGCTGTTCGCCGAGCCGAAGAGTCAGAAGCAGCCGGTCACGCTGCTGGGCAAGGGCTCGAAGCTCGTCGGCGGCACGGTCAAGACCGAGCTGCGGCGCGAAGACCTTGAGCGCGTTCTCGCCGACGGCTTCTTCCCCGCCGTGGGCCGGGACGAGATGCCCGCGCGGCAGAGGCGCATCGGGTTTCAGGAGTTGGGGCTGCCCTACGCGGCCGACCCCGCCGTCACGAAGCACCTCGCGCGCTTCCTCGCGCAGCAGGCCGCGGGCGGCGCCGACGGCGACGCGATTCGCCGCGGTCCGAGCGGCTTCGCCTGCCCGACGCACGTCCTCTTCAACGGCGGCGTGATGAAGGCGGGCGTGCTGCGCGAGCGCGTCGTCGCGGTGCTCGACGCGTGGCTTCAGGCCGAAGGCTTCGAGCCGCTGGGCGTGCGCGGCGTGCTCGACGCGCCCGACCTCGACCACGCCGTCGCGCGCGGCGCGGCCTACTACGGCCGGGCCAAGCGCGGGCGCGGCGTCCGCATCCGCAGCGGCGCGCCGCGCACCTACTACATCGGCGTCGAGAGCGCCATGCCGGCCGTGCCGGGCCTGCCCGCGCCGCTCAAGGCCCTGTGCGTCGTGCCGTTCGGCATGGAGGAGGGGACGGAGGCCGCCATCCCCGGGCGCGAGTTCGGCCTCGTGGTCGGCGAGCCCGCCGAGTTCCGCTTCCTCAGCTCGACGGTGCGCAAGGCCGACGAGGTCGGGAGCATGGTCGAGGACTGGGGCGACGAGATCGAAGAATTGAGCCCGCTCGAAGTCACGCTCAAGCTCGACGGCAAGGAGGACACGGTTCTGCCCGTCCGCCTTGAGACGCGCGTGACGGAGGTGGGCACGCTCGAAGTCTGGTGCGTCTCGCGCGACGGCTCGCAGCGCTGGAAGCTGGAGTTCAACATCAGGGAGCAGGACGAGAGTTAATTTGAAATTTCAGATTTCAAATCTCAAACCATGAGATGGAAGCCTCAAGCCGTTTCCTCATCGGCATCGACCTCGGGACGACGAACTCGGCGGTCGCTTACGTAGACACGGCGGAGAGGCCGGCGCGCGGCGCGCCGCCCCCCGTCCGCGTCTTCGAGGCGCCGCAGCTCGTCAACGAAGGCGAGGTGCGCGCGCTCCCTTCCCTCCCCTCCTTCATCTACTTCACGGACGAGGCGGAGGACGCGGCACCCGGCCTCCGCCTGCCGTGGGAGGAGCAGACGGACGGCGCGCTGGTCGGCGTGATCGCGCGCGAGCGCGGCGCGCTGGCCCCGGGCCGGCAGGTCGCCTCGGCCAAGTCCTGGCTCTGCCTCTCGTCCGTCGACCGCACGGCCGACATCCTCCCGTGGGACGCCGAAGGCGGCGACAAGGTCTGCTCGCCCGTCGCGGCCTCGGCCCGCTACCTCACGCACCTGCGCGACGCCTGGAACCATTCGACGGCGAAGGGCGAGGGCGACCTCGTCAAGGACGAACTGCGTTTCGAGCGGCAGCAGGTCGTGCTCACCGTGCCCGCGTCGTTCGACGAGGAGGCGCGCGAGCTGACCGTCACCGCCGCGCGCGAAGCCGGCATCGAGAACCTGACGCTGCTCGAAGAACCGCTCGCCGCCTTCTACGCGTGGGTCGCGGCGCAGAAGGGCGGGCTCAAGCGGCAGCTCAAGGACGGGCAGCTCGTCCTCGTCTGCGACGTGGGCGGCGGCACCACCGACTTCAGCCTCATACGCGTCCGCGTCGAGGCGGGCGAGGTGCGCTTCGAGCGGACGGCCATCGGCGAGCACCTGCTGCTCGGCGGCGACAACGTAGACCTCGCGCTCGCGCGCCTCGCCGAGGAGAAGCTCGGGCGCCCGCGCCTCTCGCTCAGGCAGCAGAACGCGCTGCGCCGTCAGTGCTGCGCGGCGAAGGAGCGGCTGCTCGGCGACGATTCCGCCGTGAGCGCGCCCGTCACCGTGCTCGGCGGCGGGCGCTCGGTCGTCGGCGGCGCGCTCAGCACCGAGCTGACGCGCGCGGAGGTCGAAGCAGTCCTGGCCGAAGGCTTCCTGCCGGAGAGCGCGCCCGACGACCTGCCCGCGGCGGACAGGCGAGCCGGCCTGCGCGAACTCGGCCTGCCGTACGCGAGCGAGCCGGCCATCACGAAGCACCTCGCCGCGTTCCTGACGCAGGCCGCGAAGGCGATGAGCGCCGTCGGCGCGGACGCGACCGCCCCGGAGGCGCGCGGCACGTTGGCGCGGCCCGACGCGATTCTCTTCAACGGAGGTTTCTTCCACCCGGAGCTGGCGCGCGTGAGGCTCGTCGAGACGGTCGCGGGCTGGTTCCCGCAGGCGGGCAGGCGCTGGCGGCCGAAGGTTCTGCACAACGAGACGCCCGAGACGGCCGTCGCCGTCGGCGCGGCCTACTACGCGCGCGTGCGCCGCATGGGCGGCGTCCGCGTCAGCGGCGGGAGTGCGCGCGGCTACTACATCGGCGTCCAGCAGCAGGGACCCGGCGCCGGGGCGAGTCAGGAGGCGCGGACGGCCGTGTGCGTCCTGCCGCGCGGGACGGAGGAGGGCACGCGGCTCGAACTCGTGGAGCGGGAGTTCACGGCGCTCACCAACCGCCCCGTCTCCTTCACGCTCTACAGCACGACGACGCGGCAGGACGCGCAGGGCGAGGTCGTACGCTTCGAGGAGGGCGAGCTGCACCGGCACGCGCCGCTCGTCACCGTGCTGCGCTACGGCAAGCGCTCGCGCCACATCGAGCTTGAGGTGAGCCTGACCGCGCAGTTCACCGAAGTGGGCACGCTCGAACTGTGGTGCGAGTCGCCGAAGACCGGCCACCGCTGGCGGCTGCAATTCCAACTGAGGGGCGCGGAGACTCTCGAAGCAGAGGCCGTCGGAGGGGACGAGTCGGAGGAGCAGGACGAAGCCCCGCGGGTCGTCATCCCCGACGAGGCGTTGGCGGAGGCCGGGAAGTTAATCCGCGCGGTGTTCGGCGGCCCGCGCGACGCGCCGCCGGGCGAGACCCTTTCGCCGGAGGCGCTGCCCGGGAGGCTCGAAGCCGCACTCGGCTACCGGAAAGACTCCTGGCCGACCGAAGCGATACGCAAGCTCTGCGACGTGCTGGCGGAGACGTCCGGCGGGCGGCGTAAGGGGCGCAACTACGAGGCGCGCTGGCTCAACCTGTTCGGCTTCTGCCTGCGGCCGGGCTTCGGCGCGCCGCTCGACGAGTGGCGCGTGTCGCGCGCGCGCAAGGTCTACCACGAGGGCCTGCGCTTCGAGAAGGACGTGCAGTGTCAGGTCGAGTGGATGATCCTCTGGCAGCGCGTGGCGGGCGGCATGAGCGCCGGGCAGCAGCTCGAACTCTACGAGCGGCACAAGGGGCTGCTGGGCGTGGGCGGCAGGAGGACGAAGGGCAGGCTCAACCGGCAGGTCGAGCGCGAGGGGCTGCTCATGCTCGCGAGCCTCGAACACCTGCCGCCCTCGGTGCGCGTCGAGCTCGGTGAGGAGATTCTCGCGCGCGTCGGGGAGGAGCCGGGCAACAAGAGTTTCACATGGGCGCTCGGGCGCCTCGGCGCCCGCGTCCCCTTCTACGGCCCGCTCAACTGCGTCGTGCCGGCCGGGGCGGCCGAGAGGTGGGCCGGCTCCCTGCTCGCGCTGCCCGAACTCACCCCGGCCGTCGCCACGGCCGTCTCGCAGTTGGCCGCGCGCACCGACGACCCTCTGCGCGACGTGGGGCCGGGGTTCAGGCTGGAGGCCGTCCGGCGCCTTCGGGAGGCGGGCGTGGCGGACGAACTGGTCGAGGGCCTGCGCGCTTACGTGCCGCGGAGCAGGGCCGCCGCCGTCCGCATCTTCGGCGAATCGCTGCCCGAAGGTCTACGCCTGACCGGCTGACGGGGGAGGCGCCCGCGCCCGCTACGGGTGGGCGGCGAGCGCGGGGAGCGCGGCCTGCCAGTCCCGGTCGAACTCCTCGAAGGTGTCGCCGGTCGACTGCTCGATTGAGTCGCGCGTCGGGTTACGGTAGCTGAGCTGGAGGAAGGAGCGGACGCGCTCGGCCGTGTAGCGCCGCTCGAAGTAGACGAAGGCAGTGTAGCCGATCCAGTAGGCGTCGCCCAGCCACTTGCCCCGCAGCCGCGGCGATTCGAAGTCGCGCAGGGGGATGAGGCGCGGGAGCCTGACCTCGTTCAGCCTCGCCGAGTTGCCGCTCGCGTACTCGGCGACGCCCTCGGTCACCCACATCGGCGGGCTCAGGTTGCGCGAGAGGTCGAGCGAGGAGAAGTAGACGTAGTGCGCCATCTCGTGCCAGACGGTGCGCCGCACCTCCTCGTCGCCGAGGCGCGCCCCGCCCGCGCGCTCGAACGACTCGGGCGCGTAGAAGATGCCGCGGCAGAGCGCCCCCGTCGGGGAGAAGAGCATCGCCGTGACGGCGATTGACTCGGGGTTCTCGGTCGTCGAGAGCCGCCGGTACTCGACGCGGTCGCGGCAGACGTACATCGCCAGCTTGCGGCCGTTGGCCTCGCGCGGCGAGTAGTACTTGCCGAAGAGGGCCGAGAGCCGCGCCACCCCGGCGCGCGCCGCCTCCATGACGAGACGCGCGCGGGCCGGCCCCTCCCCCTCGTTGTGGTAGTAGACGATGAAGTTCTCGTCTTCGAGCTTGTGGAAGCCGTTCCCGGCGTCCTCGCCCTCGTTGGTCTCGTCGCGCCAGGGCTCTTCGACCGGCTCCTCGACGAAGCGCGCGCCGACGTCGCCGCCCAGCCGCCCGAGGTCGCGGATGAAGTTCCTCGTCTCTTCGGGGATGTGTGCGTAGCGCAGCGGGACGCTGCGCTGCGCGCGGCGGCTGACCAGCACCCCGCCCGCGAAGAGCAGGAGGACGGCGGCGGCGAGCGTCTGTTTGCTTCGGCGCGTCATGGGCCGGCCGGGAGGTCTTTGCTGAGGTCTACGATCACCTGGTCGACGTCCGCCCGCAGCTCCAGCCGGTCGTCGCCCTCGGCCGGCTGCCCGACCCTCCACCCCTCGCCCGTCATCTCGCAGAAGTAGTAGCGGCGGGCCTCGTGCTCCACGGTGAGCGCGCCGCCGGCCTCGCCCAAGTCGGGGATGCCGCCGACGGCGATGGCCGCGCGGCGCGTGCCCGGGCTGAGCAGGAGCAGCACGGGGTAGCCGAGGACGCGCATCAGCGCGGCGGCGAGCACGGCCTTGCAGTCGTCGCGCCCGCGCTGCTCGTAGAGCGTCTCGGCCGGGGAGCGTAAGTGCCCGGCCGCGTGGGCGGGGTCGTCGCCCCCCTCGGCCGCGTCGTCGGCGATGTTCGGCTCCTGCACGAAGTCGAGCGCGGCCTGAATCTCCTCCACCTTCGTCAGCCGCTCCTCGCCCGAGCGGCGGGCGATGGCGGCGGCCACGCGCCTGACCTGCCGCGCCTGCTCGCCCGAGCGCACCAGCTCCGCCGCGGCGGCCGCGCGGTCGGCGCCGCCCGGCGCCCCCTCGCGCGAAGGGTCAGGCCGCCGCAGCTCTTCGACCTCGGCCGGGAGGAAGGAGACACGCGCGTCGAACCAGAGCTGCCTGAGCGGCGAGTCGAGCTGCCAGCGGTAGTCGCGCCACTCGACGCCGGGGGCGGCGTCCTCCGCCTCCTCGCGCCGCCGCGCCTCCTCGCGCTCGCTCTCGCGCTGGCGCGGCCGCGTGCGCGGCTCGACGCCCCAGGTCTCGGAGGGCGCGCGGAAGCGGGCGGCCGTGAAGCCTGCGAAGTTGGCGAGGAAGAGCGGGAAGTACTGGTAGGCGTCGACGGTGAAAGTCCAGACGATGCCGACGGCGGCGAGCGCGATGCCGACGACAGACCACGCGCTGATGCCGGTCTGCCGGTTGACCATCGTCAGGAGGCTGCGCGCCTGGTAGGAGTTCGAGAGCATGACGATCTTCGCCCAGTGCAGCGCCGCCCAGACGGCGACGTAGAGCAGCGCCATCGTCAGCACGAAAGACCACTCCTGCCCGAGCAGCGGGAAGAGGACGTAGTTGCCGTCGAAGAGCTGGACGAGGCCGGGGAGGAAGAAGGCGGCCGTGAAGACGAGCGTGGCGGGGAGCGCCGTGTCCCAGAACTCGGGGGGCGGCAGGCGGACGGCCGTCTCGGGCGCGGGCGCGAGCGGGCGGTAGAGCAGCAGCGCGGCCCCGGCGCGCGCCAGCAGCGTCGGCGCGCCGGGGGGGCCGCCGCGCAGGCGTATCGCCTCGACGCAACGCCCCGCGGGCTCCGGGTCGCCGTCGGGCACGTCGGCGTGGCGGCGCAGCCACAGCTCGTACCAGTGGCGCCGGCCGTCCGGCGAGACCGCCCCGGCCTCGCGCCCGTTGTCGAACAGCTCGCCCTCGCCCGTCCACTCGTAGACCTTGCCGGCCGCGTCCACCCAGCCGACCTCGTCGTACTTCTCCCGCTCCTCGCGCCGGTAGACGCGCACGACGCCGCGCCCGTCCTTGACGTAGACCTGGCCGACGCGCTTCGGCCCCTCGCGCAGCGTGGTGTCGATGATCGAGCCGTCGGCGCGCAGGAAGCCGACGGGGTCGGTGCGGCGGTGCCCGTCGCTCTCGACGTGCTCGTGCATCTGCGCGCGCGGGAAGAGGACGCGCACCGCGAGCCACACGAGGGGCGGGAGCACGAGGGCGAGGAGGAGCGGCCCGAAGCCGCCCAGGAAGTTCAGGGCGAGGAGGGCGTGGGCGTGGGCTGGCGCTGCGAGAACATCCATGGCCGTTTCAGATCTGCTCCTTGCGCGCGGGCCTGCCGCCGGGCTGCGCGGGGCGCTCGCCGCCCTGCTCGCGCGGCTGGTGCCTTTCGAGGAAGGCGGCGACGGCGGCGGCGCACTCGGCGGGCGCGGCGAAGGCCGAGCCGCTGACGGCGCTGACGAGCGTGCACGCGGCCGCCCCCGGCAGCCGCGTGTGCGCGAGGGTGAAGACGCGGGCGGCGTCGCAGGCGCGCTGGTCGTGGTCGAGCACCTCGCGGCTGCCGTACATCGCCCTCACGGTCGAGATGCTGTCGAGGCTCGGCAGGGGGCGGTAGACGGCGAGCGAGAGCAGGCTGCCGTCGCCGCTCTGCTCGAAGACCTGCCGCCCGTCGTTGCCGACGACCAGGCTCAGCCGCTCCGTGTCCTCGTACTTCCACTCGGCCGTGGCGGGGAGCCCCTCGGAGGCCCCCTGGTGGAAGACGACCGGCGGCGCCGCCAGCGTCCGCAGCAGTTCGAGGACGCGCGCGCGCTGTTCGCCGGGCTCGCGCATCATCCACCAGTCGAGCCTCATGTCGCGCACGTCGTCGTAGAGCGACTCGGCGAAGCGGCGCAGCGAGAGGCCGAAGCGCTCGGCGGCGGCCGGGTCGGGCTCGCCCGACACCAGCTCGCGGACTAACTCCCAGACGCGGCGCTCCGAGGGCTCGGCCTTGCGGTTGAGCAGCTTGTTGAGGAGGAGGTGCTTGTGCTCCTCGCCGCAGTCGCGGAAGTAGAGCGAGCGGCCGTCGACGCTGATCTGGTAGTCGGGCTTGCGCGTGGCCAGAATCTCGATCCGGTTGCCGCGCCGCGGCACCTCCAGCGTGTCGAGCAGCGGGCGGTGGAAGGTCGTCGGCTCGTAGGTGTAGCTCTCGACCTCCGGGTAGGCGAGCAGCTCCCGCAGGCGCTCCAGCCCCTCGGTCAGCTCGTCGCAGTGCTGCTGCCCGCGCCGCCCGAGGCCGATCATCTCGGCGCGGATCATGTCGCGCGCGCGGGTCTGCGCGTGGCGCAGCACGGCGCCGATGTACTCGCGCGTCCGCTTGCGCAGCTCGTTGAGGGTGAGCACCTTGTAGCGGAGCAGCGCCGCGGAGAGGAGCGGGAGGGCGAAGAGCACGGCCAGGGTGAGCCCCGGCACGGCGAGCGCCCAGTCGACGTTGACGGCGCGCGCGCGCGACAGCCAGTCGAGCAGGCGGTCGCCGAGCAGGGCCAGCATCACGCCGAGCAGCGCGGCGCGCAGGAAGAGCGCGAGCGGGATGGGGTGGAGCCGCACGGCGTCGCCCAGCCGCTCGAAGAGCCGCGCCTCCTCGGCCGGGGCGAGCAGCGGGTCGGCGCGGTCGTAGAACTCGCGCACCTCGTCGGGGACGGCGAAGACTTCGAGCCGCCGGAACTCGTCGACGGCCGCCAGCTTCGACTCCAGGTTCTTGAGGTCGCACGCCTCGCGGATCTTGCGGACGACGAGCAGGAGCTGCTCGACGGAGCGCGCCTGCCCGCTCTTGAGGGCCGCGGCGACCGCCTCGTCGACGGTCGCCCTCAGCCCGTACTCGGTCGCCGGGGCCTCCCACAGCGCGCGGCCGCGCCGCCGCAGGTAGCGCGCGAAGCCTTCGAGGCGCGAGGCGAGGAAGATGCGCGCGTACTCGGAGAGGCGGAAGGGCAGGAAGCGGAGGTGGACGAAGAAGTAGACTTCGAGCAGCGCCGTGTTGAAGAGCGCCCAGGGCGAGAGGTGCCGCCGCCGCCGGTCGCGCGCCATCTCCCAGATGCGCGAGCCGAAGTCGAAGCTCGGGCGCGAAGAGTCGAACGCCATCCGCTCGAAGAGCGACTGCGGCTCCAGGGCGCGGCGCACGCCGGAGGCCGCCGTCTCGGCCTCCGGCTCGCTGACGAAGGGCGCGTGCGCGGCGCCCAGGAAGCAGCGCAGCAGCTCGGCGCCGGCCTCGCGCGCGAGCTGGCGCTGGTGGTTGCGCCAGTCGTAGAAGATGGCGTCGGCCCCCACCGAGAAGTAGGCGGCGCCGAACTGCCGCCGCCCCTGGCCGAGGAAGTCGCCGCCCTCGATCATGAGGTGGAAGAGCGACTGCGCGACCAGCTCCTTGACCTGCTCCTGCGTGAGCGCGTTGTAGCCGTACGGGTTCGACTGCGAGGCGTTGCCGTCCTGGAGGAAGATGACCGAGTCGAAGGGGCGCTCGCCCTCCGCCTCGTGCTGCATCATCGTGTGGAGGTCGGTCAGGAACTTGACCGCCTCCCGGTTGGCGGCGAGCTTGTTGGTGTCCTGCGGCAGGAAGAGGACGGCGACGACGCGGCGTGTGAGGCCCCCGTACTTCTTGAGCAGGTCGGGGCGGACGAGGCGCCCGACGCAGTGGAGGTAGGCGCGCGTGCGCTCGCTGCGCACGTCGCCGACGACGGCCACGGCGAGCTGCGAGGCGTCGATGTCGCCCGCGATGGGCGGCGCGGGGCTCCCCTCGCGCAGCGGGTTGTAGAGGAACTCTTCGAGCCCGCGGTGGATGTCGTCGGCGCCCGCGGGCGGGGGCGCCGCGAGGGTGTCGACGCGCCACCAGCGGGGCGCCTCGGGCGACCGCATCACGCCGCCGACGAGGCTCCAGTGGAGCAGCTGCCGGTCGAGGAGCGCGGCCAGGGCCCCCCCGCCGAGCGGCCGCTCCTCGGAGTCGTCGTCGAGGGCCGTGATGATCCACCAAGGGGTTATGGGCATGGCTTTCGCCGCCGGGCCGCCCGCCGGCTCAGAACTTCTTCGGCCTCCGCGTCCCCGTCCCCGTGGCGGCGAGGAACCGCTCGCCGCCCTGCTTGTTGGCGACGACCTCCTTCAGCTCGCGCCGCAGCACGACGAAGTGGTTGCCCATCTGCGTGTAGAAGTCGCGCTCGGTCTCCAGCTCGCTGCCGTCGGGCTGGAGCTTCTCGCCGAGCTGGGTGGCGGCGCGGTCGAAGAGCAGGAGCCAGGTGCGGGAGCAGCGCTCGCGGAAGTAGCGGTCGACGGTGTGGAGCACGTCGACGAGCTGCGGCCGGTTGACGAGCCCGCGGTAGATGTCCATGTGACTCTCGACGAACCCGGCGACGTTGATGAAGTCGCGCCGCTCCAGCAGCAGCTTGCTCTGCGCGAGGTTGATCTTGCCGCAGACGAGCGCCTTGGTGCCCGTCCCGGCGCTGCTCTCGATGATGAGCGGCGAGTGGCAGGTCAGGCGGTCGCCGCGCAGCTCCTCGTCGAGGTAGAAGATCTCTTCGAGCAGCGCCGGGTGCTCGGCCTTGGCGAGGTCGAAGAGCTCGCGGTAGAAGAGCGAGAGGACGAAGAGGTCGACGGGGTCCTTGCTCCCCTTGAGCAGCATGTTCATGCCCTCGGCGACGCCGTACTCGTTGAAGAGGCGGTGGATGTGCGGCGCGAAGGTCTTGTCGGCCTGGCGGCGCTGGTCCTTCGTCGCGGTGTAGACCTTGTGGTACTGGTCGAGGTACGGGTAGCGGTTGATGGTGTAGAGCGTGTTGGCCTTGATCTTGAGGAACCGGTTCGGGGTGTCCTCGGGGATGAACTGGTGCTTGCGCGAGCCGGCGTCGTAGCCGAGCCGGGCGGCGAGGCCGGGGTCGCTCCCGACGTAGAGGTTGTAGGTGACGGGCGGCGTGCCGCCGACGAGGCTCATGCGGCAGAAGGTCTGCGTGCCGGCGTCGGAGAACTTCTCCTCCTTGAGCTTCTGCTTCTCGTCGGCCGTCAGGCTCTCGACGCGCTCGATGAGCGGCTTGTTGACCTGCTGGTTGATGTCGTCGGAGCGGCGCATCTGCTGGTCGATGTAGGCGACGGCGTACTCCTCCAGGCGGTTGACGAGCGCCTGCGGGTCCTCGGCCCGCTCGGTGCTGAAGAAGTTGCGGAAGAAGTGGATCTCGCCGCCGGCGGCGTAGCCGCGCTCGGTGCGGGTGATCTCCTTGTCGGTCAGCATCCGCCGGAGGTCGGACTGGAGCCCCTGGAGGTCGGCCGACCGGCCGTAGTCGTCCTTCTTGTGGCGCAGCGGGCGGGAGTTGCGGCCGGGCTGCTCGTCCTGCCGGATGAGCTTGCCGTAGAGCTGCGCGAAGAGGTGGCCGTCCGTCCACTGCCCGTCGCGGACGAACGACTTGACGTCGGGCAGGTAGGTCGTCGTCACGTCCTCGGCCGTGGCGCTGAAGAGCTTCGGCAGCTCGCGCCGGTAGCTGGCCTCGATGTCGAGCGTCGTGTCGCGCGCGTCCTTCTTGCCGCGCAGGCGGTCGTGCACCAGGCGGTAGATGCGGTCGAGGTTGTGGTGGTAGTTGTCGAGCACGCCGGTCTCGCCCTCGGAGAGGTCGTTGAGCACGCGGATCTGCTGGCTGAGGACGACCTCCCGGGCGGCCAGCTGGATGCGCTGGCGCAGCCGGTTGAAGAGGTCGGCGAAGTGGCGCGGCTTCTCGCCCGACTTGGCGCGCAGGCAGTCGTTCTGCGACGAGGTGATCTGGCCTTCGAGCTGGTCGAGCTGGTCGAGGACGCGCGTCCGCTCCTCGCCCAGCTGGCGCGCCTTGTTGTCGGCCTCCACGTCGAGCGCGTCGGCCAGCCCGGCCGCGTAGAGCAGGCCGAAGCGCATGATGCCGTCTTCGAGGAAGCTCTCGACGGAGCCGCTGCTCGGCTCGTTCTTCTCGGCCGAGAAGCCCCGCCGCACGTTGCCGAGGAGCCGCTCGCGCCCCGTCTCGGCGTCCTCGTCGTTGAACTCCTCCTCCATCTTGCGCCGCAGGTCGGCGATGATGGTGCGGGCGTGGTCGACGAAGCGCGTCACCTCGCGCGCGTCGGCGATCTTCTCCGGGTCGTACTCCTCCTTGCTGCCGAAGCCGATCCGCCCGAGGAACCCGTGCTCCTCCTTCATGAACCGCCCCGCCGAGAGGCTGCGCACGGCCGCCTCGACGGCGGCGCCGCGCGCCGCCTCCAGGTTCGGCACCTTCTCCTCGAACTCGGACTCGAAGAGGTAGCGGGCCACCGAGCGGCGGAAGGCGTCGCCCACCTCCTCGCGCCGGGGCTCGTTCGGCAGCGCGTCCTTGTAGGCGGCCCCGACCAGGCCGTAGTAGAAGAACTCGTAGAGGAAGCGGCGGCGGAAGTACTCGCGCATCAGCAGCTCGGGGAACTGGAGCGCGCGGTAGCCCATCGTGACGAAGGCCGGCGTCAGCCCGTTCTGCGACGCGCGGTAGGCTTCGGCCAGCACGTTGTCGAACTGCTCGACCATCCCGCCCTGCGCGTAGCCCTGGTGCCAGTAGAAGAGCAGCTCGGCCGTGTTGACGTACATCTGCTCGTCGGTGAGCGTGGCGCCGTGCTCGGTCGTGCCGTCCACGCAGACGGCGAAGTCGAAGAGCTTCCAGCGCCTGTGGTTCGGCCCCAGCTCGCGGTCGATGGCCGGGTCGACGCAGACGGCGGAGAACTTCTCGCCCCGGCCGTCGCCGACGCCCGAGTAGTAGTCGGCGAGGAAGTAGCTCTGCTCGTCGAAGAAGGCGGCCCCGTTCGACTGGTAGTTCTCGATGATGTGCTGCGGGGCGGGCTTGGCCTGGTACTGCTGGATGTACCACTGGGGCATGAAGAGGACGGCGCGGATCTTCGGGTCGCCCCAGCCCGGCGACTGCTTCTTGACCTCGCGGTCGAGGATGTAGGCCACGTCGAGGAAGGCCGAGCTGCCCGTGCCGCCGACCGTGCCGCTCAGGATGTAGAACGGGATGGGGTGGGCGTTGGCCTCCTCGTTGGCGATGTTCTTGAGGTCGAGCACGGCCTGCATGATCTTGTTCTGAATCTCCAGCCGCCGGTCCCAGATGGCGACGCGCCCCTGCTGGCGGTTGGCGCTCGCCCCCTCGTCGAGCGGGCGGGGGTTGAAATCGTTGGCGCTCTTCGGGTCGACGAAGTTGATGAGGTGCTGGTTGTGCTGGTCGATCCGGCCGTTCTTGATGTCCTCCTGGGCCGAGGTGAAGATCTCCCAGGGGTTCACGTTCCCGAGGTTGACGTGCTCCTCGGGCGTGATGATCGACTCGTTGCTGAACTCCTTGCGGTACTGGTTGTTCAGCCGCTCGATGTGGCGCGTGGCCGTGTCGATGAAGATGAAGCGGGCGTGCTCGCGCAGCTTCTCCCTGCTCCCGGCGGCGCGCAGCAGCTTCGCCTTGAGGTGCGCGGTCGTCGTGACGCCGGCCCCGCCCAGCCCGATGAAAACTCCGTTGTCTGGCATGCGATTCTCCTTGTCTGGTGCCGCGCTCCGTCCCCCGGAGCCCGCTTCAGTCGAAGCTGATGGTCTTGCCCCCGATCCTCACGGTCGAGCCGCGCGGGATGCGCTCCCACTTCTGGTCGCTGACGGCGACCTCCTCGTCGCCGCCCCGCTTGCGCCTGACGAGCGTGCCCTCCCCGTTTAAGACCTTCACGTAGACGCCGCGCTCGCGCTGGAGCGGCTGGAAGGACTCGAAGGCGAGCGTCCACTTCGGGGGGCGGCCGGAGACCTTCACCGGCAGCCCCTTCTCCCCGTCCGTCTGCCCGACCTCGAAGGACTTCAGCCGCTGCCCCCGCCGGATGACGACCGGCGCCCCCTCGCCCGCCACGCCGATCTCGCCGACGATGTACTCGGGGCGGAGGAACTGGAAGAGCCCGTAGCCGACGAGCGCGAGCACGGCCGCCGCGGCCAGCAGCGCCCACAGCGGCACCCAGCCGCCGCTCAGGGTCACGGGCACGTCCTTCGCGGCGAAGGCGAACCGCGGCTGCGCGTCCAGGTTCATCCGGCGCAGCTCGTCGGCCGGCTCCAAATCCTGCCGCGCCGTCGCGCTGAAGCTCACGCGGTCGCCCTTGCTCCACCCGACGAGGCTCGAACGCCCGCCGACGCGCGCCAGCGGCAGCTCGGCCGTCCGCGGCTCGCCCTCGGGCGGCAGCAGGCGCCCCGGCGGGGCCTCGGACGGCCTCAGCAGCGGCCCGAGCGAGCCCGCGTCCAGCCCCTCGACCTTGAGGTCGTAGACGGCCCTCGTGTCCACGATGCGTCCCGGCGCGAACTCGACGACGGCCACGAGCCGGTCGCCCGACTGCCTGACCTCCCTGACCTCGAAGGGCGCGCGGCCGGCGTCGAGCTCGACGGCCGCGCGCAGCTTGTCGCGTTGTATCTCGGCCTTGCGCCGCTCGAACCACGGGCGCAGCGTGTCTTTGCTGACGGCGAGGCGCTCCATGTCGGGGAAGACGGCCTTGACGACATCGAAGTGCTCGCCGACCTTCTTGCCCATCGGGAGCAGCAGCCCGTACGCCTGCACGATGTTGGCGGCCTGCTCGTTCCTCCGCCGCTCGGCGAGCTTGACCCACGGCTCGCTCTGCGGGGTCGCCACCTTGTAGCGGCTGCCCGGCGACGGGAAGTTGCTGAAGTCGGAGAGGATGAATACGAACTTGAGCCTGCTGCCGTTCGGCATGTTCAGCTCGTCGAGCGCCTTCTCCACCCCCTCGCCGAGGTCCGTGAACTGCTGCTTCGGATCCCCCAGCCCCTCGACCTCCTTCTTGAGCGCGGCGCGCGTGTCGCCGTTGATGGGCCGCGGCGTCGGCCCGCCGACCCCCTCGCCGAAGGTGACGAAGGAGACGTAGTCGCCGTCGGGGACGGAGTCGAGGAAAGACATCACCGCGCCCCGGACGTCGCCCCAGAAATCCTTCATCGAGTCCGAGTAATCGACCACGATCACGTACTGGGCGGACTGCTGCGTCCGCGCCCTGGGCGCGAGCGTGGGGAAGTCCCGGCTGAGGTCTACCGAGTCGCCGCCCTGCGCACGGACCGACGGCGCGAACAGAAGCAGCAGGGCGGCCGCGGCGCGCGCCGCACACGGCAGACGCTTCCGCGCGCGCCGGGGCGCGTCGTCAGACCACGTTTCTTCCGCCTGTGTCATACGTGACGTTCGATTCGAAGCCGCCCGGCGGGGTGACCGGTCGGGTCGGCGCCGCCGCACACGCGGGGGCGCTTAAGTGACGGTCGGCGCCGGGGAACTCCTCCCGGCCGCCGCGCGAAAACGTTTCCCGGCGCCGTTAATACCAGACGGGAATTCCCGAGAGACAAATAGCAAGACCCGCGACCCGGTCGAGTTTCGGCAGATTGTGTGAGCGAAGCGGGTGTTGACCGGTCGCGCCCGCGAACCCGGGATGCCAGCACTTCGAAGGTACTCACATGAGAACGTTGACAGGCTTTGTCCCACTAAGGCGACGACAGCGGGACGGGGCGGGCGTCACTCCCCCTCCCTCCGTGAGAGCATCCGCGCGGTGGGTACGGCCCGCCGGACATGTTTGGTACGGATGCAAAGTAGGCTAATCTCCGGCCTCCTGTCAACACTTTTACGGACTGACGGGTGTCTAAATCATGCCCGCCGGCGGGGCCGGGTCGCGCGGACGCCTGCCTCTCCGCGGTCGCCGCGCGCCGCGGCGGCGCGCGAACAGGCCGACCGCCCCCTTGAGCGCTCCAGGCTACTCGGGGAGGTGTGACTTCACGCTGACGGGCCTCCACTCTTTGGAGTAGACCCCGTCGCTCTCCAGGACGCGGAACTCCCCGCCGGGCTGGGGCTGGAAGAGGAGCCGGTCGGCGGAATAGTTATGCTTCTGTGTGTAGCTGCCGACGTAAGTGACATCCGAGCCCGTCAACAGCAGCCCCTGCGGAGTCTCGCTGACGTCGATCCGCTGGAAGACGACGACGCGCTCGCCCGACTCGGCGAACTCGGCCCGCAGCTTCCCCTCGTCGCCGCTGACGAAGAGCGTCCACCTGACGCCGTTGGCCGTCTCCATCTCCCACGTCCCGGCCACCCTTTCGAGCAACCCGCCCGACGTGAGCGGCACCCCTCCCCTCTCGGCCTGGATGCCCCCCGGCCCGGCCGGCGTGTCGCGGTCAGGCTCCTCCTCCCGCCCCGGGGTCGCCTCCGGCGTGGCGTGCGCGCGCTGCGCGGGCTGCGCCCCGTCGGAGTTCGCGGGGCCCTGCGCCACCCCGGCCTTGCCGTTCGTGTTGATCGGCCCGTGCTTTTCGTGCTCGCAGGCCGCCAGGGCCGAGCCGGCGACCACCAACGCTGCCAGAATCATCAGCCGCAACGCACCACCTCCTAACTCATGCGCCCGCCGTGTGACGTCCGCGACACGCGCCCTACTCGCGGAATTTTTCGACGAGGACGTGGACGACCAGCAGCACGACGGGGATGAAGAAGTCGAAGAACATCCCCAGGTTCTGCCACGAGACGTACGTGATCGCCATCATCACCAGGCAGAAGATCAGTGCCGCGACGAGCTTCGCCGACAGCCGGATGTGCAGGCTGAGGATGAGGGCCAGGAGCACGGAGATGGTGACCTCAATCGCCACCGCGGCGCGCTCGCCAATCGGGTTGTAAGTCCTGGAGTCCAGCAACGCCTCGACGTAGTTGGCGTGGATGAACGCGCCGTAGACCGCGCCGACCGGGCTCATGTGCTCGTCGTTCTTCGGCCCGCGTTCGAGGCCGAACTTGTGCCAGGCGCCGCCCAGGATGACCACCTTGAAGCCGAGGTCTTTCCTCAGCGCCTCCGGCTCCGCCGCGAGGACTTCGCCCGCCGAGCGCCGGACGAACTCTTCGGGCGGGATGAAGCTCCCGTACGGCAGCGAGTCGTGCTCCCGCGCCCGCGCGTCCTCGACCGCCCGCTCGTCGACGGCGCCGGCTATCGCCGAGGCCAGCGAGTCGTGCTCCCCGCCGCCCCGCAGCGGCATCGCCAGCGGCACGCGCCGCACGTCCGTCGGCAGCGAGATGTAACCCTTCCGCACGTCGCCGCCCTCGAAGTCATAACTGTCAAAGACGGCCGGCTCCAGCTCGTACCCCGCCCCGTGGCCGGCGTCCAGTATCCCCTTCGCCAGCACGACCGTGCGGTTGCGGGAGACGGCCTTGACGGCGTCGAGCAGCTCCAGGGTCTCGGCCCGGTACTCCACCAGCTCGTCCGGGCTCGCGAGGGGCGCGGGCGAGCTGAGGTCGATGTCGAGCGCGATGACCTCGGGGTTGGCCGCCTCTATCTTCCGGAGCAACTGCGCCAGGAGGTCGCGCTTGAGCGGATACCGCCTCGCGAACGGGCCGTTCCAATACTCCTGGTCGCCGATCAAGACCATCGCCGTCCTCTTGGGGTGCGCCCGGCGCGGCGTCACGTGCTGGAGGAAGGATTGATAAATCTTATAGCGCCACTCGATCCAGATGTTCTGCTCCCCCAGCTTGCCCCCGAGGAACGTGCCGACGGCGATGAGCACCACGACCGTCAGCCAGTGGCCCCGGCTCCTGCCGCGGAGCTGCCGGCTCACCTCGGACCAGAGGTGGCCGAAGGCGTGCTTGAAATCGTTCTTCACGCTGTCCGTGCACTTCATAAGGTGCCGCCAGGAAGTCGGGCCGCCCGGGACTCGGAGCGGCCCCGGCCGCCGCAGAGTTCGTTGATGAGACGGGACGCCCCTCCTGCGTCGGGGCGTGTGCGTTTTTGCGTAACGTGAGTTCCCTGCGACCTGTCAGGAGTAAGACCGCCCCGCAAAGCCCCGCCGGCCTCCCGCGCGGCGGGCAGGCGGCCGGGCCGCAGCAGACCTGTGAAGAGGCGGCCGCGGTCGCCGCGGCGTCGAAGCGGAACGCGCGCCGCGGCGGGCACGACGACGAGCTGAGAAAAAGCGCGGTAAAGATAATGCCGTGCCCCGCCCAAGTCAATAGCGGGCCGGCCCCACGCCGGCGGGCCGGCGCAACGCCCGTTTAGTCCGCCCGCCGCGCTTCGCCTATAATCGCGAGGGCCGGCGCCGCGGCGAGACAGAGCCCATGATTCCGAAAAAAATTCATTACTGCCGGTTCGGCCCGAGCCCGCCGGGCGGCCTCAACCGGCGGCGCATGGAGAGCTGGCAGAGGGTCTTGCCCGGTTATCAGGTCGAACTCTGGGACGAGACCAACCTCCCGCTCGAGAACGCTTACGCGCGCGCCGCCCACGCGGCCGGCGCGTGGGCGAGGCTGTCGCTGGCTCTCTCTCCGGGTTGATTAAGCGCCTTGCCCGCGTCTCATCCAGGCTTTGAGTGTTCCGGACGTGCAGCCTAAGCCACAGCCGATTTACCTCTTCGCCGACAGCCAGCTCCTCTTCTGGCGCGACGGCGGAAGTCTCTTCCTCGATTCGGTCCGCCGGCTCGTGACGCGCGCCTCGCCCGGGGCCGCGTACCTGGGCGCCTCCAACGGCGACGCCCCCGAATACTATTCCATCTTCGAGGCGGCCATGGCCGGCGCGGGCGTTCATAACTGTCGAATGATTACTCGCTCCTTCCCGCCGGAAGATCAATCGTTCCTGAACGAGGCCGACCTCATCCTGCTGGCGGGGGGCGACGTCGAAAGGGGCTGGGGTGTGTTCGTCGAGACGGGGATGAGGGAGTTCGTCGTCAGGAGGTATTACGAGGGGGCCGTCCTGATGGGCGTCTCCGCCGGGGCCGCGCAGCTCGGGCTGTACGGGCTCCCGGAGAGCGGGGCGTCAACCGCGGGGCTGTTGGGTACGTTCGGGCTGCTCCCTTTTGTCATAGACGCACACGACGAAGGGCGGGGATGGGGCGGCCTCCGGAGGGCCGTCCGACTCCTGGGCGGCGCCGCTAAAGGCATCGGCATCCCGACGGGCGGGGGTTTGATCTACTACCCCGACGGGCGCGTCGAAGCTGTCCGGCGCCCGCTGCATGAACTATCGGCCGAGGGCGGAGAGGTCAGGGACGCGTTGTTGCTCCCGGAACAGGGGAAGGTAGAGTGACGACCGCCCTCGAACACATGGCCGGCTGGCTCCGCTCACGGTTCCGTTGCAAAGATTGATTTGAGCTGACGGAGGTCTATTGCGGTTGGCAGTTGAGTGAAGCCGGGAGCGATTTAACACAGGGACACGGAGACACGGAGACACAGCTTGTTGAGCTATTCTCTTCGAGCCGTGTCTCCGTGTCTCCGTGTGGAAAGCTCACTTCATACCCACCCGGATGAGAACCGCTCTAGCTTCTATTCCCTCCAGATGGCCCCGAGTCCGGCGTCCCACAAACGTTTGTTAAGCGCCGGGATGTCTCTGTCGTTCATCTCCTCGGCCCTTGCTTTCAAGGCAGCCCATTCCTGATTCAACTGCCTCAGCCGATCAAGCGACGGCTGATTCACCCTGGGCAAATCGCTTTCCGTCTGGTTAATCAGGAACATGTAATTGGCCGTGAACTTGTTGGGGAAGTTCTCGACGTCGTCGTACGCCTTCGACTTGCGCTGCACCATGTCTTCGTCCCACGCCTTCAGTTTCTTCAACAGCGCCTCGCCCTCCTTCTTGATGGGGCCGAATTTCGCCTCGGCGGGTAACGAGCCGAGCAGCGACTCAAGCTGTTTCTGTTTTTCGTAAAGGCTGTTGACGAGGCGGTGCATCGACGCCAACTCCGTCTCCATGCCCGACATGACTCGGTGATACTCGCCGTACTCGGCGGCGCTCGTCGTGTAGAGCGGGTTGGCCAGAATCTCCCACTCGGTTTCGACCGTCTGTTCTTTCATTTTCAAAGCGGCGCGGTACTTCCCCGGCGGGGCTTTATGCCCGCCGTAACTGCTCTCGATGTAGACCAGCGGCACGCCCGGCATCGTCGCGTAACGCATGTCCCACACGAACCGGTTCAGCCCCTGAGCTTTGGGCAGCAGCGGCTCCGCCTTCGGGCCGCCGTCATACTTCTTGAACTTGTCGTCCGCTTTTGAAGAGTAGCGGCGGACGGCGTTCCCTGCCGCGTCCCTGATCTCCAACGTGATCTCGTCGGTCTTCGCCAACTCGGGCAGACGGTAGTAGAACACCACCCCGGTCGCCGGGTTGACGCCTCTTAATCTGTTGGCCCCGGTGAACTCCTCCCCCGGCTGGTCCAGGTCGCTCGACCCGTTGACGAGGTGCGCGTCTTCAGGCCGGTAGATGGCGAAAGCGGGCGTCTCTTTTTTGTACTGCCGGATGAGGCCCAGGTCGTCCAGGACCCAGAACGACCGCCCCGACGTGGCGGCGATCAAGTCCCCCTTGTGAACCCGCAGGTCGGTGATGGGGGTGACGGGCAGGTTCAACTGGAACGGCGACCAGTTCCCGCCCCCGTTCCAGGAGATGAAGAGGCCGAGTTCGGTGCCCGCGAAGAGAAGGCCCTTGCGCACGTCGTCCTCGCGGACGACTCGCGTAAAGGCGTTGGCCGGCAGGCCGTCGTTGATCTTCGTCCAGGTGTTGCCGTAATCCGTGGTCTTGTACAGGCCCGGCGTGTGGTCGTTGAACTTGTAACGGGTCGTCGCGATGTAGGCGGTCGCCTTGTCGTGCGGCGACACCTCGATGGCGTTGATTAAACATTCCGCCAGACCGTTCGGGGTGACGTTCTTCCAGTTCGCGCCGCCGTCCCGCGTCAGTTGGACGAGCCCGTCGTCGCTGCCCGTCCAGAGCACGCCCTTCTCGTGCGGCGATTCGACGACGTAACTGAGCGTGCCGTAATTCTCCGCGCCGACCGCCTCGTTCGTGTACGGCCCGCCGCCCCTGCCCTGCTTCTCCTTCTCGTTGCGCGTGAGGTCGGGCGAGACCTCTTTCCAAGTCCTGCCCATGTCACTCGTCTTCAAAAGGTACTGCGCGCCGTGGTAGTAGGTGTTGGGCTCGTGTCTGCTCCAGATGATCGGGGCGTTCCAGTTGAAACGGTACTTCAAATCCTTCGCGTCCATGCCGAGGTATTGAATGGGCGCGGCCATGATGCCGGTGCCCGCCTTCGCTTTCGTATCGAGTACCTCAATCGTCCCCTGGTAACTCCCGCCCAGGACGTACCGGGGGTCTTCGGGGTCGAACGCGAGGAAGGCGCTCTCGCCGCCCGCGGAAGGCGTCCAACTGGCCGGGGTAATCCCGCCGCCGCCAAGCTCCCGGCTGGCGATGGAGACGGAGGTGTTGTCCTGCTGGCCCCCGTAGATGCGGTAGGGGAACTGGTTGTCCACGTTGATGCGGTAGAACTGCGCGGTCGGCATGTTGCTTTGCGTGCTCCAACTCTTCCCGCGGTTGAAGGTGATCGCGGAGCCGCCGTCGTTCGAGATGATGAAGTTCTGCGGGTTGTCCGGGTTGATCCAGAGGTCGTGGTAATCGCCGTGCGTGCCCGAAAGGGTCTCCCACGTCTTGCCGCCGTCGGTCGAACGCAGGGCCGGCGCGCTCAACACGTAGACGGTCTCTTCGTCTTTCGGGTCGATGAAGAGTTCGATGTAGTACCACGCCCTCTGCACCAGACGGTGGTCGTTGGTGATCCGGCTCCATTTCTTCCCGGCGTCGCGCGAGACGAACAGGCCGCCCCCCTCCTTCTCGGAATCGCTTTCGATCAGCGCGTAAACCGTTTCCGGGTTGGAGCGGCTGACGGCAATCGCCATCTTGCCCATCTCCTCCGGCAAACCCTCCTTCAACTTCTCCCACGTCTCGCCGCCGTCGGTTGACTTATACAGACCGCTGCCCGGCCCCCCGCTGATGACCTTCCAGGGGAGCCGGCCGTGCTCCCACATCGCCGCGTAGAGGATGCGCGGGTTGGTCATGTCCATCGACAACTCCGCCGCGCCGGTCTTCTCGTCCACGAAGAGGACGTTCTTCCAGGTGGCCCCGCCGTCGTTGGATTTATAGACGCCCCGCTGCGCCGACTTGCTGTAGAGGGCGCCCTGCGCGGCGACGAGGACGACGTTCGGGTTTTTAGGGTCGACGACGACCCGGGAGATGTGCTGAGTCAGTTCCAGCCCGACCTGCTTCCAGGTCTTTCCCGCGTCGGTCGACTTGTACACGCCGTCCCCGTGGTGCGTCATCACACCCCGCACCGCGTGCTCACCCATCCCGACGTAGACGACGTTCGGGTCGCTTTCGGCGACGGCGACGGCCCCCACCGAACCGGTCTTGAAATAACCGTCCGAGATGTTCCGCCAACTGATGCCCATGTCGTCCGTCTTCCAGAGGCCGCCGCCGGTCGTCCCCATGTAATAAGTTCTGGGGTCGCCCACGACGCCGGTGCCGGCGACAGAACGCCCGCCGCGAAACGGGCCGATGGAACGCCATTTAACTGCCTTGAAGATGCGGTTGTAATCATCCGCAACCGCCTTCGGTGTTACTTGTGCCGAGGCGCGTCCCAGCGAGACGCAGATGACAATTGCTAAGAGCAGGCGCTTGTTCACAGAAACATTCCTCAGTGGATAGGATTTACGAACGAGCCGACGAGCGAACTTGCTTGGGTTAATGGGCGAGTAGAACGACAGACGCGAGCCCGTCGTGGCCGTCAGAGCCCTCTCCGGCCTCGCGCCGCACCTGGGCGAATGGTTTTTAGACGACGGGAGGTCGAAGGGCGTACCGGGCGCCGCGCCCCCGCTAACGACGGGCTTTATTTGCCAAAACTATAAAGCGCGCTGCGAGTCCTGATGTAGACCCGCCCGTCCGCAATCGCCGGTGTGGCGAAGACCTCGTCGTCCAACTCGTTTACCGCGAGCACCTGCCAGTCGCCCGCGGCCTTCACCACGGACACCTGGCCGTTCTGGCCGACCAGAAACACCTTGCCGTCGGCCGCCACCGGCGACGCGAAGTACTTATCGATAGCGCCATGCAGGCGGCCCTGCTTGATTACGTTACCGGTCGCCGGGTCGAACGAGAGCAGAATCCCGCTGTCGTTGACCATGTATAAGACGCCTTTGTAGAGAAGCGTGGAGGGCACCTGCGGCACCGGCCTCTGATAGCGCCAACGAATCGCGGTCGCCGTCTGGTCGCCTTGCCCTCCCAGTCTGATTGCGAGCAGGCCGTTCTCCGAAGCCATCATGCCGCGGAACACTTCCCAATCCTTCGCGTTCAACTTCTCGTCGCGGTCCATGTCGAACGCCTCGAAGGCGGCTTTCAACATCTTGTCCATCTTCTCCGCGCCCGCGACCTCCGACTTCTCGATTAACCTGTCGTTATTCTTATCGTACCTCGCCCGCGCCTCTTCAAAGGGGACAGTGCCGATCTGCTCCCCCGGCTGATTCTGCGGGAAGCCCCAGCCGTTGATGTACGCGTACTCCCCGTCGCTGCTGGCAATCGACTTCATCTCGCACGCCAGGCCGCGCACCCACCAGACTCTTTTGCCGTCCGCGACCGAGTAGGCCGAGAGCTGGAACGACTCGGGGACGACAATCTGCTTCGGCCCCTGCTTCGGCTGGTAAATAATCGGCGTCGAGTAGCCCGAGATGACCGCGGGCCTCTCGACCTTCCAACGCACGCGCCCGCTGTTCTTATCCACCGCGACCAGGTATGAACTGGGGCTGTCTTGATCGACGGGCAGGATCACTCTGTCATCGACGAGGATGGGAGACGCCCCGAACCCGTAGAACATATTGAACGGCCCGAGCGGGAGCCGCCAACGCTCCTTGCCGGCGCCGTCGTAAGAGACCAGCCCGAACTCCTGGAAAAAGACGTAGACGTTCGTGCCGTCCGTGACGGGGCTCGGCGAGGCGGGGTTGTTGACGTTCTGCAAACGGCCCTCGCGCGCCCGCGGCACCTCCCGCTGCCAAAGCAGCCTTCCCGTCTGACGGTCAAGACAGATGACCAGCAGCTTATGATTCTTCTCGCGGGGGTTCCCCTTCGTGCCGCCCGCCGATTGCTGACCGCCGACCGTTTTTTCCTCGGCGTACGCGGTGACGAACACGCGGTCGCGCGTCAGCACCGGCGAAGAATGGCCGGGCGGCAGAGGCGTCTTCCAGACCACGTTCTTCTCGGGGCCGAACACTTCCGGCAGCCCTGTCGAGACGGAAACGCCGCTCCCGTCCGGGCCGCGAAACTGTGGCCAGTCTTCGGCGGCCGCGCCCGTCGCGGCGAACACCGCGAGCATCGCGACAAGCGGCGCGCTCAACGGGGCACCGAACGTGTTCCTTAACCTCGACATCTTCCTGCGCGAGTTTGTCCCGAGAGGGCGAAAAGGTTTGTTTAGCACTCGAACCGTCCTGACGAGAGCTTGAAAGGCCAGCGCGATTCTAATTCAAGCGCGGCGCAAAAGGCACGAGGCGGCCGAAGCGCCGCAACCAAGCCTCCCTCCGCCAGCCCCGACCTGCCGGGGATGGAGCGCTTCCGGAGGGGGAAGACCACGTTTGTTCCGTCTCCCAATCTCAGCAATGATTTCTGTGTTTAGACCAAGCGAAAATGTCAGTTAACGCCCAAGCGAAAATGTCAGTGGTCATACTCGGGCCGTGAGCTGGCTCTTTGCTCGACTCCGTCTCTTCGCCAACGCCTTCAACTGCTCGCGGCTGAAGCGCGCCACCGGC